>NZ_JBSFHC010000006.1:0-419388 GCF_053596835.1 Streptomyces sp. NPDC001606
AATCCACACCGAACCGGAAGGCCCTCACCCGTTCAAGACCCCTCAGCCGAGACCTGGCCCACCCGTCCACAACCTCCCAGGACAGAACACCTAGGCGGCGAACCGGTGTGGTCCGGGCGCCGTCAGCCCAGTTCGAGCGTGGTGACGCCGAACACGCGCTCCTGCGCGTGCGCGCGCACCGGGCCCGTGTACATGCGGGCCGTCTCGAACGAGGCGACGAGTCCCGCCGCTTCGGCGAGGGCGACGCCGGCCGTGTTGGGCTCGGGTACGTCGAGGGCGATCTCCCGGCCGGCCGCCTCGGCGGTGAGGGCGGCGAACAGGGCGCGGGCGTCCTCGGCGGTGTCCGCGAACAGCGGGCCGATGCGCAGGGTGTCATGGCCGGGGCGGATGACGCCGTAGCCGGTGAGGCGGCCGCCGTCGTGGCGGACCACGGCGTGGTGGCCGGGGCCGGTGAGCCACTCGGCGAGGAAGCGGGGGCGGTCGGCCGGGGAGCAGGCGCCGTCGTAGGCGGTGAGGGCGGCCAGGTCGCCGGGCCCGGCCCGGCGGACCCCGGAGGGGGTCTCGCTCTGGGGGGCCGGTCCGGTGAACCGGATGGTGCGGTAGGCGAGTTCGAAGCCGGACTGGCGGTAGTTGTCCTGCTGGGCGACGACCCCGTCCAGGCCGACCGTGCGGTCCCCGGCGTGGGCCAGCGCGGTCTTCCAGGTGGTGAGGCCGTGCCCCTGGCCACGCAGGTCGGGCCGTACGAGATAGCAGCCGAGGAAGGCGTAGTCGGAGCCGTAGTTCACCACGGAGATCGCCGAGACCGGCTCCCCGTCGATCCGGCCGAGAAAGAACCCCTCGGGGTCCTGGGCGAAGAACGCGGGCCCGTCGGACAGTCCGGGGTTCCAGCCCTCCGCGGCCGCCCATCCGCTGATCACCGGCCAGTCGGCGAGGGTGGCCTGGGTGACGACGAGGTCATGGGGGGCCGGAGAGGTCATCGGCGCGCTCCGTTTCGGTCGGGGGTCATGGCTGACCTGCCGCATCCTTCCGGATCAACGGGGGCCGCGCCATGGGGAGATCGGCCGTTGCGCAGGTGTGCCGGCCGGCCCGGTCCCTCGTCCCGGCGGACCGGCCGGTGCCCGCTCGCGCGTCCGGCGGGCGGGCCGTACGCGCGGGCGGGCTTGGTACGTGCCGGTCGGCGGCCGGTCAGCGGGTGCCGCCCTGCCGGAAGCGGCGGTAGAGGACGCCGCCCGTCAGGAGGAGCGCGGCGCTGACCGCGGCGGCGGGGGCCGCGAGGTCCGTGCCGGTGTGGGCGAGGGTGGTCACGGTCCGGGGCGGTTCTTCCACGGGGAGCGGGGTGTGCCGGGGGTGCGGGGCCGGGTGGGCCGGCGGGGCCGACGGGGTGTGCGGGGTCGGCGGGGTGTGCGGCGCCGGTGGGGTCTGCGGGTGGCGAGGGACGCGGGGCTGGTCGCCCGGGCCGTTCACCGAGGTGTTGCCCTGCACCGGGTTGGCCACGCCGACCACATTGACGCTGTTGCCGCTGATCTGGACCGGTACGTCGACCGGGAGCTGGACGCCGTTGCCGGAGACCACTCCGGGCGAGTCCTGGGCGCCGCCGTGCGCCGACGCCCCGCCGGACGCGGAGGCACCGCCCGTGCCGCTGCTGCCGCTGCCGCTGCCGCTGCCGCTGCCGCTGCCGACGCACCGGTTGCCCGCGGCCGGGTTGAGCAGTCCGACGACGTTCACGGTGTTCCCGCACAGGTTCACCGGCACCTGCACCGGGAGCTGGATGCCGTTGCCGGAGACCAGTCCGGGCGAGTTCTGCGCGCTTCCGTCGGCGCCGGACCCGGCGGCCGCGAAGGCCCCGGACACCGGGAGCGCCACGGCCAGCGCGCCGGAAGCGGCGACGGCGGCGGCGGCGATCACACCGTTTCGGGTAGCCCGTCCCATAGGTTCCCTGCCTTCCAGACATCGTCGCGGGCCATTCACCCGCACCCTGTAAAACGCAGGCGAACCGTCCGAGTTATGGCCAATCGGTCTTTCACCCCATCGAGTGGCACAGCTATCGAACCGCATGGAAAGCACACTGAATGATCACCAAAAGGGATGGAGAGAGCGAAGGGTACGGCACCCGGTGCCGTCCCGCTCGTCCGGAGGCGGGCCTTCCGGGGCCCGCTTAAGGTGATCCGAGGGCGTCGGCCCCGGCCCAGGACGGGCGCGCCCCAGGAGGCGATCGATGCTGGCCATGCTGTCCACACGGTCCGCCGTGCGGCGCTGCACGGGGGCCGGACTCCTCACTCTGGCGCTGCTCGGAGCCGGGCTGCCCGCGGCCGCGGCGACCCCGCCGCAGCCCGACCTGTCCCGGTTCTACCGGCAGAAGGCGGTGTGGGGTGCCTGCGCGGGCCCCGACATGCCCAAGGACCTCCAGTGCGCCAAGGTGACCGTGCCGCTCGACTACGCCCGGCCCACCGCGGGCACTCTGGACCTCGCCCTGGCCCGCTATCGCGCGACGGGCCCGTCCCGGGGCTCGGTGCTGCTCAACTTCGGCGGCCCCGGCAGCTCGGGCGTCAGCGAACTGGCCTCCGCAGGCAAGCAGTTCATGGACCTGACCAACGGATACGACGTGGTCGGTTTCGACCCGCGCGGCGTCGGCCGCTCCTCCCCCGTCAGCTGCGGCGAGGGCACCGACGAGGCCGCGACGGCGACGGACGGGACCGCCGACCTCGACCATCCGCAGGCGCTGCTCGTCCAGCTGCAAAAGGCCGCCGCGGCCTGCGCCCGGAACTCCGGCCCGGTGCTGCGCCACATCGGCACCGTGAACGCCTCCCGCGACCTGGACGTGATCCGCCAGGCGCTCGGCGACAAGAAGCTCAACTACCTCGGCTTCTCCTACGGAAGCCGGCTCGGCGCGGTGTACGCGGCGCAGTTCCCGCACAAGGTGGGACGGATGACGCTGGACGGCGTGGACACCCTCACCGAGCCGCTGTCCGAGCAGGGCATCGCGGGCGCCGAGGGGCAGCAGACCGCACTGGACGACTTCCTGGACTGGTGTACGACGGATCTCGCCTGTCCGTTCGGGCAGGACCGGCGTGCGGCCGGCGACGAGGTCGTACGGCTGGTGCACTCGCTCGACGAGCACCCGGTGCCCACCGACTTCGGCGGCTCCTTCTCCGGCCAGGACCTGGTGGGCGCCATCGGGCAGGCCCTCTACAGCAAGCAGATGTGGCCCCTGCTGGAGCGGGCGCTGGCCTCGCTCACGGAGGACGGCGACACCCGGGGCGTGCTCGCCTTCTCCACCGGCGGCATCCGGCTCCCGCTCCGGAGCACCGGCGCAAGTGCCGGCCAGCGGCGCTACCCGGTCCACGGCGGCCTGACCGATCCGCAGCACGTCCCCGCGGACAACCTGCCCGCCGCGCTGATGGCGATCGACTGCGCCGACGACCCCGACCGGCCCACCGCCGCCCGGCTCACCCGGGACCTGAAGGAACTGCGGGCCGCGTACGAGGAGGCCTCGCCGGTCTTCGGGCGCTACCGGCTCATCCAGCTGCTGATGTGCTACGGCAGACCGCGGGGCACGGACTTCATCCGGGACCGGGTCAAGCAGGTGCACTCGGCGAAGATGCTGCTGGTGGGCACGCGCGGGGACCCGGCGACGCCGTACCGGTGGACGGAGGAGACGGCCCGGCGGCTCGGCCCGTCGGCGGTGATTCTCGACAACAAGGGCGACGGGCACACCGGCTACTCCTCCTCGACCTGTGTGCACCACACGATCGACGACTTTCTGCTGTACGGCACCCTGCCCCCCAGCGGCAGCTCGTGCCCGGCCGACGGCGGCGACTGGAGCGCCACCATGGACGGCGCCGGCCGATGACCTCGCCGTCGCCGTCCCGCAGCCGGCCATGACCAGACCGGGAGGACCAGCATGCGTCCGCGCGCCTTCATCGCCGTACCCGCCGTGTCGGCCGCCGTCGCGGCCCTGCTGCTGACCGCTCCGCAGAGCCTGGCCGCGACCGGCCCCGGACACCCGGCCCGCTGCGCCGAGCAGGTGCTGGCGGTCCGGGCGAGGGCCGCCTTCGCCGACCCGACCGTGGTGCGGCTGCGCGTCACCAACCGCGGCGTCCGCGCCTGCGCCGTCGACCGGGCGCCCACGGTGACCTTCAAGGGCCTGGACGGGGCCGCGCTGCCGGTGCCGACGGGTGGTTCCGGCGGCTACCGGCTCGCCGCGGGCGGCACCGCCTACGCCGACGTACGGACCGTGGGCGACCCTGCGGACCCCGAGGCCCGCAGGGTGGACGCGCTCGGTGTGGCGGCGTCGGCGGCGCAGTCCGGCCGTGCCTTCACCGCCGCACGGCTGGGCACCGGCCGGCGGATCCTGGTGTGGGAGCCGGTGACGACGTGGTGGCAGCCGAGCGCGGCGGCCGCCGACCGCGCCATCGGACTGGGCTGACCGCGCTCTCAGCCGAGGACCAGCTCGGGTGAGTACAGGTCCAGCCAGCGGGCGAGGTGCAGGGTTCGCTCCAGGCCGTGCCGGGCCGGCTGGGTGGTGACCGGTGCCTCGCGCTCGGCGGCCTGCCGCACCCGCTCCCGGTCGACCAGGTCGAAGACGGCGTGGGAGGGGTCGGTGAGGAGGTCCTTGACCTGCTCCTGGAGGGCGCGGGCGTACCGCGGGTCCTGGGTGGACGGGTACGGGCTCTTGACCCGCTCGTACACCGAGCGCGGCAGCAGGTCCGCGGTCGCCTCGCGCAGCAGGCTCTTCTCCCGGCCGTCGAAGGACTTCAGCGCCCACGGGGTGTTGTAGACGTACTCGACCAGCCGGTGGTCGCAGAACGGCACCCGGACCTCCAGGCCGACGGCCATGCTCATCCGGTCCTTGCGGTCGAGCAGGCCCCGGACGAAGCGGGTCAGGTGCAGATGGCTGATCCGCCGCATGCGGTACTCGAAGTCGCTCTCGCCGTCCAGGCGGTCGATGGCGGCGACGGCCGTGCGGTAGCCGTCGGCCACGTACCCCGGCAGGTCCAGGGAGCGGGCGAGGTCGGCGCGCAGCACGTCGGTGTTGCTGCCGAAGTGCCGGGCGGACAGGGGGAGCCAGGGGAAGGTGTCGGCGCGGCGCGACTCCTCGTCGAAGAACTGGAGGTAGCCGCCGAACACCTCGTCGGCGGACTCGCCGGACAGGGCCACCGTCGACTTCTGCCGGACGGCGCGGAAGAGCAGCAGCAGCGAGCCGTCCATGTCGCCGAGGCCGGCCGGCAGATCGCGGGCGCGGATCACCTGGTCGCGTACGGCGGGGTCGGCGAGGGCCTGGGCGTCGAGCACGATGTCCTGGTGGTCGGTGTCGGCGAGCTTGACGACGTCGTGCACGAACGGGGTGTCGGGGGTGCCGCGCAGCTCGTCGGCGACGAAGTTCTCGGCCTGGCCGGCGAAGTCCACGGCGAAGCTGCGCACCTGCTCGCCGTGTACGCCGAGCTGCCGGGCGGCGAGCGCGGTCATGGCGGAGGAGTCGAGGCCGCCGGAGAGCAGGGTGCAGCGCGGCACGTCGGCGACCAGCTGGCGGCGCACGATGTCGTCGAGGAGCGAGCGGACGGTGGCGATCGTGGTGGCGCGGTCGTCGGTGTGCGGCCGGGTCTCGAGCCGCCAGTAGACGCGGGTGGTGAGACCGGAGCGGCCGACCGTGACGACCGTGCCGGGCTCCACCTCGTGCAGTCCGTCCCACACGGCGTGGCCCGGGGTCTTGATCTGGGTGAACAGCTCGCGCAGGCCGTCCGGGGTGACGCGGCGCCGGGCCAGCGGGTTGGCGAGTACGGCCTTGGGCTCGGAGCCGAACAGGACGCCGTCGGGGGTCGGGTAGTAGTAGAAGGGCTTGATGCCCATGCGGTCGCGGATCATCACGAGCTTGTCGTGCCGTCCGTCCCAGACGGCGAACGCGTACATGCCGTTGAGGCGTTCGGCGACCGCGTCGCCCCACTCCAGATAGCCGTGCAGGACGACCTCGGTGTCGGAGTCGGTGGTGAACCGGTGGCCGCGGTCCTGGAGTTCCCGGCGCAGCTCGGTGAAGTTGTAGGCCTCGCCGGAGTAGACCAGCGCGACGGTTCCCGCGGGGGTGGCGAGGGACATCGGCTGGCGGCCGCCGGGGAGGTCGATGATGGCGAGCCGGCGGTGTCCCAGCGCGGCGGGGCCCTCGGCCCAGGTGCCGTGGTCGTCCGGACCGCGGCAGGCCATCGTCTCGGTCATCGTATGCAATGTGGTGGCCTCGGCGGTCAGGTCGCGGTCGAAGGACACCCATCCGGTGATGCCGCACATGCGCTGCCTCCTGCCTCCGGTCCCCTGGCGGCCCCCGCTCACCTGCGCTTCGGCGGAGTGCGGAGACCGGCCCGGAAACCAGTTGTATCGAGCACCTATATGACGACCTTCCGTCAGGCGGTCGGGAGCGGTCAACGCTGCCGTCACATGGATGACGCTTTACCCCGCGTGTTTCAGCCGCGTTTTGCCTGCGGATGAGCAAGCGCTCTCCATGCCGGCGGACCGGAGCCGCCGGGAACCGGCCACAGCTAAAAAGTTGACCAAGTGCGGGGCGGGTCAGGCCGGTTCCGCCGTGTGCGCGGACAGGAACCGGTCCAGTGCGGCGGTCAGCTCGGCCGGCTTCTCCAGGGGCAGTTCATGACCCCCGTCCAGGATGCGGACGACCGCGTCGGGGCACGCCTTGGCCAGGCGCAGCATCTGGGACACGGGCAACTGGACGTCGTGGTAGCCGTGCACCAGCAGGGTGGGCATGCGGATCTCGGGGGCCCGGTCGAGCAGGTCGAAGGCGCGCATGGCGCCGTAGAGCGTCATGACGACCTCGCGCGGGGTGCCGGCGGAGGCACGGATCTGCGCGCGGATCTCCTCGCGCGGATACCCGGGCCCGAAGGCCCGCTGGATGTTGGCGGCGACGAACAGCTTGAACGGCACCAGGGTGGAGGCCGCCATCAGCAGCCCGCGTCCCCGGCTGTAGGTCATCCGGCCGATGGAGTTGACCAGCACCAGCCGTTCCACGCGCGCGGGATGGCCGAGGGCGAGGGTCTGCGCGATCATGCCGCCCATGGAGTGGCCGATCAGCACGAACCGCTCCACCCCGAGGTGGTCCAGGAGGGCCAGGACGTCCTGTGCCAGCTCGGCGATCGTGCGCACCCCGGCGCCGGTGCTCTCGCCGTGTCCGCGCAGGTCGAGCCGGATCACCCGGCGGCTGCCGGAGAAGTGCGCCATCTGGTGGTCCCAGCGGTGCCGGTTCGCGGTCCAGCCGTGGACGAAGACCAGGGGCGTCTCCGGGGAATCCCGGGGGCCCTCGTCGTCGTAGGTCAGGGCCGCTCCGGCGAGGTCGAGCTGGGGCATGGGGGTCTCCTGGGGCGGTCCGTGCGGTTCGGTTACTGACGGGTACGGTAACGGTCCGGGCGGCTCGCGTCACCGTCGTACCGCGGGAGAATTCACCAGCCCCGTCGCCGGTTTTACCCCGAATGCCGGACAGATGAATCGGTCCTATGGTGCTGTCATGGAGCACGCACTGAGTCCCGCGGCCCTCGCCGAACTGCGGCGTCCGCGTCCCTACCCGGCGGTGTCCGTGCTGACCCCGACACACCGCCGCGAACCCGAGAGCGGCCAGGATCCGGTCCGGCTGCGCAATGTGCTGGCCGAGGCGCGCAAGCGGCTGGAGTCCGACCCCGGCGTCACCCGCGAGCGGCGGGCGGAGGTCGAGGCGCAGCTCGACCGCGCCCTCGCCGAAGTGGACCTGACGCACGCCGAGGACGGCCTGGCGATCTTCGCCGCCCCGGGCGAGCACCAGGTCTGGTCCCTCGCCCGCAGCGTCCCGGAGCGGGTGGTCCTCTCCGACACCTTCCTCACCCGCAACCTCGTCGCCGCCCAGGCCGCCGAACGGCCCTTCTGGGTGCTGTCGGTCTCCTCGGACCGCGTCACGCTGTGGAGCGGCGGTGGTGACCGGGTCGTCGAGGAGCGCTCCGGGGGCTTCCCGCTCGTCCGCAGCCGGGAGAACTTCGACGCCGAACGGCAGCAGCGCATCGGGGACGTGCCGAGCGCCTTCAGCGACGCGGACACCCGGCGGTTCCTGCGCCAGGCGGACACCGCGCTGAGCACCCTGCTGCGCGAGCAGCCCCGGCCGCTGTACGTCACCGGTGAGGAGGCGGCCCTGGCCCTGCTGGACGAGGCCGGCAGCGTCGCCCGGTGTGCCGTACAGGTGCGCCACGGCGGCCTCGCGCACGCCGGCCCCGACGCCGTGTGGCAGGCGATCCGACCGGTCATGGAGGCGGAGTCGGCCCGGGACACCACGGCACTGCTGGGCGAGCTGACCTCCGCGCGCGGTCACCGGACCTTCGCCGCCGGACTGGACGAGCTGTGGCAGAGCGCCCGGGAGGGGCGGGTACGGCTGCTCGCGGTGGAGGAGAACTACCGCGTCGTCGCCCGTGACGTCGGCGCGCATCTGGTGCCCTCCGAGGCCGGCGATCCGTTCGCCCGCGAGGACATCGTGGACGAGATCGTGGAGCAGTGCCTGGAAACCGGCGCGGACGTCCGCTTCGTCCCCGACGGCACCCTGGGCGACGCGGACGGGATCGCCGGCGTCCTGCGGTACTGAGCCGGTCCCCCACGGCACCGACCGCCACTCCCCCGGCCGCGTACGCTACGGCGTGATCGTCGGCCGAGGGGAGTGCGCGCGTGGGTGACCTGCTGGGCGTTGCGGTACTGGGTGCGGGCCATATGGGCGCCGACCATATACGGCGGCTTGCTCATGTGGTGAGCGGTGCGAGGGTGGCCGCGGTGGCCGATCCCGACCGCGCGCGTGCCGAGGCGGTGGTGGCGGGCCTGACGGAGGTCTTGCTGCACACCGACCCGCTCGCCGCACTCGACGCGCCCGGGGTCGAGGCCGTCCTGATCGCCTCCCCCGGCCCCGCGCACGAGGAGGCGCTGCTGGCCGCGTTCGCGCGCGGACTGCCGGTGCTGTGCGAGAAGCCCATGGTGCCGGACTCCACCGGCGCGCTGCGGGTGGTGGAGGCCGAGGCGAGGCTCGGGCGGCGGCACGCGCAGATCGGCTTCATGCGCCGCTACGACGCCGAGTACCGGCGGCTGAAGGCCCTGCTGGACGGCGGCACCCTCGGGCGGCCGCTGATGCTGCACTGCACCCACCGCAATGTCTCCTCGCCGCCCGGCTTCACCAGCGCGATGCTCGTCAACAGCTCGGTCTCGCACGAGATCGACGCGGCCCGCTGGCTGCTCGGACAGGAGCTGACGGCGGTGACGGTGCTGCGTCCCGCGTCGTCGGCGGGCGCCCCCGAGGGACTGCTCGACCCGCAGTTCGTGCTGTTCGAGACCGAGCGGGGTGCGCTGGTCGACGTCGAGGTCTTCGTCAACTGCGGCTTCGGCTACCAGGTGCGCTGCGAGGCGGTGTGCGAGGCGGGCAGTGCCCGCATCGGCGACGCGCACACCATGGTCGTCACCACCGCCGGCGGCGCCCGGGAGGAGGTGGCGCAGGACTATCTCGTACGGTTCGCCGACGCCTACGACCGCGAGGTGCAGGCCTGGGTGGACGCCACCCGGCGCGGCCGGGTCACCGGCCCGGACGCCTGGGACGGCTACGCGGCCTCGGTCGTGGCCGAGGCGGGGGTCCGGGCGCTGGAGGCCGGCGGCCGGGTGGCCGTCGACCTCGCCCCGCGCCCGGACCTCTACGGCCAGGTCAGCCGCTGACGCTCGCGGCGCCCGTCTCCAGGTGCCCGGTGAACCGGCGCGACCAGGTCGCGTCGGAGTCGACGGTCACCGTGAAGTCGTACCAGCCGTTCTGGTACGCGACGGCGTTGAAGAAGTCCTCCGCCGAGCCGCCCGCGGCGACGGTGTAGGTCCACGGGCCGTCGCTGCGGTAGTGGTGGGAGGTGATGGTGAACTTCACCGAGGACGTACCGGAGTTGGTCATGGTGAAGTAGACGGCGAGCTTGCCGGTGCCGGGCTCGACCGCGTACCGGCTGTGCACCTCGGCCGAGCGGCCGGCCTGGGTGGCGTCGCCCCGGAAGCGGCGCAGGAAGCGGTTGGGGCCGACCAGGGTCAGGTCGTACGTGCCGTCGCCGAAGCCGGTGCCGATGTTGAAGGAGTCGGAGGCGGTGCCGCCCGCGTCCACCGTGTACTGCCAGGGGGTGGTGTCGCGGTAGGCGTTGGGGTGGAGGGAGAAGTGGGCGGCGCGGGTGGCCGGGCCGCCCTGGTTGGCCACGGTGATCCAGGCGAGGATCTGCCCGGAAGCGCCGAACTCCAGCCGGTCCAGGTAGCCGTTCGGCTGGTACGGCAGGGCGCGGGCGGGCCGGGTGCCGGACTCCTGGGCGGGCAGCGCGTTGTCGGTCGGCACCGGGTTGGGCAGCGGGCCGCAGGTGCCGATGCCGATCACGCCGGTCGCGGGCAGGGACACCGGGCCGTACACGGGGTTGGCGAAGTCGAAGACGCCGGTGAGGTCGCCGCTGACCTTGCGTCGCCAGGCGCTGATGTTGGGGCAGCCGGCCGGTGTGCCGAGGGCGGCCGTCCAGGTCTCCAGGAAGCGCAGCACCGAGGTGTGCTCGAACACCTCCGAGGAGACCCAGCCGCCACGGGTCCAGGGTGAGACGACGATCATGGGCACGCGGAAGCCGAAGCCGTAGGGCACGCCGTTGAGGAACTCGCCGGCCGTCCCGGCGGGCGGCGCCGGCGGGGGCACATGGTCGAAGAAGCCGTCGTTCTCGTCGTAGTTGAGGAACAGCACGGTCGAGTCGAACACGTCCCGGTCGGCGGCGAGGGCCTGGTAGACGAGGTTGACGAAGTGCGCGCCGTCGCCGGGCGGGGCATAGGGGTGCTCGGAGAACGCCTGGTTCGGCACCACCCAGGAGACCTGCGGGAGGGCGCCCGCGAGGACGTCGGCCTTGATGGCGGCGGCGATGTCGTCCGGGGTGGAACCGGTCGCCTTCGGCACCGAGGCCATCCCGCGGTCGTAGAGCGGGTCGCCGGGCTTGGCGCTGGTGAACTTCTTGAAGTAGGCGCAGCCGTTGTCGCCGTAGTTGTCGGCCGCGTTCTGGTAGACCTTCCAGGTCACTCCGGCGCTCTGGAGTGCCTCCGCGTAGGTCTGCCAGGTCAGGCCGGACTCGTCGCCGCCGTCGTAGGAGGTGGAGTCGACCTTGCCGCTCCACAGATAGGTGCGGTTGGGGCCGGTGGCGCTGAGGGTGGAGCAGAAGTAGGCGTCGCAGACGGTGTAGTTGTCGGCGAGGGCGTAGTGGAAGGGGATGTCCGAGCGGTCCAGGTAGCCGAGCGAGCGGACGTTGCCCACGCCCGCGACCCAGTTGTCCAGGCGGCCCTTGTTCCAGGCGGAGTGCTGCGAGGACCAGGAGTGGGGGAGGTCACCGCTGCACTGGGCGAGGGTCTCGCCGTCGGTGCCGCCGGCCGACGGGGTGGCGCTGAGCCTCCACGGGTACTGGCGGCCCGGTCCGTTCGGCTGGTCGAAGACCGAGTGGCCGCCGGCGAGGGTGATGCCGCTGCGGTCGCCGAAGCCGCGCACCCCCTTCAGCCGCCCGAAGTAGTGGTCGAAGCTGCGGTTCTCCTGCATGAGGATCACCACGTGCCGGACGTCCTTGATCGTGCCGGTCGCCGTGGTGGCCGCCGCGGCGGATGCGCGGGTGCCCGCGCCGCCCAGGGCCACGCCCGCCGCCATGGATGCGCCGAGCCCCACGAAGCCTCTTCGGCTGATCGGTGTCATTCGCCCCGTCCTCGTCACGGGAGTGCCCCTGCGGCACACCGCGCGCAAGGGTGCCCGCGGCGTCCGGCGAGGTCCATACCCGTGCGGTGAGGCGGAGGTGAACAAGAGTCAAAACCGTGCCGGGCGTGGCTCACACCCCGCCGAACAGGGCGCTCAACCCCCGCTCCACCACGCCCGCCAGGTCCTCCTGCCCGGCCGCCACCACCTCGTAGGTGCGCCCGAGGAAGCGGCGCAGCGCGGGGGCGGAGAAGTGCAGCAGCGCCAGCCCGTAGGGCGAGTGGAACTCCAGCACGGTCCGGGTGTGCCCGGAGGGCCAGATCTGCACGTCCCCGTGACCGGCCGGGGCCCGCAGCCCCTGGTCGAGCAGCGAGCGCGCGAAGGTCCAGGTGACCTCCTCACCGTCCAGGGCCGCCTCGGCCGGGAAGTCCACGAAGACGGCCAGCGGATCGTCGGTGGTGTAGCGAAGGGTGGCCGAGACCGGGACCTCCAGGTCGTCGGCGGTGACGAGGCGGGCCAGGACGGGCTGTTCGACTATGGTCTCCATGCCTTAATGGAGTGCGTGAGGGCCCTTCGCATGCCGCCGTTTCCGGTCAGACTTCGACATGTACAGGCCGTTGACGGCACCATGGAACACCAGCACGTCGAACACCTGGTTGAGCATGTCGACAGGGTCCGCGAACACGGCGCAACTCCCGTATTTCTTCTACGACTTGCTCCGCCGGACGCGTACGTCATCCGTACCTTCGGATCGCTCCGGCAAGACTCTGGCATATGCCGGAAGCATCGCCGTATCGTGTGGTGCCAAATCCCTTACGGCGCGTCGCCGGCTGTGCGACAGTCGTAGCGGTCCCCGTCCCTCCCGCCGCCAACCTCCCCCATCGGAGTGCGTCATGCCGTCCCCAGTCTCCGCGGACCGCCCAGCCGCCCAGCCGCCCGGACGCGGCTCGGTCGAAGCGCTGATAAGGCAGGCGCGGCGGCTCAAGGGCGAGGTGGACGCCGTACGGCGGGACACCCGGAGCGACGGTGCGGACCCGGAGGAACGCTGGCAGCGCGCCCTGTACGACCTTGCGCTGCACCAACTCGACGACCTCGACGCCCACTTGGCCCAGCTCCGCGACGGCCCGGAGCCGGTCCCGCCCGCCCCCGCCGGCTCCCCCGGCGCCGCGCCGGCCGCCGGCACCCCCCGCGGATCGCTGCTCAGCCGGGTCGGCAGCGCGGAGTGGAACCTGCTCACCGACGAGGCCACCTGGTCCGGGGAGCTGTACCGGATCCTCGGCCGCGACCCGCTCTCGCCCGCCCTCACCCTGGACGAACTTCCCTCCCTGGTCCTGGAGGAGGACCGGCCGAAGCTCACCGCTATGGTGACGGACTGCCTGGTCGACGCCAGGCCGATCGACGGCGAGTTCCGGATCGTACGGCCCGACGCCTCGGTGCGGACCGTGCACATGATGAGCGAGCCGGTGCTCGGCGCCGACGGCAGCACGACCTCCATGTGGGCCGTCCTGCGGGACGTCAGCCAGCTGCGCCGCACCCAGCGGGCGGTGCGCGAGACCCGTGACTCCCTGCACCGGCAGCGCGGCGAGCGGCAGACCGAGCACCGGATCGCCGACGAGCTGCGCGAGGCCGTGCTGCCGCCCTGGCGCGGCTCCCTGCAACTCCCGCACCAGGGCCCGGGCACCCTCGACCTCGCCGCCCACCGCCTGCCGGCCGCGACCGAGACCCTGATCGGCGGGGTCTGGTACGACGCGCTGGAGCTGCCCGGCGGCGAGACACTGCTGAGCGTCGGCGACCTCACCGGCCATGGCGTGGCCGTCGCCTCGAACATGGCGATGCTGCTCGGCGCCGTACGCGGCATGGCCATGTCCGGCGCCCGCCCCGGGCAGCTCCTCACCCTGCTCAACCAGTTACTCGACACCACCGTGCAACCAGCCCTCGGCAGCGCCGTCTGCTGCCGCTACCACCCCGGGACCGGCACCCTCGTCTGGGCGCAGGCAGGACACCCCGCCCCGCTGCTGTACCGCGACGGAACGGGGTGCGTGCTGAACGCGCCGGACGGCGTGCTGCTCGGCGCCACCTCGGGCGCCGCATACGGACAGGCCGAGGTCACCCTCGAACCCGGCGATCTGCTGCTGCTGCACACCGATGGACTCGTCCCGGACCACGGCGGGCCGGCTGCCATGGACCGGTTGCTCGGCCTCGCCCCACGGTTCGGCGCGGCGCGCACCGCGCGGGACTGTGTGCGGACGGTCGTGGAGGAGTTCGGCGGCGCCGGACGCGAGGACGACGCGTGTGTGCTCGTCGTCAGGGTGACGGGCTGAGCCGAGCCGCCCGCCGGTCCGACGGCGCACGGGCTCCCTGCGCCCGTGCGCTCACGCCTGTGCGCTGTTGTCACCCTTCTGCCGCGGCTTCGGCAGGGCGAGCCTGATCTCCTCCCGCAGTTCATGGATCTTCGGGTAGCCGGAGTACTCCGCGCTCAGCCGGTACATCTGGCGCAGCCGGTCCCAGGTGCGCCGCGAGGAGTTCGAGCCCATCGACATCAGGGCCAGCCGGGCGTACCGGTAGGCCTGTTCCGGGTCGTCGGCGATGAAGCAGGCCGAGGCCATGGAGAGATGGTCGAAGATCTTCGACCGCTCCCGCCCGTCCACCCGGAGCGCCAGCGCCTTCTCCGCGTAGTACTGGGCGTGCACGGCCGCTCCGGGGTCGAACTCGGCCAGCGTGCGGTAGGCCAGGGCCTGCATGCCGTACAGGTCCTCGTCCTTGAAGGTCTGCATCCAGTCCAGCGGTTCCCCGTCGCCCCGGTCGGCGACGAACATGTCCTCCGCCTGCCCGAGCGTGCGGCGCATCGCCTGGCCCTTGCCCATCGACGCCTGCGCCCAGGCCTCGATGGTGTGGAACATCGCCTTGGTGCGGGGCTGGAGGCGGTCCCCGGCACCGGACTGGGCGAGCTTCATCAGGTCCAGCGCGTCGTCCGGCCGGCCCAGGTGCACCATCTGCCGGGCGGCCCGGGACAGCGCCTCGCCGGCCCGCGGCCGGTCCCCGCCCTCGCGGGCGGCGTGGGCCGCGATGACGAAGTACTTCTGCGCCGTGGGCTCCAGGCCGACGTCGTGCGACATCCAGCCCGCGAGGACGGCGAGGTTGGCGGCGACGCCCCACAGGCGGCGCTGGAGATGGGGTGGGTGGTGGTAGGCGAGCATGCCGCCCACCTCGTTGAGCTGACCGACCACCGCCTTGCGTTGCAGACCGCCGCCACGGGCCGCGTCCCAGGCGCGGAACACCTCGACCGAGCGCTCCAGCTCCTCGATCTCCTGCGATCCGATGGGGGCGGCCTCATAGCGGTCGAACCCAGCGGGGTCGGCGTGCAGCGGGTCGTCGAGGACAGGGGCGTCGGCCTTGAGGGCCGGGTCGGTGTGCAGCCAGTCGTACATGGCGCTGCTGAGTGTGGATCCCGCGGCGAGCGCGGCACCCGCGCCCACCAAGCCGCGTCGGTTGAGCATGAGGTCCATTCCCGTGAATTCGGTGAGGACCGCGGCGGTCCGTTCGGGCGCCCACGGCATACCGTCGGGGTGTTCCTCGATCCCGTCGCCCTGCCGTTTCCCTGCACGCCCGTGCCGTACCAGACCGAGGTCCTCGATGGTCACGACACGGCCGAGTCGCTCGGTGAACAGCGCCGCCAGCACCCGCGGCACCGGATCGCGCGGGATCTCTCCCATGTCGATCCACCGCCGCACCCGCGAGGTGTCGGTCGACAGCTGGGGGTGGCCCATGGCCGCCGCCTGCTTGTTGACCAGTCTCGCGAGCTCGCCTTTCGACCAGCCGGCCAGGCCGAACAGGTCCGACAGTCGGGTGTTGGGTTGTCCGCTCACTCAAGCCCCCAGGTTCTCGGCTGAGTTGACAGTAGCCCCGCGGAGGTTGCCGGGCGACTATTCGCCACGCTTCGCCAGGGTCCGCCAGATGGTGTGCCACTGGCCATCGGGTGTCAGGTAGGAAAGCGCCACCCCGACCCGGTCGCCCGTCCTCTCCGAGATATCGGAAAGACGGCAGGGCGGCATATGACGGGCACATTCCCCAGGGTGTGCCCGGGCGACCGGGACGGGTTGCGCGCACGGAGTTCCGCACGGAGCTCCGCACAGCGTTCGGTGCGGAGGTCCGCTCGGACGTTCAGGCAGGCACCGCAGGCACACGAAGGGATCTGTATCTCCCATGTACGCAGCATCGTCCTCCGTGTCCGCCCCGACCCGGCCGCTGCGCACCCGCCCGGCGGGCGGCGGACCGTTCCTCGACCCGGCGGCACGGCCGGGCGGCCCCGTCCCGGTCGTGGGCCGGCCCCGGCGGATCCCGGGTCAGCCCGGCACCCAACCGCTCAGCGGAAGACTCGACCTGTCGGGCCCGCAGGGCGCGCAGCTGCGCACCGCGATCGCCGCGGTGCACCGGATCTGCCCCGAGTTCGCTCCGGTGCAGGTCCTACGGCGGAACGGACGGTCCGTCCTCCTCGTCGGGACGACCGGGCGGAGCACGGCCGTCGCCAAGTGCCTGCTGGACCAGTCACCGGCCTGGGCGGAGCGGAGCCGCCACGAAATAGCCGCATACCGCTCGTTCGTCCGGCACCGGCCCCCGGTCCGTGTGCCCCGGCTGATCGCGGCGGATCCGGACAACTGCACCCTGGTGATCGAGCGGATGCCGGGCCGGCCGGTGGCCTTCCAGCGGCATCCGACGGAGGCACCGCCCCGGACGGACATCCGGACCGCGCTGGGCGCGGTCTGCCGGGTGAACGCCTGGCGGCCGCCCGCGGGCACCTTCGACATGCCGCTGGACTACGGCGCCCGGATCACCCGCTACCACGATCTGGGCCTGCTCACCGACCGGGACCTCGGCGACCTGCAAAAGCTGCTGCACGGCATCGCCCACGAGGTGGGGCGGCACGGCATGCTCCAGTTCAACCACGGCGACGCCCTGCTGTCGAACATCCTTCTCTCACCGGCCGGTCCAGTGCTGGTGGACTGGGAACACGCGGGCTGGTACCTGCCGGGTTACGACCTGGCGACGCTGTGGCTGGTCCTCGGGGACGCGCCGGCGGCCCGGCGGCAGATCAGCCAGATCGCCCAGTCGGCGGGACCGGCCTCCCGGGACGCCTTCCTGGTGAATCTGATGCTCCTGCTGACCCGGGAGATCCGCACCTACGAGACGGCCGTGCAGCGTTCGATGCACGAGTCGGCCCCGGCGGCAGCGGGCCCGGCCCACCCGGGAGCCGCGCCGTCCGGCGAGGAACAGCGACTGCTGCTGCGGCGGCTGCACGACGACGCCCAGACGGCACGCAAGGCCGTCCGCGCGGCCGTCGGCACTCGCTGACGGGGAAGGAGGGTCCGCGGTGCGCCAGAGCGGCGGCGCACCGCGGACCCTCGTGTGCTCCCACCCGATTCGCTCGCGTTCCGCCTTCCGTGCGAATCGGGCCGCGGCCGTTCGGGCGAGTTCCGGCGCGGCACCCACAGGTGTACGCCTCTGACGCCGCCCAGGCCCGCGCACCGCCGCCGCGAAACTCGCCGAAAACCCTCCGTGACGTGGGAAATCGCCACTGTGACGGCATGATTGACGGATCGTCGGCCAGCCGGTACCACTGACCCAGCTCGGCGCCGCACGCTTCGCCACGCCCGCCCGTCACAGGAGGCCGCATTGCGAGGTTCCGCCACCGATCCCACATCCGCCCCCGGCCACAGACGCCTGCGGCGGACCGCTGTCCCGCTCGCCTCTGCGGCCCTGCTCCTGCCGCTGCTCGGCGCGGCTCCGGCCGCGCACGCCACGACGGCCTCCGCGGGCCGCCTCCAGCACGCGTTCACCGCCGCGGCCGCCGAGTACCACGTGCCGCCGAGCGTCCTGCTGGCGGTCTCCTACCTCCAGTCCCGCTGGGACCGGCACGCCGGCGCGCCCAGCGTGACGGGCGGTTACGGCCCCATGCACCTCACCGACGCCCGGACCGCCCTCGCCACCACCGAGCACTTCGCGGAGGGCAGCGAGGACGCCCGCGGCGACACCGCCCGCGCCGCCCTGCACCCCGGCGTCAGGGTGCCGTCCGAATCCGCGCTCCCGGCCCGGCTCAGGACGCTGCCGCGGGCGGCCGAGCTGACCGGCGTCCCGGCCTCGCGGCTGCGCACCGACCCGGCGGCGAACGTGGCCGGCGGTGCGGCCCTGCTCGCCGACGCGCAGCGACGGCTGGGCGAGCCGCTGAGCCCCGACCCGGCCGACTGGTACGGCGCGGTGGCCCGTTTCTCCGGCGCCGACGACACGGCGACCGCGGCGGCGTACGCGAACGACGTGTACGACGTGCTGCGCACCGGCGAGGAGCGCGTCACCGACGACGGCCAGCTGATGGCCCTCGCCGCCCAGCCGCGGCTGACCCCGGACACCGCCCAGCTGAAACGTATCGGCCTGCGCACGGTCAGGTCGGACGACACCGAGTGCCCGGAGTCGGTGTCCTGCGAGTGGGTCCCGGCGCCGTACGCCCAGTTCGGCGACAACGACTACGGCAACCACGACCTGGGCGACCGACCGCTCTCACAGCGCGTCAGATACATCGTCATCCATGACACCGAGGGCACCTGGGACGGTGTGCTGAACCTGGTCCAGGACCCCACCTATGTGTCCTGGAACTACACGATCCGCTCCACCGACGGTCTGATCGCCCAGCATGTCAAGGGCAAGGACGTCGCCTGGCACGCCGGCAACTGGTACATCAACGGCGCCTCGGTCGGCATCGAGCACGAGGGCTTCCTCGCCGCCCCGGACGCCTGGTACACGGAGGCGATGTACCGGTCCTCGGCACGGCTGGTGCGCTATCTCTCCGAGCGGTACGGCATTCCGCTGGACCGGCAGCACATCCTGGGCCACGAGAACGTGCCCGGTCCGACCGCGGCGTCCATCCCCGGCATGCACACCGACCCCGGCCCCTACTGGGACTGGCGGCACTACTTCGAGCTGCTGGGCCACCCCTTCAAGCGCGCCGGGGGCCGCAGCTCCGGCATGGTGACGATCCTGCCGGACTACTCCGCCAACCAGCCCCCGTACACGGGCTGCACCGCCTCGGGCGTGGCCTGCACCGCGCACGGTTCCAGCGAGGTGCGGCTCTACACGGACCATGACACCAGTGCGCCGCTGGTCAAGGACATCGGCTTCGGCAAGGACCCGACCACCGACGTCAACGATCTGTCCTCGCGGGTCTCCACCGGCCAGCAGTACGCGGTCGCCGACCGCTGGGGCGACTGGACGG
This sequence comes from Streptomyces sp. NPDC001606, assembly GCF_053596835.1. Lineage (NCBI taxonomy): Bacteria > Bacillati > Actinomycetota > Actinomycetes > Kitasatosporales > Streptomycetaceae > Streptomyces > Streptomyces sp. NPDC001606. The sequence continues at coordinate 18,978 of NZ_JBSFHC010000006.1, forward strand.
CGATCTGGTACCTCGGCCAGAAGGCCTGGTTCGAGAACCCGCCCGGTCAGCCGGCGGCGGTGCCCGCCGAGGGGCTGACGATCACCCCGAAGGACGGTCTGACCGCCGTCCCGGTGTACGGCAGGGCCTACCCGGAGAAGGCCGCGTACCCGGCGGGGGTCCCCGCCCAGTCGGTGGTGGCGCTGCCGTACACCCTGCCGGCCGGGCAGCGGTACGTGGTCGGTGACGAGGTGCCGGGCGAGTACGACTACTCGGTCACCTTCACCACCGACTCGCACCGGGTCGTGGTGGGCAAGGACCTGTACTACGAGATCCAGTACGGCCACCGGGTGGCGTTCGTGCGCGCCGCCGACGTGACGCTCGAGGGATCGGCCGGCTGACGGCGCCCTGGGGCCTCAGCCCTGCTGGAACAGCTCCGCCGGGAGCGGCTTCAGCAGGGCGTACAGGTCGTCGGTGATGGGGCGGTCCCAGGCGGCGATGGTGACGAGGACGCCATCGCTGCGGTCGAACTGCACGCAGGAGATCCGCGACTCGGACAGCTTCAGCCGGCGCACGATGAGGAGGTTGTCGCCCTGGAGGACCGGGGTGTCCTCGATGCCGGAGACGGTGACCTCTTCGTCGTTCTCCAGCGCCAGCAGCAGCTGGCCCACCTCGAAGGGGATCTCGCCCTCGGCGACCTCGCGGGCCGGGGAGCCCTCGGGGAGATTGCCGATGATCATCGCGGGGCCGCGGCCGCCGAAGAGGTCGTAGCGCAGGAAGACACCCTGGCAGGTGCCGTCGGGGGCGGGCAGCAGGCCCGCACCGAGGTTGCCCGGCCAGTCGCCCGGGTCCATGGCCAGCACGTCGAAGTCGGGTCCGGCAGGAGTGGCGCTGCGGCGGCGGAGGAACGACATGCGGCCATGGTACGTGCCCGGACTGCACGGGGAGACCTGCGGGCACCCGGAGGTGGGCTATCGGAGGGGGCAGCTGGTCAGCAGGGTGGCCGGGGTGGCGGTGGGCGGGCGGGGGACCGTGTGGCCGGCGGGTGGGCGGGCGGTGCCGGTGAGCCAGTCCTCCAGGGCCTCGAAGGCCGAGTGGTGGCAGGGCACCATGGGGCGGAGCCGGTCGGGGAAGGCGTCGGCCAGGGAGTCGGTGTGGGTGCCGCCCTCGATGCGGTAGTAGCGGAACAGCGCGTCGCGTCCGGCCGCGTGCACCATCCGGGCGTAGACGTCCGAGTCCTCGCTGATCGGCAGCAGTGTGTCGAGGGTGCCCTGGAGGGTGATCAGGGGCTTGCCGATGCGTCCGGTCAGGGCGACGCGGAGCACGGCCCGGTGCACGGCGGCGGGGCGGGCCGCGTAGTCGTAGTCGGCGTCGCAGCCGGGGGTGCCGGAGGCGCAGTAGGGGGTGCCGGCCTCGGCCGGGCCGTCGTAGCCGGGGTCGAACTCCTCCCGGTAGATGCGCTGGGTGAGGTCCCAGTAGACGCGGTGGTGGTACGGCCACAGGAACTCCGAGCCGGCCGGGAAGCCCGCGCGGTGCAGGGCGGCCTCGGCGGTGGCCGCGCCGGGGCCGCCGGCGGCGTAGGCCGGGTAGTCGCGCAGTGCGGTCGGCAGGAAGGTGAGCAGGTTGGGGCCGTCGGCCCGCCACAGGGTGCCTTCCCAGTCCACTCCCCCGTCGTACAACTCGGGGTGGTTCTCCAGTTGCCAGCGCACCAGGTAGCCGCCGTTCGACAGGCCGGTGGCGAGGGTGCGGGCGGGGGGCCGGTGGTAGCGCTGGGTGACGACGGCGCGGGCCGCACGGGTGAGCTGGGTGAGGCGGGTGTTCCATTCGGCGACGGCGTCGCCGGGCCGGCGGCCGTCGCGGTAGAAGGCCGTGCCGGTGTTGCCCTTGTCGGTGGCGGCGTAGGCGTAGCCCCGGGCGAGCACCCAGTCGGCGATGGCCCGGTCGTTGGCGTACTGCGCCCGGTTGCCGGGGGTGCCGGCGACCACCAGGCCGCCGTTCCAGCGGTCGGGCAGGCGGATGACGAACTGGGAGTCGTGGTTCCAGCCGTGGTGGGTGTTGGTGGTGGAGGTGTCCGGGAAGTAGCCGTCGATCTGGATGCCGGGCACACCGCTGGGGGTGGGCAGGTCCTTGGGGGTGAGGCCGGCGTAGTCGGCCGGATCGGTGTGGCCGGAGGCCACGGTCCCGGCGGTGGTCAGCTCGTCCAGGCAGTCGGCCTGCTGACGGGCGGCGCCGGGCACGGTGAGCAGGGCGCGGCCGGCGCAGTGGCCGTCCGGCGGGTCGGCGGGCGCCGCGGTGGCCGGGGTGGTCAGGAGCAGGCAGGCCGCGGCGAGCGACAGGGCGTGCAGTGCGGCTCGGCGTCTCGGCCGGGCCGGTGGCGGGATGGGCATGTGGGTTCCTCCGGCGATGGGTGGACGCGCTGGAGGTTAGGGGCGTGGTGGGTGCGGCGGACATGTGTGAGGCCGCTATGACGGCGGCCCCTGGACCGTGGTCGGCCCCTATGTCTGGCGGCGACTGACGGCGCGTCAGGGGCAGCCGCCGTCCGCGATGGTGTAGTAACCCGTGGGTGATTCCTTCAGGGTGTGGGTGACGAACGTGTTGTAGAGACCCATGTTCTGCTGGGATCCCTTGGCGTAGGTGGAGCCGCCGCTGGTGGTGGCACGTCCGGCCCGCACCTGGTCGTAGTTGCTCGCCGTCCAGCAGGCGGCGGTGCTGCCGCCGCCCGAACCGCCGGAGCCGCCGCCGGAGCCACCCGGGTCGGAGGTGTCCAGGCCGAAGAAGCGGGCGATCCAGTAGCTGGAGCAGATCGAGCCGAGGAAGTACGGGGCTCCGGTGCTGCCGCACTGTGCGGTGCCGGTGCCGGGATCGACGGGGGTGCCGTGGCCGATGCCGGGGACCCGGTCGACCTCCACGGCGACGCTGCCGTCGGCGGCCAGGTACTGGTCCTGCCGGGTCGCGTCCGGCCCGATGGACGTGGTGCGGGTGGGGATCTGGGACAGGCCGTGCAGCGCGGTCCACTGGTCGCGCAGTTCGGTGGCGTTGCGCGGGACGACGGTGGTGTCCTGGTCGCCGTACCAGATCGCGGCGCGCGGCCAGGGGCCCTGGTACGACGGGTAGGCGTCGCGCACCCGCTGGGCCCAGGTGTCCGGGCCGAGGTCGACGCCGGGGTTCATGCAGGTGTAGGGGCTGTTGTCCTTGGTGCAGTCGTACGGCAGCCCGGCGACGACCGCGCCGGCGGAGAAGACGTCGGGGTAGGTGGCCAGCATCACCGCGGTCATGGCGCCGCCGGCGGACAGCCCGGTGACGTAGACCCGCTGGGGGTCGGCGCCGTACGCGGTGACGGCCTCGCTCACCATCTGCCGGATGGAGAGGGCCTCGCCCTGGCCGCGCCGGTTGTCTGTGCTCTGGAACCAGTTGAAGCACTGGCTGGGGTTGTTGGCGGTGCTGGTCTCCGCGAGCACCAGCAGGAAGCCGTCGCGGTCGGCGAGTCGGGGCAGTCCTGAGTTGTCGGCGTAGACCTGGGCGTTCTGGGTGCAGCCGTGCAGGGCCACGACCACCGCCGGGTGCTCCGGCAGGGAGGCGGGCCGGTACACGTACATGGTGAGCGCGCCCGGGTTGGAGCCGAAGTCGCCGACCCGGGTGAGGGAGACGGCGGCGTGGGCGGCGGGCACGGGGCCGGTGAGGGCGGTGGCGAGGACGACGGCGACCAGGGCGAGCAGCCGGGACAGCAGGAGCGGGAGGCGGGCCGGCGGAGGTGCTCCGGGTGTTTTCCGGGACGCGGGCTGGGACATGGCGGCTCCTTCGGTGGCGTGCGAAGTCCCGGTGGCTCCCGTGCGGTCGGCCGCGGGCGGGAGCGCCGGGTGTGGCGGAACCGTAGGTTCAGGCTGGTCCGGACGCCATGGCGTGGCGCCCCACAGCCGTTGGGACGCCGGTCGCCGTCGAAGGGATTGCGGGCTGTCGGCCGCTCTGCTACCGCCGGGTGTCCCGGGGCGCCGGCGGGCGCGCACCCGCGGTGCCGGCCGCGGCCAGCAGTGCCACGCCGAGGCCGGTCAGTGCCCCGCCCAGCCCCGTGACCAGTGTGGTCAGGTGCCAGGCCTGATAGGCGCTCAGCAGGGAGCCGCGCAGTGTCTCGCCCATGAAGGCGGTCTGGCGCAGCTGGGTGAGCTTCTCGTCGTCGCCGCCGCTGGTGTGCAGCTCTTCGGTGATCTCGGCGTAGGTGCGGCCGCCGGTCGCCTGGACGACATGGTCCTTGATGAGCTGGGCGTAGGCGTGCGCCTGGGGGCCGGTCTGCACGCTCTGGCCGGCGAAGGGGGCGAGGCGGGCCGGGAGTCCGTGGCGGGGGAAGCTGATCTTCTGTGCGGCCAGTTCGGCGCGGATCTCCTTACGGCCCAGTCGGCCGCGTACCAGCATCACGGGGCCGGCGGCCGCCAGGGCCGCGCCGACCGTGCCGACCAGCGCGGTGGTCCAGCGGTGCGCTCTGTTCATGGTGTGCCTTTCAGTTCTCTTTTCCCGTTGCCTTCATATATGTCCAGGAAGGCTGGGGCGCTGCTCAGCCCTCCGGGGGTCCGGGTGGGACCACCGCGACCGGGCTTGCCGCGTGGAGGAGGACGGCCTGGGTGACGGAGCCCAGCATGCGGGCCGGGGCGAGCAGCCGGCGGCGGTGCCGGCCGACGACGACGAGTTCGGCGTCCTCGGACGCGGCGACGAGATGTCCGGCGGCGTTCCCGGCGAGGGCCTCGGTGTCGGCCCGGACGCCGGGGTGCCGGTCGCGGTGGGCGGCGAGGAACCCCTCGGCGAGGGCCCGGGTCTCGCGGGCGACGGCCTCCTGGTCGAGGGCGGGCACGAACTGGCCCGGAGCGGCCCAGGTCTGGGCGGGCCACGGGTAGGCGGCGATGACCTGCACCCGGGCCGCGCGCAGGGCGGCCTCGGCGAAGGCGAAGGAGAGGACGGACTCGTCGGGGCTGTCGGCGTGCAGCCCGACCACCACCCGGGGCCCGGGCTCGGCCGGCCCCTCGCCGTGCACCGCGCGTCCCGGCCGGGGCACGACGACCACCGGGCACTGGGCGTCCCGGGCGGCGGCGAGCCCGTTGGAGCCGAGCAGCAGGCTGGTGAAGCCGCCGCGGCCCCGGGAGCCGAGCACCAACAGCTGTGCCTCGGCGCCGAGTCCGGGCAGCACCGCGCCCGGCGCCCCCTCCAGGGACCCGTACTGCACGGCGGGGACACCGGTGCTGCGGTCCAGCCGGGCGCGCGCCTCGTCCAGGACCGGGTCCTGCTCAGCCTCGGGCACCCCAGTGACCAGCACGTCGGCCTGGCCCCAGGCGGCGTACTGCCGTACGTGCACCACGCGCAGCGGTGCCTCGCGGCGCCGGGCCGCGTCCAGGGCCCAGTCCAGGGCGCGCAGGCTGTCCTCGGACCCGTCGACCGCGGCGACGACCGGCGCAGCGCTCATCGTTCCTCACCTCCGGAGCACGACCTTCCCCTTGCTGGGGCCAGCCTCGCTCAGGGGCGGGTCCCGGCGGGGCGCCGCGGTCGCGTGTCCCGGATTTACGGCGGGAACAACCGGTCGTTCAGGTGAGGTCGAACTCGCCCTCCCGTGCGCCGGAGACGAAGGCGCCCCACTCGGCCGGGGTGAAGATGAGTGAAGGACTCTCCGGGCGGCCGCTGTTGCGCATCGCGATGAACCCCTCGACGAATGCGATCTGGACATCGCCCAGCCCTCGGCTGCTGGACTGCCACTCGGCGTTGCTGAGGTCCAGCTCCGGCTTGTCCCAGCCCATGAGCGGGTGCTGCTGGATGGTGCTCTCGGCCACGTCCGTGCTCCTCCCGGTTCGTCGTCCGCGGGCCAGCCTAGCGACCGGTCCCTACGGCCGACAGGCCATGTGAGGAGGGTTTTCGCGCGGCGTTCAGGAGTCGGGCGGTTCGGCGCCCACGAGCCACATGGCGAAGAACTGGGCGCCGCCGCCGTAGGCGTGCCCGAGGACCTTGCGCGCGCCGTCCACCTGGTGCTCGCCGGCCTGGCCGCGCACCTGGAGGGCGGCCTCGGCGAAGCGGATCATCCCGGAGGCGCCGATGGGGTTGGCGGACAGGACGCCGCCCGACATGTCGACCGGCAGGTCGCCGTCGAGTTCGGTGACGCCGGACTCGGTGAGCTTCCAGCCCTCGCCCTCCGCGGCGAAGCCGAGGTTCTCCAGCCACATGGGCTCGTACCAGGAGAACGGCACGTACATCTCGACGGCGTCGATGTCGCGGCGCGGGTCGGTGATGCCGGCCTGCCGGTAGACGTCGGCGGCGCAGTCCCGGCCGGCCCGCGGGGAGACGAAGTCCTTGCCGGCGAAGAGCGTGGGTTCGCTGCGCATGGCGCCGCCGAGCAGCCAGGCGGGCGGCCGGGGCGCGCGGGCGGCTCCGGCCCGGTCGGTGAGGACCATGGCGCAGGCGCCGTCGGAGGAGGGGCAGGTCTCGGAGTAGCGGACGGGGTCCCACAGCATGGGCGAGGCCTGGACCTTCTCCAGGGTGATGTCGTGTTCGTGGAGGTGGGCGTAGGGGTTGCGCAGGGCGTTGCGCCGGTCCTTGTAGGCGACGAGGGAGCCGATGGTGTCGGGGGCGCCGCTGCGTCGCATGTACGCGCGCACGTGCGGGGCGAAGAAGCCGCCGGCCCCGGCGAGCAGCGGCTGCTGGAAGGGGATCGGCAGGGACAGGCCCCACATCGCGTTGGACTCGGACTGCTTTTCGAAGGCGACGGTGAGGACCGTGCCGTGGACACGGGCGGCGACCAGGCTCGCGGCGACGAGTGCGGTGGACCCGCCGACGGAGCCGGCCGTGTGCACCCGCAGCAGGGGCTTGCCGACGGCGCCGAGCGCGTCGGCGAGGTACAGCTCGGGCATCATCACGCCCTCGAAGAAGTCGGGCGCCTTGCCGACGACCACGGCATCGACGTCGGCCCAGTTCAGCTCGGCGTCCGCCAGGGCGCGCTGGGCGGCCTCCCGGACGAGACCGGCGATCGACACGTCCCGGCGGGCGGCCACGTGCCTGGTCTGGCCGATCCCGGTGACGGCCACGGGCTCCTTGCTCATCGGGGCTCCCCTTCGAGTACGGCGACCAGGTTCTGCTGGAGGCAGGGGCCGGAGGTGGCGTGGGCGAGGGCGCGGTCGGAGTCGCCGCGGTGGATGCGGGCGGCGGCCTCGCCGATGCGGATCAGTCCGGCGGCCATGACCGGGTTGGCGGCGAGCGCTCCGCCGGAGGGGTTGACGCGGACGTCGTCGCCGAGGCGGAGCGCCTTGCGCAGGATCACTTCCTGGGAGGCGAAGGGGGCGTGCAGCTCGGCGGTGTCGACGGGCCGTTCGAAGGCGCCGGACCGCTCGGCGGCCAGCCGGGTGGAGGGCGAGTCGGTGAGGTCGCGGACGCCGGGCCCGTGCGCCTCGACGCGGTGGTCGAGGCCGCGGATCCAGGCGGGCCGCGCACACAGGTCGCGGGCCCGCTCCCCCGCCGCGAGGATGACCGCGGCGGCGCCGTCGCCGACCGGCGGGCAGTCGCCGGTGCGCAGTGGCCGTACGACGTAGTCGCCGTGCGGAACGTCGCCCTTGAGCTGGGCGTGCGGGTTGGCCGCGGCGTCGGCGCGGCTGCGGGCGCCGACGGCGGCGAGGGCGTGCTCGTCGGTCTCCCCGGCGTCGATGAGGGCCTGTGCCTGGAGGGCGGCGAGGGCCACGGCGTCGGGCCACAGCGGGGCCAGGTAGTACGGGTCGAGCTGGCGGGTGAGCACGTCGCGCAGCGAGCCGGGCGAGGACTTGCCGTAGGCGTACACGAGCGCGGTGTCCGCGTCGCCGGTGAGGAGTTTGACCCAGGCCTCGTACAGGGCCCAGGCGCCGTCCATCTCGACGTGGGACTCGGAGATCGGCGGCCAGGCGCCGACGCCGTCCAGGGCGAGGGTGAAGGAGAAGGCTCGGCCGGCCAGGTAGTCGCTGGAGCCGGAGCAGGTGAAACCGATGTCGGCGGTCTTCAGCCCGGTCCGGTCCAGCACCTCGTGCAGGACCGGCATCACCATCTCCACCTCGGAGGAGTCGGCGCTGGAGCCGCGGTGGTCGGTCTGTGCGAAGGCGACGACGGCGATGTCCCTTCGGGGCGTGCGGGCGCTCACAGCAGCTCCTTGTACGTCTCGTAGTCCGCGTCGGGCTCCCCGGTGGGCCGGTAGTGGTCGGGGTGGCGGGCGCCCTCGGCCCACACCGGCTCCACCCTGAGGCCCATGCGCACCTGGTCGTAGGGGATGCCGCCGATCCGGGCGTGCAGGGCGAGGTCGGCGCCGTCGAGGGCGATGTGGGCGTAGACGTAGGGGACCTCGATGTCGAGGTTCTTCGCCTTGATGTTGACGATGCAGAAGGTGGTGACTGTGCCCCGGGGACCCACTTCGACCTGTTCTGCTGTGGCGACCCCACATGTGGGGCAGGCGGCCCTCGGGGGGACGTGGACCTTGCGGCAGACCGGGCAGCGTTCGCCGACGATCCGCCGTCCCGCGAGGGCCTCGAGGTAGGCGGACTGGGCGCGGCCGGGCGCGTAGGTGTAGTCGAGCCGGGCGGGGGCGACGATCCCGGTGACCGGGTTGTCGAAGGCGCCGGTGCGGCCGCCGGTTTCCGCGGGTGCGCCGTCGTACGGCTCGAAGCAGGCGATGTCGGTGATGGCGCCGGTGCGTTGGGCGGCCCAGCGGACGCGGACCCGCATGCCGGTGCGGACGGCGTCGGGGCCGGGGGCGTCGAGGGCGTGCAGCAGGGCGGTGTCGGCGCCGTCGAGCCGGACCAGGACCCAGGCGAAGGGGGTGCCGAGGGGTTGGCCGCGGCGGGGTGCGTGGTTCCAGGCCCAGGTGGTGACGGTCCCGGTGGGGGCGACCTCGACCAGCTCGCGCAGTTCCGCGGCGGTCTCGGGGTCGTACTCGACGGGTGGGACCAGGGTGCGTCCGGCGCTGGTCCGCACGCCGAGGACGACGCGTTCGCGCAGGCCGGTGAGGAAGGCGCTCTGCACGGGGCCGAGGGAGCGGGTGAAGGGGAACTCGACGACGAGTGGCGCTTGGAGGACTTCGGGCATCGGGGCTCCTCGGGTCAGGCCCGCTTGAAGACGGGGGGCCGCTTCTCCGCGAAGGCGCGGGCGCCTTCCTTGGCGTCGGCGGTGTCGAAGACCGGCCAGCCGCGGGCGAGTTCGGCGGCGAGGCCGTCGCTCTCCGTCATCTCCGCGGTCTCGTACACCGACGCCTTGACGGCCTCGACGGCGAGCGGGCCGCAGGCGTTGATCCGCTCGGCGATCTCCAGTGCCCTGGCGAGGGCGGTGCCGTCGGGGACGACCTGGCCGATCAGTCCGATGGCGGCGGCCTCCCGGGCGCTGTAGGGCCTGCCGGTGAGCAGCATCTCCAGGGCGTGGGTGCGCGGGATCTGCCGGGGCAGCCGGACGGTGGAACCGCCGATCGGGAACAGTCCGCGCCGCACCTCGAACAGGCCGAAGGTCGCGGACTCGCCCGCGACCCGGATGTCGGTGCCCTGGAGGATCTCGGTGCCGCCCGCGACGCAGTACCCCTCGACGGCGGCGATCACCGGTTTGCGCGGGCGGTGGTGGCGCAGCATGGCCTTCCAGTGCAGGTCGGGGTCGGCCGTGAGGCGGTCGCGGTGGTGCTGTCCCCGCATTCCGTCGCCGGCCAGCGCCTTGAGGTCCATGCCGGCGCAGAAGGCGCCGCCGGCCCCGGTGAGCACGATCGAGCGGACGGTGTCGTCCTCGTCGGCCTCGATCCAGCCGTCGTACAGGCCGACGAGCATCGGAAGCGAGAGCGCGTTCCTGGCGTCGGGCCGGTTGAGCGTGAGCACCAGTGTGGCGCCTTCGCGCTGCACGGTGAGGTGTTCGGTCCCGCCCATGGGCCATCTCCCCTCGGTGAGAACGAGAACAGGTTGCAGGAGGCGAGGGGGCACTTCAAGAGTTTTCTGACAGTCAGTCAGATTTATTGGCCCGGCCCCTTCACACCTGTGCTCCCCTTTGCTCTGATGACCGGCGGAGCGAGGACGCGCGATTCCGCAGCCGGACGGCCGGGGTCAGGAGGAGCGGTGGAGTACAACCTTGCGGACCTGTTCGAGTCGGTCGTGGACGTGGTGCCGGACCGCGAGGCGCTCGTCTACCTCGACCACCCGGGCACCGGCGCCGAGCGCCGCCTCACCTACGCCGAGCTGGACGCCGCCGCCAACCGGATCGCCCACCATCTGATCGACAGCGGCGTCCGGCCCGGCGAACACCTGGGGCTGCACCTGTACAACGGCGTCGAGTACCTCCAGACGGTGCTGGCGTGCCTGAAGGCCCGGATCGTCCCGGTCAACGTCAACTACCGCTATGTCGAAGAGGAGTTGGTGTACCTCTACCGCGATGCGGACCTGGTGGCGCTGGCCTACGACGCGGAGTTCGAGGACCGGGTCGCCGCAGCGCTGCCCCGCACGCCGAAGGTGCGGCAGCTGCTGCGGGTCGGCGCCGGGTCGCCCGCGATCGCCTCGGCGGTCCCGTTCGCCGAGGCCGAGGCGTCCGGTTCGCCCGGGCGGGGCTTCCCGGCCCGCTCCGGGGACGACCGGTTCATCATCTACACCGGCGGGACGACCGGCATGCCCAAGGGGGTGATGTGGCGTCAGGAGGACCTGTTCTTCGCCGGGCTGGGCGGCGGGGCGCCGACGGGGGAGCCGGTGCGGACGCCGCAGGAGCTGGCCGAGCGGGTCGCGGCGGGCGGTGCGGGCATCACCTTCTTCCCCACTCCCCCGCTGATGCACGGCACCTCGACGCTGACGGCGTTCATCGGCTTCCACTTCGGCCAGCGCGTCGTGCTGCACCGCAAGTTCGTGCCGGAGGAGGTGCTGCGCACGGTCGAACGGGAGCGGGTCACCAGCATGTCGCTGGTCGGCGACGCGATGCTCCGCCCGCTGATCGACGCGTTGAGCGGGCCGCTGAAGGGCACCGACTGCTCGTCCCTGTTCAGCGTCTCCTCCTCGGGCGCGATCATGTCGGAGACGGTCCGCCGGCAGTTCCGGGAACTGGTCCCGAACGCCCTGCTGCTGAACAACTTCGGGTCCTCGGAGTCCGGTTTCAACGGCACGGCGACCGAGGACTCCGGTCCCGAGCGCGGCTTCCGCATCAGGGTCAACTCCCGTACGCGGGTGGTGGATCCGGTCACGCGCGAGCCGGTCGGGGCGGGCGAGGCGGGCCGCATCGCCCAGCGCGGCCATGTCCCGCTGGGCTACTACAACGATCCCCGCAAGACCGCCGAGACGTTCTTCGAGCGGGACGGAGAGCGCTGGGTGCTGCTGGGCGACATGGCGACGGTCGACGAGGCCGGCGTGGTCACGGTCCTCGGCCGGGGCTCGCAGTGCATCAACACCGGCGGCGAGAAGGTGTACCCGGAGGAGGTCGAGCAGGCGCTCAAGGCGCATCCGGACGTGTACGACGCGCTCGTCGCCGGGGTGCCGGACGCCACCTGGGGCAACCATGTGGCGGCGGTGGTGCAGCTGCGCGAGGGGGCTCCGCGGCCGTCACTGGCCGACATCCAGAGCCACTGCCGCACCCGGCTGGCCGGCTACAAGATCCCCCGCCAGCTGGTCGTCACCGACTCCATCCGGCGCTCCCCGAGCGGCAAGGCGGACTACCGCTGGGCCCGCGAGGTGGCGGTGGCGGCGGACCGGTAGGGGCCGACACCGCCTAGGTATCGGCACACGCCCCCGGGACCGGCCCGTCGAGCGCAGTGTCCACCGTGGGGAAGACGGGGAGCAGCGCGTCGAGGCCCAGGACCCGCCACACCTGTTGGTAGTGGTCGCTGAAGGCGGCGAGACGGAGGGCGCCGGACCCGTTGTCGCACAGGCGCGACAGCGTGATGATCATGCTGACGCCCGAAGAGTCGAGATACTGCACGTCAGAGGCATCGAGTACGAGGGTGCCGCACCCTTCCTCGACCAGATCCGCGCACCGGGCGCCGATGCCCGAAGCGTTGTCGTAGTCCACCTCGGCCGGCAGCCGCACCACCGTCGCGTCCGCATGCCGTACCCGCACCCTCAGCATCGAGAACGGACTCCCATCCTGATCGTGGGCGCCCCTGCCGAACCGTCGCACCGGCACCTCTCTGTCGTCTCGTCCGGTCACACGCTTGCGCCTACCCTGGGGGCGACGCCGTCACTCTCACCCTTGCGCGCCGGGGCGCCGACCAGACCGTCGGCATGAGGGTGCCTACCCGGGCAGCTCCGTGTGCAGGCGGATCGTGGTCCCTTCGTCCGGTGTGGACCGGATCTCGACAAGATCGCAGAGCTGGTGGACGAGCCACAGCCCGCGTCCACCGACCTGCCGTGCGGCCGGCCTGGTGCGTCCGACCAGCGGGTCCTCCAGGTAGCCGGCGTCCCGGAACTCGCAGACGAGCCGTCGCTCCTCGCTCCAGGTGCGCAGCACGCCTTGGCCGCCACCGTGGCGGATGCTGTTGGTCGCCACTTCCGTCGCGGCCAGATGCAGCTCGCGCAGGCGCCGGCCGGTCAGGCCGTGCTGCTCGGCGCAGGCAGCGATCTTGTCTCGGAGGGCAGGCAGGTCGCCGCTGGTGTAGAGGAACTCGTCGTACGGGTCGCAGGGGTCGGTCAGGGCGGCGAACGCGTACGACGCCTGAGCGTCGTAGCCCTCGGACAGCGCGGTGCGGCCGTCGCTGCGGATGTAGGGATGGCAGCGTGCCATCTCGGTCAGGGCGGCCCGGTCGCGTTCGACGTCGTACGGGCACAGCAGCCACCAGGCCGGCCCCTGGGCGAACGCCTTGTTGAGCAGCCATTCGTGGTAGCGCAGTTCCTCGGCCTCAGCAGCGCTGCGGACCTGGTCCCAGGGGGCTTCGCCGATTCCCCGGACGGGCCGCCCCTCCGAGACGTGCTCCTTGATCCATTCTTGCCAGGCGGCGATGAGCCGCCCTGGATGGTGCTGCACCCGGCTGGTGTCGACGTAGCGCACGGTGTCGTTCTCACGGATCTGTGCGCGCAGCAATGACGCCTTGTCCTGCGGCACCGCCACGACGACGGCCTCGTCACCGTCGAGCGCTTCCTGGATGAACCCCAGAGCGCCCGTGACGAATTCATCGCCCCCCGAGTACGGATAGAGCTCGTGCCGGTATCCGGTACCTGCGCGGGAAGTGGACGAAGAGGAGGTCACGGCGCCATCACCACCGGTACGTCGGGAACCGCGAAGCCGGAGAGCTCCCAGGCGAGCCGCACGGTCTCGTTGGTGCCTTCCAGGATGACCTTGCGGTCCGGAAGGTACCGGGCGGCATCGGCCAGCGCGCTCATCCCGGCGGCATCGAAGAACTCCAGGGTCTGGCAGAGCAGACGCACGGTCGGCGCGTGAGCGAGGAGGGTGCACAGGATGGTGCCGAAGGCGACCGCTCCGTCACTGTCGACGGTCCCGGTCACCGTCCAGCCCTGCTGCTCGGTCCGGTACACCCGGAACGCGGGGGAGAGCGGATGGACGCCCAGGTGATGAGGATGCACACAGCTGATCTGCCGGAGAGTCGGCAGATCCCAGTCGGCACCGCTGTAGGCGCAGACCACCATGGCTCCGGTGTCGGCGGCGAACTCCTCCAGATCGAGCTCGCTGCGCAGCCACTCCCCGTCCCGGCCCGCGCGGGCGCCGGGGCTGACGTGGTGCAGCACGCGCAGGGAGCGGAACCCCTCCCGGTCGGCGGCGGCCGCCTCCCGACGCACCGCGGCGAGAAGTGAGCCCTGCAACCGGGCAGGGTCCAGTACCAGCGGTGCGAACTCGCTCTCCGCCTTCGAGGCCGGGCCGACGATCACCACCTTGTCGCCGTGCAACGCACCGTCCGCGACGAAAGCCCGGCTGCGGTCGATGACGTCATCGGTACGGTCCCACAGGTGGCAGACGTGATCGCCGGTGTCGACCTCGTCCAGGGTTGGCAGTACGCGCGGCGCTCTCACTACTTCTCCCTCGCTCCCTCCTCACCCTACTGCTTCGGCCCTTTCCCCTGCTGTGGAGGTATCTCGCCCGGCTGACACGCATGCGCGAGGATGTGACGGCCGGCAGAGTCCCCGGCTATACCGAGGGGGCGGTGGCCGGATCGGGATGATGCGGCTCGGTGTGCGTCGGCTCCGGAAGAGCGAAGAGCTCCCGGGCTCCGACAAGCCTCAGAAGCTCACCGAGGAGCCGGACGTGGATCCGGCCCTGGCACGGCGTGAACGAGGCACCCGCCGCCCCCGTCGCGGGAAGTTCCGCGACATCCGGTCTTCCCCGCTGTCGCACACAGGAGATGGCGGACCCTCTGACGAACTGGGCCCGATGGACGCGGCAACACCTATGCGCTCGATCCCGGCAAGACCTTGCGGCATCCGGCGGAAGCGGACGCAGGTCTGACGGTGGCCTCGCTGCTGGCGATGCCCGTCCAGGACGAGGCGAACCGATCCGGTCTGCCCGACACAGCCCACGTGACCGCCTGACGGTCAGTCCTCGGCGAGGAAGGCCCCGATGCGGTTCCGGAACCAGTCGGGGTCGTCCAGCCAGGGGTAGTGGCCGGCGCCGGGCTGGACGGCGCACTCGGCGGCCGGGAACGCCTCGGCGGCACGGCGGGCGAGACCGGGGCGCGGACCGCCGTCCAGTTCCCCGGCGAGGACCAGGACCGGAGCGGTCAGCCCGGCCAGCGCCGCACGGGTGGCGTCCGGGGTGAAGGCGCCCTCGGCGAAGTAGCCGTCGGCCGCCTCCTCGTTGGTCTGCTCGGGCTCGGCGTCCCAGTGGGCGCGGGCGGTGTCGTCCCAGCGGCCGTGGAAGAACGGCAGGAACACGTCGTCGAAGCCGGCCTCCCCGGCGAGCCAGGCCCGGTAGGCGGGGAACGCCTCGGCGAACCACGGCTCCCCGGTGCGCAGCCGGGCCGCGGCCAGCCGGTCCTGCGGGGTGGTGCGCAGTCCGAGGGCGGACGGGTTGGGGGTGATCAGCAGCAGCCGTCGTATCCGGTGCGGGTACCGGGCCGCGTAGAGCATCGCCAGGGCGGCGCCCGCCGAATGGGCGAGCAGATCCATATGGTCCAGCCCCATGTGGGCGCGCCATATGTCGACGTCCTCCACCATCCGGTCGCAGCGGTACGTCCCCGGGTCCGCCGGCGCCGCCGAGCCACCGGTGCCGCGCAGGTCCAGCAGCGCCAGTCGCCGGTGCGCGGTCAGCCCGCCGAGGTCACCGAGGTAGGCGGAGGCCCGCATCGGGCCGCCGGGCAGCACGGCGAGGGGCGCGCCGCTGCCCCGCAGGTGGTAGGCGAGCCGGGTGCCGTCGGCCGCGGTGAAGATCGGCATGGGGCCGATCATCCCGGCCGGCCCGTCCGGCGCGCAATGTCTTTCCGGCACGGGTGGAAGGCCGCGCGGCCAACAGGGTGTTCCCAGGCGGTGTCGGGCGGCGGGCGCAGGCCGGTTCGGCCATGCTGGGCCAGGCAGCAGGCCCGTCCGAGACAAGGAGCACGGCATGTCGACAGACCCGGTCGAACGATTCCTGGCAGCCCTGGACCGGGAGCACCGGGAGGAGATCGCCGCCCGGCCGCGCCAGGAGCAGGAGCGGCTCGCGGAGGCCTGGGAACAGGAGCTGGCGTCGGACGACGAGCTGGACACCCTGGACGAACTCTCCCCGCCCGCGGCGGAGGCCGAGGCCGCCCGCCGCGTACTGGACCGCGGCACCGGCTGAGCAGCGGGTGGAGTGCCCGGTGCCGGTGCCCCGCTAGCGCGTGGGGCGGGCGGCGGGACGGGAGGTGCCGCGGACGTCAGCCCGCGAGCCGGTCCAGCTCCGCACCGATCGCCTCGCGCCAGGCCGTGTGCTGGGGACCCAGCGCGGAGCGGCTGTCACCCCACGTCTCCGGTGGATAGAGCCACACCGGCTTCCCGACCAGATGGTCCGGCTCCCAGTCGAACCGCGGCCACACGTGCGCGTGCAGAAACGGGTCCGTGTTCCCGAGGATCTCCAGGTTGACCCGCCGGAAGCCGGGGTCCAGCCGCGCGCAGGCACGCTCGACGGCCTCGCCGAGCCTGTCCATGTCGGACAGAAAGGCCAGCCGCCTGCTCCTGGGCAGTTCCGACAGCCGGCGCACCGACGGGTCGTCCGCCAGGAGCACCGAGTACCCCGGCAGGAACTGGACGTCCCCGATGACCGCGAACCCCGCGTCCAGCCTCCGGAGCACCGCGGGATTCTCACCGCGCAGCGCGCTGCCGATCCGGTCCCTCTTCCATGCGTCACTCATGATCGTCGACCCTACCGATCCCGCCCTCGGTCGGCGTCGGGATCACCGGGCCATTCCGTCCCGACCCCTTGCCTCGGACCGCGGTGGCCTGCGTTAC
This sequence comes from Streptomyces sp. NPDC001606, assembly GCF_053596835.1. Taxonomy (NCBI): domain Bacteria; kingdom Bacillati; phylum Actinomycetota; class Actinomycetes; order Kitasatosporales; family Streptomycetaceae; genus Streptomyces; species Streptomyces sp. NPDC001606. Next base: position 35,291 of record NZ_JBSFHC010000006.1, read on the forward strand.
TGGCCAGCGACAGGGCGACCGAATGATCGGTTGTCCGGTATGCGAGGATGGCAAGGGAGGCGTCCCCATGACGGATGCGGCGGATGCGACGGACCTGCGTGACGCGGGTGAGCGGCTCGGGGCAGAGGAGTTGCGGGTGCTCCAGCTGGAGCGGTTGCGCTCCTCGCTGCGGCACGCCTACGACCGTGTGCCGTTCTACCGCGACTCCTTCGACAAGGCCGGCGTCCGTCCGGAGGACTGCCGCTCGCTGGCCGACCTCGCCCGCTTCCCCTTCACCACCAAGGCCGACCTGCGCGAGAACTACCCGTACGGGATGTTCGCCGTACCCCGTGAGCGGATCCGCCGTATCCACGCCTCCAGCGGGACCACCGGCCGCCCCACGGTGGTCGGCTACACCGACAACGACCTTTCCATGTGGGCCGACATGGTGGCGCGCTCGCTGCGGGCGGCCGGCGGCCGGCCCGGTGACGTCGTCCATGTGGCGTACGGCTATGGCCTGTTCACCGGTGGGCTGGGCGCACACTACGGTGCCGAGCGCCTGGGCTGTACGGTCGTCCCGGCGTCCGGCGGTATGACAGCCCGGCAGGTGCAGCTGATCCAGGATCTGGAACCGGCCGTCATCATGGTGACCCCGTCGTACATGCTGACGCTGCTGGACGAGTTCGAGCGGCAGGGCGTGGACCCGCGCGGCACCTCGCTGCGGGTCGGGGTCTTCGGGGCCGAGCCGTGGACCGAGCAGATGCGGCGGGAGATCGAGGAGCGGTTCGCGATCGACGCGGTCGACATCTACGGGCTGTCCGAGGTGATCGGCCCCGGTGTGGCGCAGGAGTACGCGGAGACCAAGGACGGCCTGACCGTGTGGGAGGACCACTTCTACCCGGAGGTGGTCGATCCGGTCACCGGCGAGGTGCTGCCGGAGGGCGAGCGGGGCGAGCTGGTGTTCACCTCGCTGACGAAGGAGGCCATGCCGATCGTCCGCTACCGCACCCGGGATCTGACCCGGCTGCTGCCCGGCACGGCCCGGGCGTTCCGGCGGATGGAGAAGGTCACCGGCCGCAGCGACGACATGGTGATCCTGCGCGGGGTGAACCTGTTCCCCACCCAGATCGAGGAGATCGTGCTGCGCACGCCCGGGGTGGCGCCGCACTTCCAGCTCCGGCTGACCCGTGAGGGCCGGCTGGACCGGCTGACCGTGCGGGCCGAGGCCCGGCCGGACGCACCGGCGGAGGTACGGCAGGCGGCGGCCGGCGCGATCACCGCGGCCGTGAAGGACGGCATCGGGGTGTCCGTGGACGTGGAGATCGTGGACCCGGAGTCGCTGGAGCGGTCCGTCGGCAAGATCCGCCGCATCGTGGACCTGCGCCCGCGCGACCCCGCGTGACCGTCATGAGCCGCCGAAACGGTCGCGCAGCCGGCGTTTGAGGATCTTGCCGCTGGCGTTGCGGGGCAGTTCGTCGACGAACAGAACGCGTTTGGGCGCCTTGAAGGGGGTGAGCTTCTCCCGTACGTGCGCGATGAGCTGTTCCTCCGTCACCTCGCCGCGCCGCACGACCACCGCCGTGACCGCCTCGATCCACCGCTCGTCGGGCAGGCCGATCACCGCTGCCTCGGCGACGGCCTCGTGGGTGTACAGGGCGTCCTCGACCTGGCGTGAAGCGACCAGCACACCGCCGGAGTTGATGACGTCCTTCACCCGGTCGACGATGGTGAGGTAGCCCTCGCCGTCGCGCACCGCGAGGTCTCCGGAGTGGAACCAGCCGTCCCGGAAGGCCTCGGCGGTCTCCTCGGGCTTGTCCCAGTAGCCCTCGCACAGCTGCGGGGAGCGGTAGACGATCTCGCCCGGCGTGCCGTCGGGCACGTCCTCGCCCTTGTCGTCCACCACCCGGGCGTCGACGAACAGCACGGGCCGGCCGCAGGAGTCGAGCCGGCCCTCGTGCTCCTCCGGGCCGAGCACGGTGGCCAGGGGGCCGATCTCGCTCTGCCCGAAGCAGTTGTAGAAGGCGAGCCGGGGCAGCCGGGCGCGCAGCCGTTCCAGCACGGGCACCGGCATGATGGAGGCGCCGTAGTACGCCTTGCGCAGGCCGTCGAGGTCGCGGGTGGCGAAGTCGGGCCGTCCCGCCAGCCCGATCCACACCGTGGGCGGCGCGAACAGGCTGTCCACGCGGCCGGCTTCGACCAGGTCGAACAGCAGGTCCCCGTCCGGCGCCTCCAGGATGATGTTCGTCGCGCCGACCGCGAGGTAGGGCAGCAGGAACACATGCATCTGCGCCGAGTGGTACAGCGGCAGCGCGTGCGCGGGGCGGTCGCCGGCGCTCAGATCGAGGGCCGTGATGGCGCTGAGGTACTCGTGCACCAGCGCCCGGTGGGTCATCATCGCGCCCTTGGGCAGCGCGGTCGTGCCGGAGGTGTACAGCAGTTGCACCAGGTCCTCGGTGCGGGGTTCCGGACCGTCGTACGGCGGTGTGTCCGCGAGCCGGGCGAGGAGGGAGTCCTCGGTGTCGCGGAAGGGCAACGCCCGGACACCGCCCGGCAGTCGGGCGGCGAGGTCCGGGTCGGTGAGGACCAGGGTGCTGCCCGACTGGCCGATGAGGTAGGCCAGGTCGTCCCCGGTGAGGTTCTGGTTGACGGGCACATGGACCAGGCCCGCGCGGGCGCAGGCAAGGAAGCCGATCAGATAGGCGTCGGAGTTGTGGCCGTAGGCGGCGACCCGGTCGCCGGGGGCGGGGCCCTCGGCGAGCAGCAGGGCGGCGGCGCGGGAGACGGCGTCGTCCAGTTCCTCGTACGTCCAGGTCCGCTCGCGGTACTCCAGCGCGACGCGCGCCGGGGTGCGGCGGGCGCTGCGCCGCAGCACCCCGTCGACCGTGCTGCCGTGTCCCTGCCTCATGACAGCCGATCCTGCGGCCGTCGGACCGGCCGGTCAAGCACCCCGGCGGACCGCTCTCGCTCCGGTCTGCGTCAGACCTGGCGGGCGCGTCCCTCCCAGTAGGGGGCGCGCAGCCGCCGCTTGTACAGCTTGCCGTTGGGGTCGCGGGGCAGTTCGGCGACGAAGTCGACGCTGCGCGGCCGCTTGTAGCCGGCGAGCCGCTCGGCGCAGTGGTCGAGCAGGGCGGCGGCCAGGCCGGGGCCGGGGGTGTGGCCGGGGGCCGGTTCGACCACGGCCTTGACCTCCTCTCCCCAGTCGTCGTGCGGGATGCCGAAGGCGGCCGCGTCGGCGACCGCCGGGTGGGAGAGGAGGACGGACTCGATCTCGGCCGGGTAGATGTTCACCCCACCGGAGATGATCATGTCGATCTTGCGGTCGCGGAGGAAGAGGTAGCCGTCCTCGTCCAGATAGCCGAGGTCGCCGACGGTGAAGAAGTCGCCGATGCGGTTGTTGCGGGTCTTGGTCCGGTCCTTGTGATAGGAGAAACCGCCGGTGGTCATCTTCATGTAGACGGTGCCGAGCCGGCCGGGCAGAAGCCGGTTGCCGTCGTCGTCGAAGACCGCGAGTTCGCTGATCGGCCAGGCCCTGCCGACCGTGCCCGGCTTCTTCAGCCAGTCCTCGGCGGTGGCGAAGGCGCCGCCGCCCTCGCTGGCCGCGTAGTACTCCTCCACACACCGCCCCCACCAGTCGATCATGGCCCGTTTCACATGGTCCGGGCAGGGCGCGGCGCCGTGGATGGCGTGGCGCAGGGAGGAGACGTCGTAGCGGGCGCGCACCTCCTCGGGGAGGGCGAGCAGCCGGTGGAACTGGGTCGGCACCATATGGGTGTGGGTGCACCGGTGGGTGTCGATGAGCCGGAGCATCTCCTCGGGCGTCCACTTGTCCATCATCACCAGGCGGTGGCCGATGTGCAGCGAGGCACCGGCGAACTGGAGGACCGCCGTGTGGTAGAGCGGCGAGCAGACCAGGTGGACGTTGCCGTCGTACGGCTTGATGCCGAAGATGCCGAGGAAGCCGCCCAGATAGGCCTCCTCGGGGGCCTTGCCGGGCAGCGGGCGGCGGATGCCGCGCGGGCGTCCCGTCGTACCGGAGGTGTAGTTCATGACCCAGCCGAGCTCCCGGCCGGAGGGTGCCGACTCCGGCTGTCCGTCCAGGAGTTGGCGGTACGGCCGGAAGCCCTCGGCCTCGCCGACCGCGTACCGGTGGCCGGCCGGGAGGCCCGCCTCGTCGGCGGCGGCGCGGGCCGCCGGGCCGTACCGCTCGTGGGCGATGAGCACCTTGGCGCCCGAGTCGGCGACGATCCAGGCGATCTCGGGGCCGGTCAGGTGGTGGTTGACGGGGACGAGGTAGAGGCCGGCCTGGGTGGCGGCGAGATAGGCGGTGAGGAACTCGGCGCCGTTGGGCAGGACGACGGCGAACGCGTCGCCGCGCTCCAGTCCGGCCGCGCGCAGTCCGTGGACGAGCCGGTTGGCGGCGGAGTGCAGCCGGCCGGCGGTCCACTCCTGCCCGTCGGGGGCGACGAGGACGGTGCGGCCGGGGTTTTGGGCGGCCTGGGCCCAGAAACCGGCGGGGGGCGTGGTCATGGCCGTCAGCTCCTTCCGGCGATGCGGTTGATGCGGTCCACGGCCCGTTCGAAGCCGCGGGTGAGGTCGTCCATGACGGCCTGGACGCTGCGTTCGCCGGTCATCCGGCCGACGATCTGCCCGACGGGTGTGCCGAGCAGCGGCTCGACCTCGTGCTTCTGGATGCGGGAGAGCGCCTCGGCCACCAGGAGGCCCTGGAGCGGCATGGGCAGGGTGCCGGGGCCGGCCGGGTCGTCCCAGGCATCGGTCCACGCGGTGCGCAGCTGGCGCGCGGGCTTGCCGGTCAGCGCGCGGGAGCGGACGGTGTCCCCGGAGCCGGCGGCGAGCAGCTTGCGGGTCAGCGCGGGCGAGTGGAGGTCCGCTTCTGTGGTGGTCAGCCATATGGAGCCCAGCCACACACCTTGGGCGCCGAGGCTGAGGGCGGCGGCCACCTGCGGGCCGCTGCCGATGCCCCCGGCGGCCAGGACGGGCAGCGGGTCGACGGCGTCCACGATCTCGGGGGTGAGCACCATGGTGGCGATCTCCCCGGTGTGGCCGCCGGCCTCGTAGCCCTGGGCGACGACGATGTCGATGCCCGCCTCCTGGTGCTTGCGGGCGTGCCGGGCGCTGCCCGCGAGCGCGGCGACCAGGATGTCCCGGTCGTGGGCGCGGGCGACGACATCGGCGGGCGGGGAGCCGAGGGCGTTGGCGAGCAGCCTGATCGGATAGTCGAAGGCGACGTCGAGCTGGCTGCGGGCGACCTGTTCCATCCAGCCGGTGATACGCCAGCCGGACGCCTCGCCCTCGGCCAGTTCGGGGACGCCGTGCCGGGCGAGGGTGTCGCGCACGAACTGCCGGTGCCGCTCCGGGATCATCGCCTCGACGTCGGCCTCGGTGACGCCTTCGACCTTCTTGGCCGGCATGACCACGTCCAGGCCGTAGGGCCGGCCCCCGGCGTGTGCGTCGAGCCAGTCGAGATCGCGTTTGAGGTCGCCGGGGGCGGTGTAGCGGACCGCGCCGAGCACTCCGAAGCCGCCGGCCCGGCTGATGGCCGCGGCGACGGCGGGGAACGGCGTGAAGCCGAAGACGGCGTGCTCGACTCCCAGTTTCTTGCTCAGCTCCGTCTGCATGGGCGCAGGATGCCGCAGCCGTCCGGACGACGGAAGGCTTTTTCTGACGTACCGTCAGTTTCTTTGGTCCGGACGGTGCGGCGGGCGCCGTCGCGTCACACGGCCGCCTCCAGTACCGCCATCGCCGCGTTGTGCCCCGGCACTCCGCTCACCCCTCCCCCGCGCACCGCGCCCGCGCCGCACAGCAGCACGTTGGCGTGGCGGGTCTCCACGCCCCAACGGCCGGTGCCTTCCTGGGCGTACGGCCAGGACAGGGCGCGGTGGAAGATGTTGCCGCCGGGCAGCCCGAGGTCCCGTTCCAGGTCGAGCGGGGTCTTCGCCTCGATGCAGGGGCGGCCGTCGGCGTCGGTGGCCAGGCAGTCGGCGAGCGGTTCGGCGAGATGGGCGTCGAGCTGGGCGAGGGTGGACTTCAGCAGGGCCTCGCGCGCGGCGTCGTTGTCCCGGTCGAAGAGCCGGGCCGGGGTGTGCAGGCCGAACAGGGTGAGCGTCTGGTAGCCGCGGGCGGCGAGGTCGGGGCCGAGGATGGTGGGGTCGGTCAGGGAGTGGCAGTAGATCTCCGAGGGTGGTGCGGCGGGCAGTTCACCGGCGGCGGCCTGGGCGTGGGCGGTGGCGAGCTGCCGGTAGCCCTCGGCGATGTGGAAGGTGCCGGCGAAGGCCTCCCGGGGGTCGGCGGCGGGGTCGCGGAGCGCGGGCAGCCGTCTCAGGAGCATGTTGACCTTGAGCTGGGCGCCCTCGGCGGGCTCCGGCGCCGGGTCCCCGGTGAGTGCGGCCAGGGCCTGCGGGGAGGCGCCCACCAGGACGTGCCGGGCGGCGGCGACGCCCTCGCCGTCGGCAGTCCGATAGGTGACCTCGGCGCGCTGTCCGTCGGTGTCGATCCGTACGGCCTCGTGTCCGGTGGCGATGACCGCACCGGCCGTACGGGCGGCCGCGGCCAGCGCGTCGGTGAGCGCGCCCATGCCGCCGACGGGCACGTCCCAGGCGCCGGTTCCGCCGCCGATGACGTGATAGAGGAAGCAGCGGTTCTGGGCGAGGGAGGGGTCGTGGGCGTCGGCGAAGGTGCCGATGAGGGCGTCGGTGAGCACCACCCCGCGGACCAGGTCGTCCTCGAAGCGCTCCTCGACGGTGACGCCGATCGGCTCCTCGAACAGGGCCCGCCAGGCGGCCTCGTCGTCGATGCGGCGGCGCAGCTCGTCGCGGGTGGGCAGGGGCTCGGTGAGGGTGGGGAAGACCCGCTGGGCGACGTGGCCGGTCATGCCGTAGAAGCGCTGCCATGCGGCGTACTCGCGCTCGCCGCCGGTGAGCCGGGCGAAGGCCTCCCGGGTGCGCCGCTCGCCGCCGCCGACGAGCAGACCGGTGGGCCGTCCGTCGCGTACCGCCGGGGTGTACGACGAGATGGTGCGGGCGCGGACCCGGAAGTCCAGCCCGAGATCCCGCACGATCTTCCGGGGCAGCAGGCTGACCAGGTAGGAGTAGCGCGACAGGCGGGCGTCGACGCCGGCGAACGGGCGGGTGGAGACGGCGGCGCCGCCGGTGTGGTCCAGGCGTTCCAGGACCAGCACGGAGCGGCCGGCGCGGGCCAGGTAGGCGGCGGCGACCAGGCCGTTGTGGCCACCGCCGACGATGACGGTGTCGTAGGCGCGGGTTCCCTCGTGGGCAGGCATGGTCCTTCGTAACACGTGGTGATCGACCGGGGCCAGAAGCGTGCATCCCCCTGTCCCGGTGGCGGGTCAAAGTGCGCCGTGTGCCGGGGGCCGGCGCGGCACCGCCATCCTCCGGCACACCGCGACCGCCTTCGCGCCGCGCCCGAGAGGTTCCAGGCAGTACGCCTCGGCGCCGCGGGCGGCGAGGGTGTCGGGATGGCCCATGACGAGGTAGGGCATCCCCTCCAACTCGCCGAAGTCGTGCACCACGGTCACCCCGCGGTGGGAGAGTCCCGCCGCCACCCGGGCCTCCCTGCGGAACCGCTCCCGTTACACCCCGGCGAGGGACGCTCGCCGTCCGCTCCGCCCCGCCCACGGTCTATCGTCCGGCTTTGTACGGTGCGGGGCGGGCCTGCGGGCCGAGCCGCTCCATGGCCCGCAGGATGTGTTTGGGCGGGAGCTGCCAGCGCAGATGTGCGGGAATGCGGCGCAGCAGGGTCCCGGTGGTGCGCAGCCGGCGGGTGACGACGGCCGGCGCGGGGGCCGGTCTGCCGTACAGCTCATGGGCGTACGGCGGCAGAGCGGCGTACGCCAGCTGCGCCACGCGCCGCCACAGGACCTCGCGCGCCGGTATGAGGAGGGGGTGCGTCGGCGGGTGGAGCAGGAAGTCGTCCACCGCCCGGGCCTCGGGTCCCGCGGCCAGTTCCGGGCGGGCTTTCTCGAAGTAGGCGGCCAGTTCCGCCCGGCTCGCCGGTACGGTCCGCGGGTCGAGCCCCACCAGGCGGGCGCTGACGCGGTGTTCGGCGATGTACCGGTCCGCCTGGGTGTCGGTGAGCGGGTAGCCGGAGCGGCGCAGCACGTGCAGATAGGAGTCGATCTCCGCGCAGTGCACCCACAGCAGTAGGGCGGGTTCGTCGACGCCGTACCGCTCGCCGGTGTCCGGGTCGGTCGCGCTCAGCATGCTGTGGATCTTCCGGACGCGGGCGCCGGCGCGCTCGGCGGCCTCGGTCGTGCCGTAGGTGGTCGTGCCGACGAAGTCGGCGGTGCGCATCAGCCGGCCCCAGGCGTCGCGGCGGAAGTCGGAGTTCTGGAAGACGCCCCGGACGGCGCGCGGGTGCAGGGCCTGGAGGTAGAGCGCGCGGACGCCGGCGACCCACATCATCGGGTCGCCGTGCATCTGCCAGGTCACGGAGCGCGGTGTGAACAGCCCGGGGTCGCCCATGCCCGCGTCCTCCCCAGGGCGCCGCGGGATCATGCACCCGAGAGCGCTCCGCAGTCCCTCATGGCCCATGACGCTGCTGCTGTGAGCGCACCGTCAGAACGAGTCGGACCCGCCCTTGCGGCGCTCGGCGCCCACGTGGACGTAGAAGCCGATCAGTTCCGGGTTGTCCACGGTGGCGGGGTTGACGACCTGCTCGACCGGGGCGCCCTGGAGCAGTCGCTTGACCGGGACCTCCAGCTTCTTGCCGGTGCGGGTGTGCGGGATGCCCGGCGCTTCGAGGATCTCGTCGGGGACGTGGCGGGGTGAAGCGCCGCTGCGGATGGCGTCCTTGATCCTCTCCCGGAGGGTGTCGTCGAGTGCGACGCCGGCTGCCGGGACCACGAACAGCGGCATCCAGTAGCCGCCGTCGGGCTCCTCCGCGCCGATGACCAGGGCCTCGGCGATCTCGGGGAGACGTTCGACGACGTCGTGGATGTCGGCGCTGCCCAGCCGTACGCCGTTGCGGTTCAGCGTGGAGTCGGAGCGGCCGTGGACGATCACCGAGCCGTGCCCCGTGACGGTGATCCAGTCGCCGTGTCGCCACACTCCGGGGTACGCCGAGAAGTAGGCGTCGCGGTAGCGGGTGCCCTCCGGGTCGTTCCAGAAGTAGAGCGGCATCGAGGGCATGGGGCGCGTGACGACCAGCTCGCCGACCCGGTCGATGACGGGGAAGCCCTCGGCGTCGTACGCCGCCAGCGCCACGCCCAGGTGCGGGGCCGACAACTCCCCGGCCCACACGGGGGTGTTGGGCGCGCTGCCCGCGAAGCCGGACACGACGTCCGTGCCGCCGCTGATCGAGGCCAGCAGCACGCGGTCGCCGACGTGTTCCCGGACCCAGGGATAGGCGGAGGCCGGCAGCGCGGAGCCGGTGCAGCCGACCACCCGGACCGAGGAGAGGTCGTGCGCGGCGGGGGCGATGCCGAACTTGGCCATGCCCAGCAGGTATTGGGGGCTGGTGCCGAAGACGGTGACCCGGTGGCGGGCGGCCAGTTCCCACAGCACGTCGGGCTTGGCGAAGGGGACCGGGCTGCCGTCGTAGGTGCAGGTGGTGGCGCCGGTGAGGAGGGTGGAGGCGACCAGGTTCCACATCATCCAGTGGGTGGTGGTGTACCAGAGGAGGCGGTCGCCGGGGCCCAGGTCGGAGTGGAGTCCCAGGGTTTTGAGGTGCTCCAGGAGCACGCCGCCGTGGCCGTGGACGATGCCCTTGGGCAGGCCGGTGGTGCCGGAGGAGAAGACGACCCACAGCGGGTGGTCGAACGGGACCGGCACACAGGCGAGTTCCTCGGTGCGGGTGGAGGCGTCCTCCCAGGGGACGACCAGCGACGGGTGGGCCTGCGGCGGCCGGGGCAGGCCCAGGTGGCTCACCAGCACGGTCGCCTTCACCGTGGGGAGGGCGTGGGCGAGTTCGAGGACGGCTTCGCGGCGGTCCTGGGTGGTGCCGTTGAAGAGGTAGCCGTCGGCGGCGACCAGGACGGTGGGTTCGAGCTGGGCGAAGCGGTCGGCGGCGGCCTGGGGGGCGTAGTCCTGGCCGCACACCGACCAGACGGCGCCCAGGCTCGCGGCGGCGAGGAACGTGACGATGGCGTGCGGGGTGTTGGGCAGATAGCCGACGACCCGGTCGCCCTTGCCGACGCCGAGGTCGCGCAGGGTGGCGGCCACGGACGCGACCATGGCACGCAACCGGGCGCCGGTCACCTCGTCGCCGGAGCCGGTCTCGTCGAGGGCGAGGATCGCCACCTCGTCGTCGGCCAGGTTGCGCAGGGCGTGGTGGGCGTAGTTGAGGGTGGCGCCGGGGAACCAGCGGGCGCCCGGCATCCGCTCCTCGGCCAGCACCTGCTCGTAGGGGGTGTCGGCGTCGATGTCGAAGTACTCCCACACCGCGCCCCAGAAGCCCTCCAGGTCGGTGACCGACCAGCGGTGCAGGGCGGCGTAGTCCTGCGGGTCCATGCCCTGGCGCCGGGCGAAGTCCGCGATGCGGCTGGCGGCCGCCGTCTGCGGATCGGGGGTGAAGAAGGGCGTGCTCATCGCGTCGTACTCCTCAACAGGCTTTTCGGGGCCGTCCGTGGGGAAGGGACAGGGCTTCGTGTGGTGTGCAGCAGGGAGGCCCAGGCGGCGGTCGATGTGAAGTCGCGGCCGCCCGAGGGGACGACGTCCATCACGACGCGGTCGGGCCGCAGCAGGACCGCGTCCGCGCGTCCGGCGCGCAGCCAGGCGGCGAGGGTGCCGTCGTCGCCGAGGTCGGTCACCGGGACCGCGTGCACACCGAGACCGTGCGCGAGCGCGGTCAGGGAGGGTCCGGGTGCGGAGGCGGTCAGTACGGCGAAGGAGTCGCCGAGCGCCTCGTCGAGACGGGTACGTCCTCCGCCGGCGCTCACCCACGGCTGGGGGCAGTGCGTGCCTGCCAGGCCCCGGCGGACCCCGCGCCGCACCAGGGGCCCGGCGGTGAGGGGCGGGCTGAGGTCGCGGCCGGCCCGCTCGGCCAGGCCGGGTATACGGCAGGCGGCGGCCAGCGCCCTGCGGCGGATCGCGGCGGCGCCGTCCTGGCCGCCGGTCATGGCCCAGCCCATGGCGACCGCGAGGCGGATCACATGGAGTGCGTGCGGCTTGCGTTCGCTCTCGTAGGTGTCCAACAGCCGTTCATCGCCTCCCTGCTGGAGGACGCGGGCGAGCTTCCAGGTGAGGTTGCAGGCGTCCCGCAGCCCCGAGCACAGGCCCTGCCCGATGAACGGCGGGGTGAGGTGGGCGGCGTCGCCGAGCAGGAAGACGCGTCCGTGGCGCCAGCGGTCGGCGACGCGGGCCCGGAAGGTGTACTGCGTCTCACGGACGACCTCGAAGTCCCCGTCGTACGAGGGCGGCAGCCACGGGGCGATCAGCTCACGGACCGTCTCTTGTCCTTCCCCGAGCCGGAACTCCCAGCGGTAGCGGTTCTCGCTCACGCGCATGAAGGTGGCCGGCCGGACCGGGTCGCAGATCTGGTCGACGCCCTCCCAGCAGCGGACGGGGCCCGTCGTGTCGACGTCGATGACCTTCCAGCGTTCTTCGAAGCGCAGGTCCTCCCAGGTGCCGCCGATGGCTTCGCGGGTGAGGCTGTTGGCGCCGTCGCAGCCGAGGACCGCGTCGGCCCACAGCTCGTGATCGCCGGTGTCGTCGCGGTAGGTGACACGGACGGGGGCGGTGGAGTCGGGGCCGACGCCGGTGACCTCCACGCCACCGCGCAGTTCGCACTCGGGGTGCCGGGCCAGGGCGTCCCGCAGTACGCGCTCCAGCTCGGGCTGGTCGAACATGCTGGTCTGCGGGTAGCCGTGCCGGCCGTGCTCGGTGCGCCGGAACTCGGCCATCACCCGGTGCCGGGCGTCCAGCAGCCGCAGCCCCTTCGCCGGGCGGGCGATCGCGGCGAACTCCTCACCGACGCCCGCCGCTTGGAGGATCCGGTGGATCTCGTCGTCGGCTGCGACGGCGCGAGGGAGCGGGTAGACGTCCTGGTGGCGTTCGAGGACGACACTGCGGACTCCGCGCCGGGCCAGGAGCAGGGCGGCGGTCACGCCCACCGGCCCGGCCCCGACGATCACGACGGGCACACGGGCGGCTTCAACGGCGGTCATGTGCGGCTCACCTCGGGGATCAGTTCGCGGCCGCGACGGGCGTGCGCTGCTCGCCGAGGTCGATGCGGCCGTCAGGGGTCGCGATCGTCGCCGTGATCATGTCGCCCGGGCTCAGGTAGTGCGGGTTCTTCGCCTGGCTCTTGAAGAACGCCTTCCACTTCACCGCCGGGGGCAGCAGCGCGCCGATCTTCTCGACGGCCTTCGGCGGCGCCTTCAGGGCCGTGCCGCCGGGAGTACCGGTGAGCAGCAGGTCTCCGGCGTCCAGGGTCTGGAAGCGAGCCAGCAGGGTGAGCGCCTGTGCCGGTCGGACGATCATGTCGGCGAGGGTGCGGTCCTGGCGCAGCTCGCCGTTGACGCTCAACTTCAGTCTCAGGTCGAGGAGATGAGCGAAGTCCTCCGGCTCCAGCAACGCCAGGTACGGACCGGTCGGCGTGAAGGTGGGGTACGACTTGCTCTCGTAGAACTGGGTCTTGGTCAGCTGCACCTCACGGGCGCTGACGTCGTTGGTGATCACCAGTCCGGCGACGTACGACGGCAGGTCCCGCTCCTCCACGACGGTGCCGACGGGCAGGGGCGCGCCCATGACGAGGCCCAGCTCGATCTCGTAGTCGAGGAATTTCACGTGCGACGGCCGGACGACGGCGTCACCGGGGCCGCTGACGGAGCCGGAGGCCTTGCGGAAGAAGGCGGGCGGGATGTCGCCCTTGAAGCCCGAATCGCGGGCGTGGCTGCGGTAGTTGACCATCTGGGCGACCACCCGGCAGGGCGTGGTGACCGGTGAGAGCGCCACCAGATCGGCGACAGGCGTGCCCGGTTCGCCGGAGGCGGCGGCCTCGCGGACAGCCGGCCGGTCGGCCAGCAGCCCTGCGGTGGTCACGGCCTTGGTCTCGACGGGGACGGCTCGGTCGCCTCGGACGACCCACCAGCCGTCGGCGGTGCGCAGGACATTGGTGCTCATGTCAGTGCCTTTGTGAGGGATTCGCGTGCGGGGGTTCAGGATGTGGCGGCCTTGAGCAGGCCGAACAGTCGTGCCGGGTCCATTTCGTTGTCGCCGCGCAGGGCCTCGATGACATCGCGGACCCGCTGCGGGGAGGGGTTCGCGCCGAGGAAGTCGCGGGTGGCCGGCGGGCCCCACTGAGCGAGGCCGCTGGTGGACATCGGCGCCCAGCCGGGCTGGACGTCGCTGGAGAACAGGTCGCCGTCGGCGAAGTGCTCCAGCATGAAGCGGTCGGGGTCGCGCCAGTAGTCGAAGAGCTGACTGCCCTGGATGTGCCGGCCGATGCCCCAACTGCGCTTGTAACCGCGCTCCTTGAGGTATTCACCGCCGGCGGCGATGGAGTCGAGGTCGGTGACCTGGTAGGCGGAGTGGATGTACCCCGTGCCCGGACCCAGGTGCATCGCGAGGGTGTGGTGGTCGGCCGGCACACCGCCCAGGTCGCAGCGTATGAACGCCATCGTCGGGCCGCGATCGCGCTGTCCGTCCAGGAACAGGAAGTCCGACACGATCATGCCGAGCGTGTCCAGGTACCAGTCCAGGGCCCGGCCGAACACCCGCGTCTCCAGCACCACATGGCCGAGCCGCTGGATGCGGGACGGCTCGCGCGGCGGCCGCTGGGCGGCGTTGGTGCGACGGTGATCCGTGCCGGAATTGAGAAGCAGCGGCCGCTGTTCCGGCAGTGCGGGGAGTTGTTCGCCGCAGTGCACGACCCGGACCGGGAAGCCCGATGGGTCGAGCAGGTCGACCACCTTGCCGCCGCCGGGAACGTCGGAGTCCCGTACGGACGATCCGGTGGCGCGGGCCAGCCGGTCCAGGTCGGCCCGCTCGGCGGCGCGGAACGCCGGGCCGATGAAGCGGGACGTACGACCGCGTCGGATCACCATGCAGGGTGAGCCCGCGAAGGTACCCCGCAGCCACAGCTCGCGCTCGGTGCGGGCGGCGACGGAGAAGCCGAAGTCGCGGGCGAAGACCTCCGCCCGGTCCAGGTCGGGCTTCTCGAACTCCAGCCAGGCCAGGTCCGCCACCTTGATCACGGGGTTCCGGGAGCGGCCGGGGTGTTCGCCGCGCCGGGCGCCCTGCTCGCTGTGGAGGTCCTGGTGGGCCGTGATGACGTCCCCCTTGACGTGCATGTCAGACATGGTGCCCTCCGAGCAACATTGCCGTACTGAGGAAATCATCAACTGTGACAGTTCTGTCGTCAAGAAGTTCGCCGCAGGAAATGATGAATTCATCAGGACTGCGATCCCCACGGGGCGGAGCACGTCGCGGCCGGCTTCCGGCTCGGAAGTGGACGGCGACCATGCCGCGGTCGACCTCGCCGAGATGGTCCTGCGGATGCTGGGCCTGCCCGCGGGCGAAGCGCACGAGGTCGCCCGGCGCCCCTTGCCTGACGCCACCTGACCTCACGCGGACGACGCGTCCGGGCGGAACGTGACCGAGCGGCCTGTGAAGCGGGCGCCGATTCCGTCCTCGCCGGCGGTGACCGAGCGCAGACGGAGCCCTTCGGGCACGTTCCGTAGCGCAACGGGCTCGTCCAGGGCCCTGTCGAGGAGTGATGTCAGCGAAGGGAGCAGCCCACCCCGCTCCGCGCGGACGTCCGTGAAGGCGATGCGGTTGCCGCCGGCCGCCGAGACGGCCGCACTCACGGTCACGTCGCCGACGAGCGGCAGACTCGCGGTCGCATCGACCCGGCCGGACTCGTCCCCCTGTGACACCTGCACGCCGAGCGCGCTCGACACGTCCGCGTACGACAGGAAGGCAGTCGCTGTGACGCCGTCCGCGTGAGCCTCGTCGGCGCTCCCCGAGGTCTTCAGCCCGTCCATCCCGACCGTCAGCTTCGTCACCGGGAGCGGCCGGGTGGTGCCGCGGGCCGGAATGTCGTGGGCGGTCAGGTCGACATGGTCCAGGCTGCCCGCAGCCAGTTGGTTCAGCACGGGAAAGCCCCTGACGTGCACCGACGGCCGATCGGCGGTTCCCATGCCGTCCTGGAACGCCATGGCCGTACGGCTCTCCGCGCGAGCTGCGGCGATCCGGTCGACCGAGACTCCGCCGACCAGCAGGGCCACCAGGGCCGCAGCGGCGACGATCACGCGCCGCCCGGTCCGGGGCGGGGCGCTCACACCCGAGGCGGCTGTCACGGGGGCGTGGATCATGTCGGACCTCCGGTTGGCAGGGGAGAGCAACTCGATAGTTGCACACCGATGAGCAATAAACTAGCCTGCACATCGATGGGCAATTAACTGCCCCCCGACGCCGGGCCCCCCTAGGCCCCGCGCGCAGCGATCCCCTCGATTCCGCCCCCGAAGCCCCCGCTTCACCTCCTGCCGAGGAGCCTGACCATGCCGCTCTTTGCGAAGACGCCCGTCGAGAAGATGACGGAGCCCTACCACCGGCGCTGGTGGGCCCTGCTGGTCCTGTGCCTGAGCCTGCTGATCGTCGTCATGGCGAACACGTCACTGATCGTGGCCGCCCCCGACATGACCAAGGACCTGGGGCTGAGCAGCAGTGACCTTCAGTGGGTCATCGACGGCTACACCGTCCCCTACGCCGCGCTGATGCTGGTGCTGGGCGCGATCGGCGACAAGTACAGCCGCCGCGGTGCCCTCGTCCTCGGCCTGCTGATCTTCGCCGGCGGTTCGGTCATGGGCGGCCTGGTCGACGAGACGAACCTCGTCATCGCCGCCCGCGCGATCATGGGCGTCGGTGCCGCCGTCGTCATGCCGGCCACCCTGTCGCTGCTGGTCGCGATGTTCCCGCGCGCCGAGCGCGCCAGGGCGATCACCGCCTGGTCCGCGACCTCCGGTCTCGCCATCGCCGCCGGTCCGCTGGCCGCCGGCTGGCTGCTGGAGAACCACGCCTGGGGCTCCACCTTCCTGATGAACGTCCCCCTCGCCGTCCTCGGCGTCATCGGCGCGCTGCTGCTCGTGCCGCCGTCGAAGGCGGAGGGCATGGGCCGGATCGACTACGTCGGCGGTCTGCTGTCGATCGTGTCGGTCGGCTGCCTGGTCTACGCGACCATCGAGGGCCCGCACTTCGGCTGGGGCGTCGGCCCGATCACCGCGACCGTCGTCGCCGGCCTGGGCCTGCTGGCCTTCGTCGGCTGGGAGTTGAAGCACCCGAACCCCATGCTGGACGTGCGCAAGTTCACCGAGCGTCCCTTCAGCGGCGCGATGCTCGCGGTGCTGTTCTTCTTCTTCGGCACCTTCGGCTCGATCTACTACTCCACCCAGTTCCTCCAGTTCGTCCTCGGCTACAACGCCCTGGAGACCGGCATCCGTCTGCTGCCGCTGGCCGGGTCCGTGTTCGTCGGTGCCGCGGTCACCGGCAGGCTGGCTCCGAAGCTCGGCGTGAAGCTGGTGGTCGGCACCGGCATGGTGATCGGCACCGTGGGCGTCTTCCTGCTCACCCGGATCGACTCCGGCTCCACCTACACCGACTTCGTGGCCCCGCTGCTGCTGCTCGGCTTCGCCATCGGCCTGAGCCTGTCCCCGGCCACCGACACCATCATGGGCTCCTTCCCCGAGTCGGAGCTGGGCGTCGGGGGCGGCGCCAACGACACCGCCCTGGAACTCGGCGCCTCGCTGGGCATCGCCATCCTCGGCTCGCTGCTGGCCACGTCCTACAAGGACAAGCTGACCGACCTGGTCGGCGGCCACCTCCCGGCCGAGGCCATGGACACCGCCAAGGACTCCGTCGGCGGCGGCATCGCGGTCGCCGAACAGGCCGCCAAGAACCCCCAGGGCGGCGCCGAACAGGCCCGGACTCTGCTCGGCGCGGTCCACGAGTCCTTCGCCCACGCCATCGCCCACACGAGCCTCATCGGCGGCATCATCATGGCCGCCGGAACCCTGATCGTCGTCGCCGTCCTGCCCGGCCGCAAGCACAGTGCCGAAGACGCGGCACCGGCTGCTGAGGAGCAGACCGAGACCGTGGGCGCCTGAGCCCCGTACACCGGAGGCCGGAACCCCGATTCCGGCCTCCTCCACCCCCAGAACGGGCCGTGCCGTGAGCGGCGCACGATCTCACCCCTCGGCGGCGGCCACCTCGTCGACGACGATCTGCGCCCGCTTCTCCGGCACACCGGCCGCGATGAGCAGGGTGACGGCCACCCGGGTGCCGTCGTCCTCCAGCGCCCCGGTGTTGACCTGTTCCAGCAGGGCGACCGTCATCGCCTCCAGACCGGCGCCCAGCACCGGGGCCGGCAGCTGGGTGTGGAAGAGGCCGTCCCGTTGTCCCTGCTCCACGATGGCTGTGACCCTGACCCGCGCGGGCTCCAGGATCCCCGCGACACGGTCCATGCCGAGGTCCCTCCGGGCCAGCGCCAGGAGCATCCGGTAGCGGTCGCCCACGGGCCAGAGCGCCAACGTGGAGTGGGCCAGCGCCCGGTCGGCCGGTTCCGTCGCCCCCGCGCCGTCCGCGACGGCGGCCTGGAGCGCCTCGGTGGCCTCCTCGGCCAGCGCGTCCAGGAGGGCCGCCCGCCCGGGGAAGTGCCCGAACAGCGTGCGCCGTACGACACCGGCGGCGCGAGCGAGTTCCTCCAGGGTGATGTCGGGGTTCCGCCCGAGCTCCTGGCGGGCGGTGGCCAGGATGCGGGCCCTGTTGGACCGTGCGTTGCGTCGCTGGGGCACACGGCCGACGGGCTGGGACACGAAAGGAACCTCGAAGAAGACAGGGCGGAAAATGGTCTTCTCCATTCTGGCACGCGGGTCCCGACCGACCCGCGGCCGCATCCGGGGCCGGTCGGGACCTGGTCAGGGGCGGTAGCTGGGCGGGAGCGCATGATCGAGCCCAGTGGGCGGGGGGCCTCCAGGGCGTGCCAGGGACTGAAGGAAAGGACGTCGTCGGCGTAGCGGCGGCGGGCGTAGGCCGCGTGGGCACCGGCAGGCCTGTCCGGCTTTGTCTGCGCCTGGCTCCTGCTGAGCGCAGGCTAGCGCCGTACCCGGGGCATCCCCAGGCCGAGCCAGGAGATGATCTCGCGCTGGATCTCGTTGTTGCCGCCACCGAAGGTGAAGATGACGGCCGAGCGGTAGCCGCGTTCCAGTTCGCCGTGGAGGACCGCGCCCGCCGAGCCCTCCTTCAGCGGGCCGGCCGCGGCGACGATCTCCATGAGCCAGGCGTAGGCGTCCCGGCGGGCCTCGGAGCCGTAGACCTTGACGGCGGAGGCGTCCTGCGGGGTGAGGGTGCCGTCCTGGACGGCCGTGACCATCTGCCAGTTGAGGAGTTTCAGGGCCTCGAGCCGGGTGTGGGTGCGGGCGAGCAGCCGGCGCACCCAGGCGAGGTCGGCGACCCGGCGGCCGTCGCCGAGCTTGGTCCGGAGGGCCCAGCGCTGGACGTCGTGCAGGGCGCGGACGGCCATGGTGCCGTGGGCGGCGAGGGTGACACGTTCGTGGTTGAGCTGGTTGGTGATCAGCCGCCAGCCCTGGTTCTCCTCGCCGACCCGGCGGGAGACGGGGACGCGGATGTCCTCGTAGTAGCTGGCGGTGGTGTCGTGGGAGGCCAGGGTGGTGATCAAGGTGCAGGAGTAGCCGGGGTCGGCGGTCGGCACCAGCAGCATGGTGATGCCCCGGTGCGGTGGCGCCTCGGGGTCGGTGCGCACGGCCAGCCAGACCCAGTCGGCGGTGTCGCCGTTCGTCGTCCAGATCTTCTGGCCATTGACGACATAGGTGTCGCCGTCCCGTACGGCCCTGGTGCGCAGGGAGGCGAGGTCGGTGCCGGCACCGGGCTCGCTGTAGCCGATCGCGAAGTCGATCTCCCCGGAGAGGATGCGGGGCAGGAAGTACGCCTTCTGCTCCTCGGTGCCGTACCGCATCAGCGTCGGCCCGACGGTGTTCAGCGCCATCAGCGGCAGCGGTACGCCGGCCTGCGCGGCCTCGTCGAAGAAGATGAACTGTTCCATCGCGGTCATGCCGCGCCCGCCGTACCCCTTCGGCCAGCCCACGCCGAGCCAGCCGTCGGTGCCGAGCCGGCGGATGGTGGCGCGGTAGAACCGCTTCTGCTCGGCCGGGTCGGCGTACCGGGCGTAGACGTTGTCCGGGACCAGGTCCGCGAAGTAGGCGCGTAGTTCCGCGCGCAGCCGCTGCTGCTCGGGCGTGTGGTCGAGGTGCACGGCGCCTCCAGGCTCCCCAAGGGCGGTCCTGACGGCGCACACCGTAGAACGTGTTTCAGAAATTGGGAAGGCCGGTCACCTCACCGCTCATCTGAGGGTCTCCAGGAAGTCCGCGCACGCCGCCGCGCAGGCGCGGCAGGCCGCCGCGGCCGACTCGGCGCCGGCCTGCCCGTCGAAGGCATGGGCGCATTCGAGGCAGACCGAACGGCACCACTCCAGCCGTACCCGGATCGACTCCTCGTCCTGGCGGTTCTCCTCGCACAGCGCCCGGCAGGTGGCGTCGCAGACCTCGGCACACATGATGCCGAGCCGGCGCACCCGCTCCCGGCGCTCGGTTCCGTCCGGGTCGACCAGACTGGCGCGCACGGCGCAGGCCCGGGCGCACTCCGTGCACGCCTGGGCACAGGTGAAACGGTCCTCGAGGAACCGGTAGAGCTGCGCTTGCGAAGCCGTCGGGGTCACCCCCTGCGGGTAGCCGGGGCACCAGCCCGCAAACCTCACCGGAAGGCCTACTACGGGACACATAATTATGTCCGGTTCATCCCGTTCTGGGCTGGGTATCCCACTCCTATGAATACCGCATCGACGCAGCTGGCCGCAGCGAGCGGCCTGATGAGCCTTGTGCTGTTCCTCGTGGCCATGGCCGTGCTGGCGCTGCTCGCCGGCGGCTTCTGGATGACCTCCCGGGTCAGGTACCGCGAGTCCCCTCGGCCGCGGCCCGAGGACCAGCCCCATCTGCCGCCGGACGGCCCGGTGCGGGAGGTGCAGGAGAACAGGGAGGCCGCCGAGATTCCCAAGGTCCCCAAGGGCGGTCGCGCGCTCACCCCGTACGAGCTGAGCAACATGGACTCCAAGACCAGCGCCAACCAGCAGCGCCCGCGCTGGAGCAGAGGGTCCAGCGGCTCGTTCGGCGGTGGCGGACTGGGCGCCCACTGAACCCGGACCCACACCCTCCCGACCCACACCCGGCCCGCGCCGGCCGCCGTACCCGCCTAGGAATCCTTCCGGGCGGTGTCCAGGCGGTCGACGCGGGCCACGTTCTGCCGGTCCTCGGGGTCCTGGCTGGGCTCGGCCGCGAACCAGGCGTCCAGGATCTCCTTGAGCAACGGTTCGGAGGTCAGGCGCAGGCTCAGGGCCAGCGCGTTGGCGTCGTTCCAGCGGCGCGCTCCGTCCGCCGTCACCGCGTCCGTGCACAGGGCCGCGCGGACGCCGGGCACCTTGTTGGCCGCGATGGAGGCCCCGGTGCCGGTCCAGCAGCACACCACCGCCTGGTCCGCCGCGCCCTGGGCCACGTCCCGGGCGGCCGCCTCCGAGCAGGCCGCCCACTGCGGGTCGGCTCCGGGCCGCAGCGCGCCGTGCGCGCGTACCTCGTGGCCGCGGCGCCGCAGCTCCGCCACGAGGAGGCGGGCCACGGGTTCGTCCATGTCGGAGGAGACGGAGATGCGCATACGCGGGAGGGTACGCCGGGTGCGGGCGCGGGAGCACAGGTCGGGTCCGGGCGCCGGGATCAGGGATGCTCGGGCTGCTGTGCCGGAGGCACTCCGCCGCCCTCTCCCCCGCCCTTCTTCCCCTTGTCGGTGCCGTGCGGGTGGGCGCCGGTGCCCTTGCCCGCCTGCTGGCGGGCCCTGAGCTCGCCGCTGTCCTGCGGGGTGGCGCCTCCCTTGTCACTGCGCCGCTGTTCGGGCTGCTGCGGATTGGACATGTGCCGGACTCCCTCCGGGTGATGCGTGCTCCTCGCGACTCCGGGTTCCCCCGGGGCGGCGGGTGACGCACCCGCCGGGGAGCCGCCCGGGGCGGTGGCGGCCAGGGTGTGGTGGAGGTGTTCCAGTGCGTCCAGCAGCACCGTGCGGTGGTACCAGCTCAGCCAGGCCGCGGTGTCGGCGGCCAGCACGCCGAAGGCCTCGGCCTGGGCGGTGGAGGGCCGGTGCCCGGCCTCCGGCCAGTGCAGGGTGATGGCGCCGGTGCAGGAACCCGCGGCGGACAGCACCGGGAGGCTCTGGAGGGCGTGGGTGCCCGTGGTGAGCAGGGCGCACCGGCTCTCCTCGGACAGGAGCGCGTCGGCCGCCACGTCGGGCACGCTCACCCGGCGTCCCCGCGCGCGGGCGAGCCCGTCGGCGGTACCCTCGTCCCGGCCGCATGCCAGCAGGTCGAGGAAGGCGTCCGGGCAGCCGTACTGGGTCTCCAGCACCAGCGTGTGCACGGCGGGGTCGACGAACCGCACGTATCCGGCCGGCGCCTGTCCGACGGCCAGCGCCTCGTGCAGCACGGCGTCGACCATCTGCCGCCGGTAGCGGGGGTCCCGGCCGCCGCGGGCGAGGATCCGCAGCGGGGGCACGGGCAGCGGGCGACGGCCCGGGAACCACTCCCCGCCCTCCGGGGGCCGGGCCGCCACCACGGCGGAGACGAGGACCCGCAGCGGCACGTTGAACCGCTGCGAGGCCTCCCGCAGCGCCCGGAAGGCGCTGCCCGAGTCGGGCAGGCCGTAGCGGACCATGAGCGTGCCCTGGGCCATGCCGATCACCGGCGCGGTGCGCACCCGGGCACGCAGGGCCCGGACCTCCTTGTGCAGATCCTCGTACGAGGGCCGCAGCGGGTCCGCGAGCTGCGACCGCCAGGCGGGCAGCTCCTCCACCCGGGCGGCGGCGCGAGCCAGCTCGCGCTGCGCCTCGTCGAGGGTGGCGTACAGCCGGACGCCGTCCAGCCGGGCCAGGTGCACCGCCTCGCGGACGCCCGGCCGGGCCCGGACGATGATCAGGTCGGGGCGGCCCGAGCGGGTTCGGGTCGTCTCGCTGAGCGCGCGCAGCACCGCGGCGCCGCCGAGCTGGACATGCGCCATGTCGAGGACGGGGCGCAGTCCGGCGCGGTCGGCGCGCTCCAGATGGTCGCGCAGCTCCTCCGACCAGGTCTCGGCCGCGTCGGCGTCCAGGTTTCCGGACATGCGCAGCAGCAGGGCGCCCTCGGCGGGCAGTCCCTCCACGACGGAGGACTCGATGACGAGCGCGGCCGGGGTGCCCGGCCGGCCGGAAGCGGGGTTCATGGCATCACCCGGACAGGACGTCGCAAGGAACTCGATCGGCCGCTGCCTGACCGTGATCCACCTTGCCCGGCGGGGGCCCGGCCATCAACCGCGCCGGGCCGGGTCGCGCTCCCCGCCCTGCCCCGCCGGTGCCACCGGTCCTCGTACCTCCAGGGCGTCCAGGGCGGCCGCCGGCGTGGCGTGCACCCGGACGCCGGGCAGCCCGGCCGCGCGCAGCGCCTCCCGGACGTGCGGCCGTGGCTGTACGACCGCCAGGGCGCGGCCGGAGAAGGCCAGTACCGCGGTGGCCCGGTCCAGCGCCCGCACCGCGGCGGGGCAGGCGAGATACGCCTCGGTCAGGTTCAGCAGGGGGTGGGCGCCGGTCCGGTCGGCGTCCTCGATGTGCTCGGCGAGGGCCCGGGCGAAGTCCTGGGCGTTGGCGGCGTCGACCGTGCCCCGGGCCTTCAGGACACTGACCGCGCCGGTCTCGGGGCGGTGCTCCGGCACAGTTTCCAGAAGCAGGGGGGCGGGGCCGCCGGGGCGCGGGCGGGCACGGGGCTGTCGGCCGTCTTCCATGGGCAACGCTTCCTGGGTGGGGGAAGGATCATCCAGCCGCGTCCTGACCGGGGGATCACTGTGCCCTGTCCCGGGGCCCGCCGCAACGACCGTCCGGGCGTGTCGGAGCCGGGGCGGCGGCACGCGGTCAGCCGACGTACCGCCGGGCGGGTGAGTTCCGGCGCGCCCGCTCCAGCACGGCGAGCCGGCACTCCAGCTCGGGCGGCACCGGATCGCGCTGGCGCAGCACCCAGGGCAGTCCGGCGGTGGCCCGGGCGAAGGCGCGGGCGGAGGCGGTGTCCCGGGGGACGGTGCGGATCAGGTGCCCGATGCGGCGCAGCGCGGACGGCAGGGGGCGGCGCAGCCAGGTGAACCACAGGGTGTTGCGGATGCCGAGGACCCGGCGGGCGGTGCTGTCGCGCAGCCGGGAGGCGTGGTGGTGGACGGTGAGGTCCTCGGCGTAGGCGAGCCACCAGCCCTGGCGGAGCAGGTCGCAGGCGAGCAGTTCCTCCTCGCCGCCGAGCCAGAGGCCGGGGTGGAAGCCGCCGCCGGCGCGGAAGGCGTCGGTGCGCAGCACGGTGGCCGCGGCCAGGAAGGAGCCGAGGGCGGGGCCGGGGAGCCAGCCGGGGCCGGGCAACGGGGACTCGCGCAGTTCGCGCACGACGGGGTCCTCGGTGCCGCCGGGCTCGACGACGATCCGCCCGGTGACGGCGGCGAGCCGGGGCCGGGGGTCGAGCAGGTCGGCGGCGCGGCGCAGGCTGCCGGGCTCCCACCAGGTGTCGTCGTCGCAGAACGCGACGTACGGGGTGTCGACCTGCTGGACGGCGAGGTTGCGGCCGACGGCGCCGAGGTTGCGGCCCGGGCGCAGCAGGGTCATCTCGGGGAAGTCCCGGGCGACGGCCTCGGCGGTGCCGTCGCCGGAGGCGTTGTCGGTGACGATCACGCGGGGGCGTTCGGGGAGCCGGCGCAGCCGGGTGAGGGTGCGCAGGAGTTCGTCGCGCCGGTTGTGGGTGATCAGGACGACGGTCGTACGGTCGTCGGGGCCGTGCCCGGTCATGGTGGCGCGCCTTCCTCGGCGGGTGTGTCCGCCTGCCGGTCCAGGAGGCGGGCGGCGGCTTCGACGTGCGGGGGCAGGGTGTGGCGGCGGGCGAGGGTGGCGGGGAGCCGGGCGAGGGTCTCGCGCAGGGCGCGGCGCGCGCCCGGGCGGTCGGCCGCGGCGGCCCGCGCCAGGTCGGCACCGGCGCGCAGGGCGACGGGCCAGGGGCGGCGCAGGCAGCGGGTGAGGACGTGGTTGCGCTGGACGAGGTAGGGCCGGCCGGTGCGGCCGCCCTGCTGCTCGGGGTGGTGGCGGGCGCACAGGGTGGGTTCGTAGCTGACGCCCCAGCCGTGGGCGGCCAGGTCGTAGGCGAGAAGGGTCTCCTCGCCGCCGAAGAACAGCAGCGGGTGGAAGCCGCCGGCGTCGAGGAAGGCCGCCCGGCGGACCACGCTGGCGCAGGCGAGGAAGCCGAGCACGGGCCGCCCGGGCAGATCGGCTTCGCAGGGCAGCGGGGAGGCGGCGAGGACGGCGTTGAGGGGGTCGTCTGAGCCCTCTTCGCCGACCAGGGTGCGGGCCGCGAGCAGGCCCAGCCTGGGATGGCTGTCGAGCAGGTCGGCGGCCCGGCGCAGACTGCCCGGTTCCCACCAGGAGTCGTCGTCGCTGAAGGCCACGTAGGGGCTGCGGGCGTGGCGCACGGCCAGGTTGCGGCCGACGGCGCCGGTGTTGGCGGCGGGCCGCAGCAGGCGGCTGACGGCCGGGTGGCCGACGACGGCCCTGCGGGTGGTGTCGTCCCGGGAGTTGTCGACGACGATGACGGGCGGTTTCTCGGGCAGCGCGGCCAGCGCGTCGAGGGTGCGCAGCAGGCTGGCGCAGCGGTCGCGGGTGATCACCGCGACGCTGGTCCGCTGGTCGCCGCCCGCGGACCGGCCGGGGAGCCGGGTCGCCTGCTCGGCGGAGACCGGCCGCCTGCCGGCCGCCGCCCGGGCCGGGCGCGGCTCCGCGGCCGGTGCGGGCGGCGGCGGTGCGGCGGCGGGCCGCGGGGCGTCGCCGTGGGCGTGGTCAGCGGGCATGTGCCGTCTCCCGTTCGGCGTGCGGGCGGGCCTGGCGCAGCAGGGTCAGGCATACGGCGGCCACCTCGCCGGTGCCGATGCGCAGCAGGCGGGCGTCGGGGGTGCGGCCGTGCGGGTCGCCGGGCGGGCCGGGCTGCCACAGGGCCACGTGGTCGGGGCTCGGCGGCGGGCCCCACAGCCGGGGCGACACCGGCCCGAACAGGGTGACCGAGCGGGTGCCGTACGCGACCGCCAGATGGGCGAGGCCGGTGTCGCCGCTGAGCACCAGGGACGCCTCGGCCACCAGCGCGGACAGCTCGGCGAGGGGCAGTCCGCCGGTGAGCACGTCGGCCGTGTGCTGCCCGCTGCGCTCGGCGATGGAACGGACCAGGGGCTCCTCGCCCGGGCCGCCGGTGAGCACGACCCGGTGTCCGGCGGCACGCAGGCACCGTACGACCGCGGCGAACCGCTCCCCCGGCCAGCGGCGCGCACCCGACGCCGCCCCGGGGTGCACCACCACCGCGCCCGGCGCCGGGGACGGCGTGCGGGGCGGGGGCAGGCGGAGGTCCAGGGGGTCGGCCGGGATGCCGTAGGCGTCCAGGAAGGCGCACCAGCGGTCGCGTTCGTGCAGCTGGGCGCGCCAGGGCGGGCCGTCCGGGCAGGCGTGGGCGAGCAGCCGGGCGGGGTGCAGGGCGGCCAGCGCGTCCCGGCTCTCGGGGCCGTTGCCGTGCAGGTCGATCGCCAGGTCGGGAGGCGGTCCCGGCCAGTGGGCGAGGGAGGGCACCGCCCGGCCCGGTGCCTCGGCCGGGAACACGGTGTCGAGCGCGCCGGTGGTCAGGGCGAGCGCGCCGAGTCCCGGCGGCTGCGCGAGCACGACCCGGTGATCGGGAAAGGCCCGCCGTATCCCGCGCAGCGCGGGCACACCGGCCAGCAGATCACCGAGCCCCAGCGCGCGCAGCACCAGGACGGTCGGGGGGTGCGAGGTGGGGGTCACCGAGTGGATCCTCCGGGTGGGGTTCGGCGGGGCGCGAGCAGGGGTGTCCTGACCGCCAGGACGGGAGCGCGGCCCCGGGTCACGGCCTCGCGGCTGAACGGGGGTACGAGCCGAGGCACGGCCTCACCTCCGGGACGGGTACGCGAGCCGGGCAGGGCCTTGCCACCGGGGTGGCGCGGACCGGGGTCATGGGTTTGCCGCCGGGGTGGGGGTGCGGGCGGCTCGGTGGGCGAGGGTGGTGGTGGAGCGGCCGTCGAGGTAGGGCAGCAGCAGGACCTGGCCGCCCCAGCTCTCCACCAGGGGCTGTTCGGGCAGCATGGTGCGGGCGTAGTCGCCGCCCTTGGCCCAGATGTGCGGGCGCAGGTCGCCGAGGATGCGTTCGGGGGTGTCCTCGGCGAAGACGGCGACCGCGTCCACGCACTCCAGGGCGCGCAGCACCCGGACCCGGTCGGCGACCGGGACGAGCGGGCGGCCGGCGCCCTTGCGGCGGCGTACCGACGCGTCGGAGTTGACGCAGACGATCAGGCAGTCACCGGCCCGCCGGGCGGCCTGGAGCAGGGCGACGTGTCCGGCGTGCAGCAGGTCGAAGCAGCCGCCCGCGGCGACGACGGTGCCGCCCGCGGCGCGCACCCGGGCGGCGGTGCGGAGGGCGTCGGCGGTGGTGTCGCCGTCGACGGCGGCCTCCGCCGGCGGCTCGGATTCCTGGTGCGCGGCGATCGCGCGGGCGCCGCCCTCGGCGACGTAACGGGTGGCCGCGTGTACGCCGGTCTGGACGGCGTCCTCGGTGAGCGCGCCGTCGGCGAGCAGGCCCGCGGCGGCCGAGGCGAACCGGTCGCCCGCGCCGCAGGGATCGCCGGAGGCGGCGGCCGGCGTCGGCACCAGCAGCGGCGTCTCGCCGTACGAGAGGAGCGCACCGCGCTCGCCGAGGGTGACGGCGACGGCCTGCGCCTGCCAGGCCTGTACGAGGGTGCGGGCGTCGCGTGCGGCGGTGCGCAGCCCGGCCTCCTCGCCGGGCCCCTCGCCCTCGTCCAGGTGCCGGGCGAAGGCGCGGGCCTCCTGCGTGGAGGGGGTGGCGAGGCGGACGCCGGGCACCGGCGGCCGGCCGCGGACATGGGGGTCCCAGACGATCGGGGCGGGCGTGTGCGCCAGGGCGTCCCGCAGGACGTCGGCGGTGCCCCGGCCGTAGTCGGCGACCAGGACGCCGTCCGCTCCGGTCACGGCGGCCACGGCCGCGTCGGTGGCCGCCCGGGCGCGTCCGTCGCCGTCGTCGAGGCGCAGCAGCGGCCGGTCCCCGGCCAGCACGCGGGTCTTGCTGCTGAGCGCGCCGTCCAGCGGCACCTCCACCAGTTCGACCCGGTCGGCGAGGAGTTCGCGCAGGGTGGTGCTGGCCGGGTCGTCGCCGAGGGCGGTGACGAGGGTGACCGGCCGGCCGTCGGCGGCCGCGAGGCAGGCGGCGAGGGCCGCGCCGCCGGGCCGCGAGCTGCGCCGGGTGCCGTGTACGACCGGCACGGGCGCGTCCGGGGCCAGCCGCTCGGCCCGGCCGCACAGGTCGTGGTCGAGGAGGGCGTCGCCGACCACGACCAGACGGGTGTGCGAGGCGTTCATGCGTGTCCCTTCCTGGAGGCCACCGGGGTGCCGTCCACGGACCGGCCGACGGTCCGGGCCCGGCCGACGAGCCGCCCGACGACACCGGGTTTGCCATCGGTGCCGTTCGCCTCCCCCGGGCCGGCCGTGCCGCGCTCGACCGCCCGGTCGAAGGACTCGCAGAGCATGTGCACGGCGACCAGGTGCAGTTCCTGCACGGTGGCGGCGACCGGGGCGTCCACGCACACCGTGTCGTCCGCGCCGAGCTGCAACGGGTTGGGGGCCCGTCCGGTCAGCGCCCACACGGTCAGACCGAGCCGGTGGGCGCGCTCGGCGGCGGCCAGCAGGTTGGCGCTCGCGCCACTGGTCGACAGCAGCAGGAGCACGTCCCCGGGGCGGCCGTGGGCGGCGGTCTGCCGGGCGAACACCTCCTGGACGCCGTAGTCGTTGGCGATCGCGGTGGTGGAGGAGGTGTCGGCGTGCAGGGCGACCGCGGAGAACGGCGGCCGGTCCTCGCGGTAGCGGCCGACGAGTTCGGCGGTCAGATGCTGTGCCTGTGCGGCGCTGCCGCCGTTGCCGGCGACCAGCAGCCGGGCCCCGGAGCCCAGGCGGCGGGCGAGTTCGGCGCCCCAGCGTTCGATGCGCGGGCCGTGTTCGCGGAACGCCTCCAGTGCCTTGGCGAGGTCGTCGCAGTGCGTGCTGTCCTGGGCGGCGCAGGGCTCGGCGCGCCGGTCGGTGCGCAGGTGGGCCGCGGCCTTCATCGGACCACCCCCGACAGGGAGCGGACCGGGGACACCTCGCTGTAGACCCCGGCGACCCCTTCGGCGACCCGGTCCCAGGTGTAGTGCGTCAGCACCCGTTGCCGGCCGGCGGCTCCATAGCGGGCGAGCCGTTCGGGGTCGGCGAGGAGGCTGCGGACGACCGCGCCGAGGTCGTAGTCGTCGTCGGCCGGGACCAGGACGCCGGTGGTGCCGTCCACGACCGTGTCGAGCTGGCCGCCGACCGCGGTGGCCACGACCGGTGTGGCGCAGGCCATGGCCTCCAGCGGGACGATGCCGAACGGCTCGTACAGCGGCAGGGACAGCACCAGGTCGGCGCCGGCCATCAGCCGGGGCATCCGGGCCCGGCCGACCCCGCCGAGCAGGGTGACGCGGTCGAGGACGCCGTACTCGCCGGCGATGCCGTACAGGCGCGCCGCCTCGGGGTCGGAGCCGAGCAGGTCCGCCTCGGGCCCGCCGGCGATGAGCAGTTCGGCGTCCGGGACGCCGGCCAGGGCGCGGATGGCGCGGTCGAAGCCCTTGCGGGGCACGAGCCGGCCGACGGCCAGCAGCCGGCGGCGGGCGCCGGGCGGGCGGGTGCGGCCGGCGGGCGCGAACTGGTCCGGGTCGACACCGCACGGTACGACGCTGATCCGGTCCTCCGGCAGGCCCATGGCCTTCAGCTCGGCCACCTCGTCGCTGCACGTGGCGATGATCCGGGCGCACTCGTGGCCGATGGCCTCCTCGATGGCGAGGCGTTCGGCGGGGCTGGTGTCGGCGGCGCCCTGGTAGCGCTTCTTCACGGTGCCGAGCGCGTGGTAGGTCTGGACGACGGGGATGCCGAGGCCGCGGGTGCCGGTGAGGGCGGCGAGGCCGGACATCCAGAAGTGGGAGTGCACCACGTCGGGCGGGTTCGCCGCCCACTGCCGGGCCAGGAAGGCCCCGAACTCGGCCATGTGGGGCAGGAGTTCGTCCTTGGGCAGGGGTGCGGGCGGTCCGGCGGGCACATGCACCACCTGCACTCCGTCGATGAGGGTCACCCGGTCCGGCAGGCCCGCCGCGTCCCGCCGGGTGTACACCGTGACCCGGTATCCCTTTCTGGCGAGTTGCCGGGCGGTCTGTGCCACGTACACGTTCTGGCCGCCCGCGTCCGGTCCGCCGAGCGCGGCCAGCGGGCTGGCGTGCTCGGAGACCATGGCGACGCGCCCGGCCGTGTGCGGAATGCGGCTCATCGGGTGACCTCCTTGATCAGGCGTTCCCAGTCGTCCAGGAAGCGCCGCTCTCCGTAGCGGGCCTGGGCCGCGGCCCGGGCGGCCGCGCCGGTGCGGCGGGCGTGCTCGGGGTCGGCGAGGAAGGTCCGTACGGCGTCCTCCAGTACGTCGAGGCGGTTCGAGACGACCCCGGCTCCCTCGGGTACCGCCTCCCGCACCTCGGTGGTGTCGAGTGCGACCACGGGCATGCCGAGGAACATGGCCTCCAGCAGGGACAGGCCGAGCGAGGTCCAGCGCACGGGGTGCAGGTAGAGGCGGCAGCGGGCCAGCTCGCGGTGGAGTTCGTGCTGGGGCAGGTCGCGGGTGCGGCAGCGCTCGGGGGGCAGCCCGAGGTGCTCGGCGAGCCCTTCGGTGCGCATCCCGAAGACGTCCAGGGGTGCGGACCGGGCGAACCGGGGCAGCAGGTCGGTTCCCGTCGTACGGCCCCTGCGCACCGGGTCGTTGACGACGACGGCGGCGCGCCGCTCGGTGCCGGTCCAGCGGTGGCCGGGGTCGATGATGCCGTGCTCCACGACCTCGGTGGGTGCCCGGCCGTTGTCCCACATCAGCCGGTTGAAGTGGGTGACATGGACGAGGGGGATGCGGGACTGCCCGGCCAGCGGGTGGAGTTGCCGCTCGGCGCTCTCGTCGGGGCTGTTGTGCTCGACGTACACGGCGGGCACGTCCACGCCGGGGCGGCGGCCGGTCCAGCGCAGGGCGAGGTCCAGTTCGTGCGGGCGCTGGAGGACCATCAGGTCGATGGGGGTGTCCCGCAGCTCCCGCGGGGTCCGCTCCTGCACGGTGCTCGGCCAGTCCCAGGTGACGGCCCGGCCCAGCCCGTCGGGTCCGCGGTCCTCGGTGACCGGGACCAGGTAGGTGTGCGGGCCCTGCACGAAGGCGGTGAGCCAGGATCCGTGCACGTGCCAGACGAGGATGTTCATGAGCGGCGCTCCTGGATGAGCTTGTGCACCGCGCGCACCACGTCCTGTCCGGTGACCTCGTCCAGACAGGGGTGGCCGGGCACCGGGCAGGTCAGCGCCCGGGTGTCCGCGCACGGCGCCGACTGGTCGCCGAGCAGGATCACGGGGACGCCGTACGGCGCCCAGCGGTCGGCCGGGACGACCGGCGCGAACAGGGAGACGACCGGGGTGCCGACGGCGGCGGCGAGATGGGCGGGGCCGGTGTTGGCGCTGATCACCACGTCGGCCATGCGGAGCACGCCGGCGAGGGTGCGGGGGGTGGTCCGGCCGCCGAGGTCCACGGCCAGGTCGCCGCTCACGCACCGGGTGAGCACGGTCTCGTGGGGGCCGCCGGTGACCACCACGCGGTGGCCTGCGTCGGTGAGCAGGGCGACCGCCTCGGCGCAGCGCCGCGGACTCCAGGCCCGGGCCGGGGCGCTGGCGCCCGGGTGCAGCACGAGGTACGGGCCGTTGCCGGTCAGGCTGCCGGTGTCCGGGGGCGGCAGGACGCGCAGCCGGCCGTCGTCGCCGGGCGGCGGCAGGAACCCCATGGCGGCGGCCGTGTCCCGGGCCGCCTCGGCCTCGTGGCGGCCTGGGATCCGCCGGTGGCGGATGTCCAGCAGCCGTCCGGCGTGGTCGACGCTGTCGGCGCCGATCCGGTCGATCCCGGCGAGCCGCAGCAGCAGCGCGGTGGGCAGCGGGCTCTGGTGGAAGGAGGTCAGGATCAGGGCGGCGTCGTAGGCGGCGGCGCGCAGCCGGCCGACCAGGGCGTCGATGTCGGCCGGGATCACCGGGGGCGGGTCGAAGCCCTCCCAGGGGGCCTCCCACACCAGGACGTCGTCGACCCCGGGCAGCAGCCGGGCGGCGTCCGCACCGCGCGGGCCGCAGAGCAGGGTGACATGCGCGGAGTGCGCGGCGACGGCACGCACGGCGGGCCCGGCCAGTAGAACGTCCCCGAAGCTGTCGAGCCGGACGACGAGAGACCTCACGCCGACCACCTCCCGGGTATCAGGGGTGCGTGCGTTGCCGCCGGGCCCGTCTCGGGCACGCCGGGCTGGGCAACTCCCGGAGACTCGTCCCGGGAGGGGGACCCGCCCGGTGCCGGAGGGCTGTCGGATACGGCGGGCGTGGCGGCCACCGGACGGCCCTCCCGCGAGGGGCGCCAGCCCGGCGTCGGGCAAGCCTCGGGCGCGGCGGACAGGGCAGCTCCCGGGCCTTCGTCCCGCGAGGAACACCGGCCCGGGGCCGGGCGACCATCGGGCGCCGCAGTAATTCCAGCCCCCGGGCCGCCGGCGGGCGGCTCAGGCATCGCCGTCGCCGGGCCCCCGCCCCCCGTGGAGCACTGGTCCGGTGTCAGGTGCCCATGTGCCCGGAGGGCGTCGCGTACCGCGGTGTGGATGTCCGGGGCGGTGACGGCGGCGAAGCGGGTCGTCTCCTCGGGGGCGGTGGCCGCGTTCGGGACGAGGACGGCGCGGGCGCCCGCCGCCCGGGCCGCCAGGACGTCGGCGGCGATGTCGCCGATCACCAGGCAGGCCGCGGGCGGGACGCCGAGCCGGGTGGCGGCCGCGAGGATCAGCCCGGGCCGGGGCTTGCGGCAGTCGCAGCCGGCGTCCGGGGCGTGCGGGCAGAAAAGCCAGGTGTCCAGGCCGCCGAGCAGCGCGTCGGCGCGCGCGTTGACCCGGTGCACCTGCGCCGTGCTGAGCAGGCCGCGGCCGATGCCGGACTGGTTGCTGACCACCCCGGTGGCCAGCCCGGCCGACCGCGCCAGCGCGACGGCCTCGGCCGCGCCGGGCACCAGCCGGACCCGGCCGGGATCGCCGTTGTACGGCACGTCCGCCACCAGGGTGCCGTCACGGTCGAACAGGACGGCGCCGAGCGGTACGGCGTGGACGGTACTCACTCGGCCGCACCTCCCAGGGGGCCGGCGTTGCGGTGGCGGACCGCTCCGCGCAGCCAGTGCCGTACGGCGAGCGGCGGGATCAGCACGCTGGTGCCGAGCATGCCGGCGATCTCGCGGGCGGTGCGGGGGCCGGGCAGGATGCGGGCGAGGGCGAACTCGGCGGTGCCCAGCGTCCACAGGGCCGCGCAGGCGGTGGCGGTGCGGCGGCGGCCGGCCAGGGCGCAGCCGGCGGCGGCGAGCGCGGCGCCGGTGACCATGACATGGCGGGGCAGCCGGCCGCGGGGTGCCTGGGCGCGGGCCCACCAGTCGCGGCCGTGCAGGCGGTTCATCAGCGCGTCGTCGGCGTTGCCGCGTTGCGCGGGCAGCGAGGCCCACCAGTGGGCGGGGCGGACCGGGTGCCGGGTGACCCGGGTGCCGCGGACCAGCTCCCAGCCGGCCCGCTGGACGCGCAGGGCGAGATCGGCGTCCTCCCGGAAGGCGCGCGGGAAGCGTTCGTCGAAGCCGCCGACGCGGGTGAGCGCCCGGGTCCGGTAGGCCATGTCGGCGGTGGCCCAGGCGGCGTTCTCCAGGCCCTTGGTGGTGCGTTCCCAGTCGGTGGGCCGGCGGTCCAGGGGCAGGGGGACACGCAGCTGCCCCTGGATGCCGCCGACGTCCTCGCCGGCCGCCCGCAGGTCCGCGGCGAGCAGCCCGGACCAGTCGGGCAGCACCTGGACGTCGTCGTCGAGGAAGACGGTCCAGGGGGTGCGCACGGTCCGCCAGCCGGCGTTGCGGGCGGCGGCCGGTCCGCGGCCGCCGGTGCGCAGGGTGCGGACCCGGTCGAGCAGCTGCCCGGCATGCTCCAGTGGCAGGTCGCCGTCGGGCGCGGGCCGGTCGTCGACGACGACCACCTCGTGCGGGGCGTGTGCGGTGGTGCCCTCGGCGAGGGCGCGCAGGCACTCGGCGAGGCAGGGGCGGCCGATCGTCGGGACGACGACGGTGTAGGCGGGCGCGTCGGTCATGCGAAGGCCTTTCCGCGCCGGACCGCGAACGGGCCGAGGACCAGCAGGTCGACCGGTGCGGAGCCGAAGCACTCCAGGGCGTCCCGGGGGTCGTCCACCATGGGCCGGCCGGCGGTGTTGAGGCTGGTGTTGACCACCACCGGCAGCCCGGTGCGCCGTTCGAAGCCGTCGATCATCCGGGCCACCAGCGGCTCCTGGGCCCGGTCGACGGTCTGGATGCGGGCGGTGCCGTCGACGTGCACGACCGCCGGGATGCGGTCCTTCCAGTCGGCGGCCACCTCGTGCACGAACAGCATGTGCGGGCTGGGCAGCGGCCCGTCGAAGATCTCGGCCGCGCGTTCGGCGAGCACCATGGGCGCGACGGGCCGGAACTCCTCGCGTCCCTTGACCGCGTTGAGCCGCTCCAGGTTCACCGCGTGCCCGGGGTGGGCGAGCAGCGAGCGGTGCCCGAGTGCGCGCGGCCCGTACTCGCTGCGCCCCTGGAACCAGGCGACGATCCCGTCGGCGGCGAGTGCCTCGGCGGCCGTCTCGGCGATGTCGGCGGGCTCCTCGTACGGTACGGCCGCCCGCTCCAGCCAGGCGCGCAGTTCGTCGTCGCTCCAGCCCCGGCCGAGCGCCGCGGTGGGCATCGGCTCCAGGGTGTCCTTCTGGCCGGCGATGTGCGCGGCCGCGCCGAGGGCCGTACCGGCGTCTCCGGCGGCGGGCTGGACCCAGATGTGCCGGAAGCCGCTCTCCCGCCACAGCCGGGTGTTGGCGACGCAGTTGAGGGCGACCCCGCCGGCCATGACGAGGGCGTCCTCGCCGGTGCGGGCGCGCAGCCAGCGGGCGAGGGCCAGCATGGCCTCCTCCAGGCAGAGTTGGGCGCTGGCCGCGAGGTCGGCGTGGTCCTGGCTCCAGGTGCCGCCCGGCGGGCGCGGCGGGACGAGGTCGGCCCAGGGCACCGGCCGGGCCCGGAAGCCGCCGTCCTCGCCGGCCTCGACGTACGCGCGCAGCCGGCCGGCGAAGCGCGGGGTGCCGTAGGAGGCGAGCGCCATCACCTTGAACTCGTCGCTGCTGCGCAGGAAGCCGAGGTGGTGGGTGAGGTCCTCGTAGAACAGGCCGAGGGAGTCCGGGAGTTGCTGGGTGGCGAGCACGGTCAGCTCGCGGCCGGCGTAGCGGCCGGCCAGGTGGGAGCCGCACTCGCCGCGGCCGTCCAGGACCAGGACGGCGCAGTCCGGGTACGGCGAGACGGGCCCGGCGGAGGCGGCGTGCGCCACGTGGTGCGGGACGAAGCGGACCTTGGCGGGGTCGAGTCCGGGCAGGGCCTCGGCGAGGAAGTTCGGGGCCTCCCGGGCGTAGGTCTGGCGCAGGTGGTCCCAGGGGTCGTGCAGGCCCATGTCCTCGGCGGGGCGGGCGAGCGCGGGGTCGTAGGAGTAGGCGACGGCGTCCAGGTCGGACGGGGTGAGGCCGGCCTGCTCCAGGCACCAGCGGGCCGACTGCTCGGGCAGCTCCCAGGCGGAGAAGGGAACGGGCCGCTTGCCGTGTTTGCGGCGCGAGAACCGCTCTTCCTCCGCCGCCGCCACGACCGTGCCGTCGGTGATCAGGGCGGCGGCCGGGTCGTGGAAGAGGGCATTGATACCGAGGACGTGCATGCGCTGTCTCCTGGGCGGCGAGGGGGCGGGGTCAGGACCGCGGCACCGGCTGTCCGTCGGGCGCCGGCGGCTGCTGGGCGGCGAAGTAGGCGATGGTCTGCTTCAAGCCCTCCTCCCAGGGCACCTGCGGCGACCAGCCGAGCAGCTCGCGCGCGAGGGCGGTGTCGGGGCGGCGCCGGCCGGGGTCGTCGACGGGCCGGTCGACGAACGCGATCGGGGAGCGGGAGCCGGTGAGGGCGACGACGCGCCGGGCCAGCTCGGCCATGGTGATCTCGTCGCTGCCGCCGATGTTCACGGGCCGCACGGACCTGCTCTCGGCCACCCGCAGGATGCCGTCGACGGTGTCGTCGACGTAGCACAGCGAGCGGGTCTGGCTGCCGTCGCCGGTGACCGTGAGGGGTTCGCCGGCCAGGGCCTGGCAGATGAAGGTGGGCACCGCGCGCCCGTCGTGGGCGCGCATGCGCGGCCCGTAGGTGTTGAACAGCCGCACGATCCCGGCGTCGGTGCCTCGGGTGCCGGCGTGGGCGGTGACCAGGGCCTCGGCGAAGCGTTTGGACTCGTCGTAGACGCTGCGCGGCCCGATCGGGTTCACGTTGCCCCAGTAGCCCTCGTGCTGCGGGTGCACCAGCGGGTCGCCGTACACCTCGGAGGTGGAGGCGAGCAGGAAGCGGGCGCCGTCGCGGGCGGCGATCGCCAGGGCGTTGCGGGTGCCGAGGCTGCCCACGTCCAGGGTCTCCAGGGGCAGCCGCAGATAGTCGGCGGGCGAGGCCGGACAGGCGAAGTGGAGTACGAGGTCGTACGGCCCGGTGAGCAGGTCGGCGCAGCCGGTCTCGGAGACGTCGCAGTGGACGTACCGGAAGCCCGGCCGGTCCTGGAGGTGGGCGATGTTCTCGCGGCGCCCGCAGGCCAGGTTGTCGGCGCAGTCGACTTCGACGCCTGAATCCAGCAGCCGCTCGCACAGATGCGAGCCGAGGAAGCCGGCGCCGCCGGTCACCAGGGCGCGCCGCCAGGAGAACGGTGTGTCACCAGTCATGGGAGCTGTTCCTTACGTCCGCGTCGCCCGCGGGGACCGCGTGGTTCCGCGCCTGGTCAGCGCCTCTGTCATGGGCGTTCGGCGCGTGCCGCGTCCGCGGGGCCCGATGTCGTCGGCCCGCTCGGGAGGGAAAGAACCGGGGCCGGTCCCACGGATTCTCGAGGACCGCCCGGGTCGGCCGCCGCTGGCTGGACGGCACTGGCAGCTGTGTTCCCCTGCCAGTTGGTTTCACACGTTTGATTCTTATTGTCCGCAATGCCGGGTACTGGCGCGACTCCGGAGATCTCATAGCACGGTGGAGAGGGTCATGCACGACGACACCGCGGCGGCGGTGCTGCGCAGACTGCGCGCGCCCGGCCGGACACCGCAACGGCTGCTGCTGACCGGCTGGTTCAGCTTCCGGGACGGTGAGGCGACGGCCGGTGACGTGCTCGCCCAGACGGCGCGACCGGGGGCGTACGACGTGCTGCTCTTCGTGTGCGGTCCGGTGCACGGGCCGCAGGTGGCCGCGCTCCATGACAGATTCAGGACCTGTCGGCGACTGGCGGCCGGGGTCTCGGTCGTCGATCCGGCGGATCCCGCGGTCGCCGGTTTCCACGAGATCCTGGCCCGGGACGGCACGTCGGCCCCGGCCCGGCCCGACCTCGCCGCCGGAGCCCCGGTGGGTCCGCCGCCGCCGGTGGCCGGCGTGGTGCTCTCGTCCGGGCAGGGCGAGTACGGCGGCCCCCGCCGGCACGAGGACGTGAACGCGCGGATCACGGGCTGGCTGGCCGGCAAGGACTGCGCCCGGGTCGCGGCCGACACCCGGCTGGCCGCGGACGACTGGCGACTGTGCGGTACGGCCGAGCAGTTCCTCGCCCTCGTCTCCCGCTTCGACGTGGTGGTCACCACGCGGCTGCACGGCCTGGTGCTGGCGCTGCGCACCGGCACTCCGGTGATCGCCGTGGACCCGGTGGCGGGCGGCGCGAAGGTCGGCGCGCAGGCGCGGACGCTGGGCTGGCCGGCGCTGGTGGAGGCGGGGGCGCTGGACGAGGAGGTGCTGGACCACTGGTGGGGGTGGGCGCTGTCGGAGTGCGGCCGGACGGCCGCGGCCCGCCACTCGATGCGCTGACCGGCGCGGGAGGGCCGTGTAGCGGGCCGTACGCGGGGCACTCGGCGCGGCGACGGCGGGCCGTTCACGGCCCGCCGCGATGCCCCGCAGATCTCGCAGGAGGTAATGACATGGGTCACGGCGGAAACGTCATCAATGAGCTGACCACCGACCACCGTGAGGTCGAGGAGATCTTCGGCCGTATCGAGGCGCTGCCGCCCGGCTCCCCGGAACGCAAGAACCTCGCCGACCAGGCCACGATCGAGCTGGTGCGGCACTCGGTCGCGGAGGAGGCCTATCTGTACCCCGCGGTGCGCGAGCATGTGCCGGGCGGGGACGCGCTGGCCGACAAGGAGCTGGAGGACCACGCGCAGGCCGAACAGATCATGAAGGATCTGGAGGGCTGCCAGGCGGACGACCCGCGGTTCGACACGCTGATGATGCAGCTGATGCGCGAGATCCGGTCGCATGTGCAGGACGAGGAGCAGAACCTCTTCCCGAGGCTGGAGTCCGCCTGTCCGCCCGACGCGCTGATGGACCTGGGCGACAAGGTGCGCCGGGCGAAGAAGACCGCGCCGACCCGTCCGCACCCGTCGGCGCCCGACACCCCGCCGGCCAACAAGCTGCTGGCACCGGGGGCGGGCCTGGTCGACCGGATGCGGGACGCGCTGAGCGGCCGGGGCAAGGAGAGCTGAACGCACCCGTCCCGAGCGTCGACACACCCCGGCGCCCGCCTGCTGGAAAAGCGGGCGGGCGCCGGGGTGCACGACGGCGTGGGGTCACATCCAGGGGGTCGCGCGGTCGGTGGAGCCCGGCCGGGGCCGGGCCGCCCGGCACAGCAGCCGGAACGCCTGGCAGAGGGTCAGCGGCCACAGCACCGCGAAGCACCACAGGAGCCCGGTGTCCGAGGTGCGGACGCCCATGACGGCGACGAACAGCGAGGCGACCGCCAGCAGCGCCACCGCCAGCGGCAGCCAGACCTCGCGCGGTGCCGCGCCCATCCGGCGGGCGAACCCGCGGTCCCGGCTCAGTTCCGCCTCGATCAGCACCAGCGTCAGCCGCTCGCGCGACGACAGCGGTACCTCGTCGCGCATCTCCCACATCTCCCAGTCGTCCACGGCGACGGCACCTCCTCCACCGGTCGGCGTTCCGCCCGTTCCGGACGCCGAGTTCCCCACCGGGCACCGGCCGAAGCGGCGTGCCGGGCGATGGCGGACGCGGTGGCTGTTCAGGCCGGCGGCGTGCCCTCGCCCGGTTCGCCGAGGTGTTCGGCGAGTTGGAAGAGGGCGGGCAGCGCGTCGGCGATGGCCGCTCGGGCGGTGTCGTCGAGGGCGGCGAGCGCGGCGTCGATCCGGCGTTCGTGGGCGGTGGTCCAGGCGTCGAGCTTCTCCCGCCCCGCGTGGGTGAGGGTCACGACGGAGGCCCGGCGGTCGGCGGAGTCGACGTCCCGGGCGACCAGCCCGGCGGTGATCATCTGGCCGATCAGCCCGCTGACCGTGCTCACGGCCAGGCGCCGCCGGGAGGCCAGATCGCTGATCCGCGCGGGCGAGTGCTCGCCGAGCACCTGCAACAGCTCGACCTGCGCCATGGGCAG
The DNA here is from genome assembly GCF_053596835.1 of Streptomyces sp. NPDC001606. Taxonomy (NCBI): domain Bacteria; kingdom Bacillati; phylum Actinomycetota; class Actinomycetes; order Kitasatosporales; family Streptomycetaceae; genus Streptomyces; species Streptomyces sp. NPDC001606. Next base: position 73,959 of record NZ_JBSFHC010000006.1, read on the forward strand.
GGTCTCCCATGGGTAGTCGGTGCGGATCGAGGAGCGCAGCGCGCGCCGCAGCCGGGTCACCGCCTCGGTGAGAAGACGGGCCTGCGGCTCCCCGCCCCCGGTGCCGGGCGACGAACCGCCGCCGGGAGAAGGCGAGGAGACGTCGGTACTGGGCTGCGCGGACATGCCGCAAGCCTAGCCGTGTGGCCGGCCCGGCCGACCCGGCTGTCCGCGGCTCGGACGCCCCGCGTCGGGCGTACGGGGCGGCTCAGTGCCCCGCGTCGGCCGCGGTGAGTGCGGCCAGGGCGGCGTCGAGGCGGCGGGTGGCCTCCTCGGCGACCGGCCGGAGTGCGTCCAGTCCGGTCAGGCCGACCATCGTGTCCGGGTCCAGGGCCTGTACGGCGGTGCCGTCGCCGTCGGTACGGACGACCACGTTGCAGGGCAGCAGCAGGCCGACGGTGCGGTCCGCGTCCAGAGCGCGGTGGGCGAGCTGCGGGTTGCAGGCGCCGAGGATGACGTAGTCCTCCATGTCCTGGTCGAGCTTGGCCTTGAGCGTCGCGGTGACGTCGATCTCGGTGAGGATGCCGAACCCCTGCGCGGCCAGGGCCTCCCGGACCCGGGCGACGGCGGTGGCGAAGTCGGTGTCGAGGTGGACGCTGCGGTCGTAGCGCATGACCTGGCCTTTCTGTGCGGTGCGGAGCTGTGCCGTACCGGTCCGCGGTGTCGATGGGTACCCGACACGGGACTCAAAATACCCCCCGGGGTACTCATGCTACTGTCGAAACAGATACCCCCGGGGGTAATTTTCACCGGATTCACCGGAAGGGAGCACTCCCGTGTTCTTCATCGACACCATCGAGATCGCCGGGCTCGGCAACCGCAGCTATCTGGCCGGCGGTGCGCACACCGCCGTGGCGGTCGACCCGCCACGGGACATCGACCAGGTGATCGCGGCGGCGGCGCGGCGCGGGGTGCGGATATCCCACGTGGTCGAGACACACCTGCACAACGACTACGTCACCGGCGGCCTGGAGCTGGCCCGCCTCACCGGCGCCGCCTACCTGGTGCCGGCCGCGGCCGAGGTGTCGTACGAGCGGACCCCGGTGCACGACGGCGACCGCACGGAGATCGACGCGGCCGCCGCGCTGACCCTGCGCGCGCTGGCCACCCCCGGCCACACCCCGCACCACACCTCCTACGTCCTCGAGGAGAACGGCACGGCCGTCGCGGCGTTCACCGGCGGCTCGCTGCTGATCGGCGCGGTCGGCCGGCCCGACCTGGTCGAACCCCGGCTGACCCGGCACCTCGCCCGCGCCCAGCACGCCTCCGCGCACCGGCTGGCCGCCGAACTGCCCGACGACACCGCGGTGCTGCCCACACACGGCTTCGGCAGCTTCTGCTCCTCGGGGCGGGCGGAGGGCGAGGCCACCACCATCGGCAAGGAGAAGGCGTCCAACGCGGCCCTGACCCGGGACCTGGACACCTTCGTCGCCGAACTGCTGGCCGGGCTGGACGACATCCCCGCCTACTACGCCCACATGAGCCCGGCCAACGCCGCCGGGCCCGCGCCCGTCGATCTCACCCCGCCCGCCGTCGCCGACGCCGAGGAGATCGCCGCCCGGCTGGCCGCCGGCGAGTGGGTGGTCGACCTGCGCGACCGCGTCGCCTTCGCCGCGGGCCATGTCGCGGGCTCCTTCAACTTCGAGGCCGCCGGACAGCTCGCCACCTACCTGGCCTGGCTGATCCCGTGGGGCAGGCCGGTGACCCTGCTCGCCGACTCACCCGGGCAACTCGCCGCCGCCCAGCGCGAGCTGGTGCGCGTCGGCATCGAGCGTCCGGCCGCCGCGGCCACCGGGGAACCGGCGCGCTGGGTGCGCGAGGGCGAGTCCCTCGCGTCCTTTCCCCGGGCCCGCTTCGCCGACCTCGCGCGGCACTCCGGGCCCGGCGTCGTCGTCCTGGACGTCCGCAGGGACTCCGAGCGGGCGAACGGCTTCATCGAGGGTTCGGTGCACATCCCGGTGCACGCGCTGCGCCGGCGCCTCGGCGACGTCCCCGAGGGGCAGGCGTGGGTGCACTGCGCGGGCGGCATGCGCGCCGCCGTCGCCGCCTCCCTGCTCGACGCGGCCGGCCGGGACGTCGTCGCGGTGGACGACTCCTTCGACGCGGCCGAGCGGGCCGGGCTCGCCGTGCGGACCCCGTGACCGGGCACGCGGAGCACCCGGAGCGAACAGGAGTGAGAGAGATGAACATCTTCCGAGGCCGCGGCGGCCCCGGGCGCGCGACCGTGCAGGAGGTGGCCGCCGGTGCCGGGCATGCCGCCGGGGCCGACGGCACGGCCGTACTGCCCGACGTCCGCGAACCCCACGAGCGGCAGGCCGGGCACTCCCCGGGCGCCGTCCGGCTGCCGCCCGTGGCGCTGATATGCCGCTCGGGCGACCGGTCCCGGCGGGCCGCCGGACTGCTGCACGCGAGAGGCGTCGAAGCCGTCGACGGAGTCGGCGGTATGCCGGACCGGGCCGCGGCGGGACTGCCGACGGCGGACGGGGATGACAGAGCAGGGACCGTCGCGTGAGCGCGGTGGTGCTGGCGCTGGTGGCGGGGGCCGTCATCGGTCTCGCGCTCGGCGCGCTCGGGGGCGGCGGCAGCGTCCTGGCCGTCCCCGCCCTGATCTATCTGCTCGGCTTCACCCCGGTCGCGGCCACCACCGCCAGCCTGGTCATCGTCAGCGTCACGTCGGGCACCGCGCTGTTCGCGCACGCCCGCGACGGCCGGGTCCAGTGGCGTACGGGGCTGTTCTTCGCGGCGGCCGGGATCGGGCCGGCGATGCTCGGCGGGGCGCTCGCCGGGCGGCTGCCGGCCACCGCGCTGACCGTGGCCTTCGCCGGGGTCGCGGTCGCCGCCGCGCTCCCCATGCTCCGGCGCCGCCCGGCGCCCGAAGCCCCCGCGCCGGTACGGCCGGGGCGGGCGGCGGCCGCAGGTGCCGGGCTGGGCACGGTCACCGGCGTCCTCGGTGTCGGCGGCGGCTTTCTCGCCGTCCCCGCGCTGGTCAACGTGGTCGGCCTGCGCATGCGGGCGGCGGTGGGCACCAGCCTGCTGGTCATCAGCGTCAACTCGCTCGCCGCGCTGGCCCTGCGCGCCGGTACGGCGAGCGGCCTCGACTGGTCCCTCATCGGCCCGTTCGCCGGGGCGGCGGTGCTGGGCGCGTGGGACGGCAAGCGGCTGTCGGCGAAGCTGCCCGGAGCCGCGCTGCAACGGGTGTTCGCTCTGGTGCTGCTGGCCGTGGCCGGGTTCATGCTGGTCGACGCGGTGGCCTGATGCCCCCCGCCGGCCTCACGCCAGCGACAGGAAGAGCTTCTCCAGCCGGGACCGCATCTGCTCCGAGTCCTCCCCCGTCCTGCGGCCGGACTCGATATCCGCCACGCACTGCTGGAGCCCGGTGGCGATGATCGCGAAACCGGCCCGGTCGAGCGCCCGCGAGGCCGCGGCCAGCTGGGTGACGACTTCCTCGCAGTCGCGGCCCTCCTCGATCATCCGGATCACCCCGGAGATCTGGCCCTGCGCCCGGCGCAGCCGGTTCAGCACCGCCTTCAACGACGCACCCTCAAGCTCCAGTTCCACGACCACTCCTCCACGGCAATACCCCTAGGGGTACTGTACGTCCCGAATCGGGACGACGACGACAACCTCCGGCCCCCACAAGGATCACCGCTGTCATGACACCTCCCCTCACCCCCGACTCCCTCACCACCGACCAGGCCCGCGAGCGACTGCACGAGCTGACCGTCATCGACGTACGCACACCCCGCGAGTACGGCTCCGGCCATCTGCCCGGCGCCCTCAACATCCCCCTGGACCGCCTCCGCCGCGCGCTGCCGGAGATCCGGCAGGCGGCCCGGCGCGGCGAGGTCCTCGTGGTGTGCGCGTCCGGCGCCCGGTCCGATAGCGCCTGCCGCATCCTGGCCGAGCAGGGCGTGCCGGCCGCCACCCTCACCGGGGGCACCAGCGCGTGGGCCGCCGAGGGGCACGATCTGCACCGGCCCGCGGCCTGCGCCACCCGGGCCGGCTGGAGCATGGAACGGCAGGTCCGCTTCACCGCGGGCACGCTGGTGCTGCTGGGGCTGCTCCTCGCCCTGCTCGTGCATCCCGCCCTCGCGCTGCTCTCGGCCGGTGTCGCGGGCGGCCTCGTCTTCTCCGCCCTCACCGACACCTGCGGCATGGCGGTCCTGCTCGGCAAGCTCCCCCACAACCGCCCCCACGCGGCCGACCTGGACGCGGCACTCGCCGCGCTGCGCGCCCGCTGAGAACCGCCGTGCGCGCTCAGGGCACCGCCGGTTCGACGGCGACCGCCGGTGCCGTTCGAGAGGGTTGTGGCCGTGCGGTGCGAGGCGGCTGACAGAGCGGGGGCCGACCGGCGCTGCCCCCCTTCGCGTCAGCGGTGGTCGTCGGCGGCTTCCGCCACCCCGAGGAGCAGCCGGGCCAGGTCGCGCGCCTCGTCGGGGGTGAGCGCCGCCCACACCCCGGGTTCGCCGCCGCAGTCCTCGCCCACGTCCAGGGTGATCCGGCCGACGGCCCGGTCCGGCAGGCCGAGCTGGAGACGTCGTACGGCGATCCTCCGCCCGCACGTGGTCACGAGGTGTTCCTCGGCCGGGTGCGGCCGGTCCGTGTGCGCCGTTTCCATGGGTTCCACGCTCCTCCACCGGTCGTCCCGGCGACCGCCGGGCAGGACGGCCCCGATACCCCTGTGGGTACAGCCGGGTACTCGGAGCAGCGCCCGGCGCGCCGGAATTGTTCCCGCCCGGCGGGACCCGGGCTCACGCGGACCGTCGGCGTCCGCCCGGGCTCAGCCACGCCGAGACGACGGCCAGCGCGGAGGCCGCCAGGAGGGTGCCGGCCGCCCATCGCGCGCCGTGCTGCACCCCGCCGCCCACCAGGTGCAGGGCGAGGGTGACGAGGGCGACGCCGAGCGCGGTACCGAGTCCGCGGGTCATGTTGACCAGTCCCCCGCCGGTCCCGGAGCAGCGGGCCGGGATCGCACCCATGATCATGGCGTTGTTGGCCGGGGTGAAGGTGCCCAGCCCCAGCCCGGTCAGCACCAGCAGGGGCACCAGCCAGCCCGTGGTGAGCGGTACGACCAGCAGCGCGGCCACCGCCAGGGCGAACAGGGCGGCCCCGGCCAGGCACCGCTCACGGTCCGCCGACACGGCCGGCAGCAGCCGGTCGGCGCCGGTCGCGGCCAGCGCGAACCCGGCGGGCAGCGCCGTGAGCACCAGGCCCGCGGTCAGCTCCGAGGAGCCCCGCGCGGTGAGCACGACCGGCACCAGCACCAGCGGCCCGAACAGCACCAGATAGCCGCTCAGCGCCCCGAGCAGCCCGAACGCCACCGCCCGCACCCGCAGCAGGTCCAGGTCCAGCAGCGGCGCCGCGGCCCGCCGCTGCCTGCACACAAAGGCCCAGCCGGCACCGGCGGCCGCCGCGAAGAGCAGGACCACGCCCCAGCCGGGCACCGCGAGGCCGGAGGCCGCGGACACGCCCATCAAGGCGCTCGTGCTGGCCAGCGCGAGCAGCATCAGCCCGGGCCAGTCGAAACCGGCGGTCTTCGTCCGGGCCCGGGTGCGCGGCAGCAGATAGTGGCCGCTCACCAGGGCGACCAGGCCGACCGGCACGTTCACCCAGAACACCCATCGCCAGCCCAGCGTCGACACCAGCGCCCCGCCGACCGTCGGCCCCAGCGCCAGTCCGAGGGCCTGGGCGGCGGCCTGCACGCCCAGCGCGCTGCGCATCCTCCCGCGCGGGGCGCTGGTGGTCACCAGAGCCACGCTGTTGGCCTGCATCAGGGCCGCACCGGCCGCCTGGACCACGCGGAAGGCGACGAGCGCGAGCAGCGTGGGGGCGAGGCCGCAGGCGGCGGAGGCGAGGGTGAAGACGGCGAACCCGTACAGGTACAGCAGCTTGCGGCCGTGCGCGTCGGCGAGCCGGCCGGCGGGCACCAGCAGCGCGACCAGGGTGAGCAGATAGGCCAGGGACACCCATTCCACCGCCGCCAGCGAGGTGTGGAACCCGGTGCGCAGACTGCCGTACGTCAGCGTGACGATGCTGGCGTCCAGCTGGCCCATGAAGGCGCCGAAGCAGACCGTGCCGACGGCCAGCCACCAGCCGTTGGGCCGCGACCTTATCCCTTCGGGCCGCGGCCGCTCGGCGGTGAGCAGTGCGGCCCAGCTCCTGGTGGGCGGGTGGGGACTCGTGCGGGTGGCCATGCGTCCCAGATTACAACGGTCACCGAAATATTCTGCCAGCGACTTATCTGCCACCCCGGCAGCCGCCCGCTTTGCGCTCCCGGGCCCGTCGAGGAAGCGCAGCAGTACGTCGGCCTCCGCGCGAAGCCGTGCCGCCCGGTCGGCGTGCGCGGGAGCGGTCAGGTGCGCCGCGGCCTCCAGCCGCTCGGCGGCCTCGGCGCGCACCGCCTCGGCGTTGTCCGGCGCGGCAAGGGTCGCGCGAACGCAATACCGGGGCCCGCGGCCTCCAGGAGTACGCCCCCGACTCACTCCCCTGACACCCCGTAACCATCCGGGCGGTCCGAGGTGACGTCATGTCACGGAAAGATTTCGGTCATGTAGCTCTTGTGTACGGCCGTCCCCCCATGATCTTTCCGCGTCCGCTCCCGTGCATAGTGGGGTGGCTCCAGCCAAGCCGGAGCATGACAAGATTCAGCCACAGGGGGACCCAGCTCCATGCCATTCATACGCCGCCGCGGCATCGCGGCCGCCGCCGCCGTGATCGCCGCGGTCATGGTGACCACCACGGCCTGCAACAACAAGGACAGCGAGGGTGCCAAGGCGTCCGCCTCGTCGTCGCAGGGGGCGGGCCAGAAGGATCCGGGCGTCGACACCGGAGAGGACGGCGGGACGTCGCTCGGCGGCTTCAAGCTGCCGGCCGGTGTGCCCACCGAGCTGACCGGCCAGGCCATGCAGAAGTGGAAGGACGGTGGCTGGAAGGACTTCAGCCACTGGAAGTCCCGGGCCGAGGATTTCGCCAACCCGTACATCAAGGACTTCTGGACGCCGGAGCGGGTCGCCAAGGCCGCGGCCAGCATTCCCGGGGTCACCGTGGCGCGCAACACCAGCACCGGTGGCGGCCGCCGCACGTACATGTACGCGCCCGACGGCCTGGTGAAGCGCAAGGCCGCCACCCGGGTCGCGACCACGTACCACCACTACGCGGCGCCCGTCGGCAAGCTGTTCTTCAGCACGCCGCAGGGTGACATGGTGTGCTCCGGTGCGGTGGTCACCGACCCGGCGCACCCGGGCAAGTCCAACCTGGTGTGGACGGCCGGGCACTGCGTGCACGCGGGCAAGGGCGGCGGCTGGTACCGCAACATCGCCTTCGTTCCGTCGTTCGACAACACCGGCCGGTACAACATCAGCCAGGCCGGGCAGAACATCCGCTCCCGCGCCGTCTCGCCCTACGGCATCTGGTGGGCGGACTGGGCCACCACGTCCGGGACGTGGATCAAGGGCGGCGCCCACGAGGGGACCGTGGCCTCGGCGTACGACTACGCCGTGATCCACGTGAAGCCGGAGAGTGGCCACAAGTCCCTCCAGGAGAGCATCGGTTCGGCGCTTCCGGTGTGGTTCAACGCCCCGGCCGCCAACAAGATCAAGAACATGAAGGTGCGCGGCTACCCCGCGGAGTCCCCGTACGACGGCTCGAAGATCTACGACTGCCGTGGCGCCACCAAGCGCGCGGTGCTCGGGTACAGCTACCCCAGCTCGTACCCGGCGCAGTACATGATCGGCTGCACGATGAACGGCGGCGCCTCGGGCGGCCCCTGGTTCATGAGCCACAACGGCCGTACGTACCTGGTCTCCAACAACTCCCTGAGCGACCGCCGGACCTACGTCACCGGCCCGCGCCTCGGCGCGAACGCCAAGGAGGTCTACCTGGCGACCAGCCGGAAGTTCCGGTAAGCCGACGCGACACGACGCGGCCCCCGGCGCTCTGCGCCGGGGGCCGCGTCGTGTCCGGGCAGCAGGCCGCCTCGGCCATGATCCGGTGGCCGGAGGTGACCTTCGCCGGTGCAAGGTCGATACTTCCAGCAGGGGACCCGCTTCGACACTCCGACCAACCGCCAGGATCAAGAACCGTCATGAACGCCGGTGACCTGCGAAAAGGCAGGTCCAGGGCGCAAGCGCCTAGCTGCCGAGGAGACACCATGAGGATGCTGATCAACGTGCCGGAGACCGTTGTGGCCGACGCGCTGCGGGGTATGGCGGCCGCGTATCCGGATCTGACGGTGGACGTGGAGAACCGGGTGATCGTGCGCCGCGACGCGCCGGTGGCCGGGCAGGTCGCGCTCGTGTCGGGCGGCGGCTCGGGGCACGAGCCGCTGCACGGCGGGTTCGTCGGCCCGGGCATGCTGTCCGCCGCGTGCCCCGGCGAGGTGTTCACCTCGCCCGTGCCGGACCAGATGGCCCGCGCCGCGGCGGCCGTGGACAGCGGCGCCGGGGTGCTGTTCGTCGTGAAGAACTACACCGGTGACGTGCTGAACTTCGACATGGCCGCCGAGCTGGCCGAGGACGAGGGCATCCAGGTCGCCAAGGTGCTGGTGAACGACGACGTGGCCGTCACCGACAGCCTCTACACCGCGGGGCGGCGCGGCACCGGGGCGACGCTGTTCGTGGAGAAGATCGCGGGCGCGGCCGCGGCCGAGGGACAGCCGCTGGAGCGGGTGGAGGCCGTCGCCCGCCAGGTGAACGAGAACTCCCGCAGCTTCGGGGTGGCGCTCAGCGCCTGTACGACCCCGGCGAAGGGCAGCCCCACCTTCGATCTGCCCGAGGGCGAACTGGAGTTGGGCATCGGCATCCACGGCGAGCCGGGCCGGGAGCGGCGGCCGATGATGACCTCCGGGGAGATCGCCGACTTCGCGGCGCACGCCGTCCTGGACGACCTGCCGCCGCGCGGCCCCGTGCTGGCGCTGGTCAACGGCATGGGCGCGACCCCGCTGCTGGAGCTGTACGGGTTCAACGCCGAGGTGCAGCGCGTGCTGCGCGAGCGCGGGGTGGCGGTGGCCCGCACGCTGGTCGGCAACTACGTCACCTCCCTGGACATGGCGGGCGCCTCCGTGACGCTGTGCCAGGTCGACGAGGAGCTGCTCAGGCTGTGGGACGCGCCGGTGAAGACCCCGGCGCTGCGCTGGGGGATGTGAGCGGGCGGACGAGGCCGCCCACACCTCCAGCACATCGGTCAACAGCCCTACCACGCAAGGAGATCCAGTGCTCGACGCCGACTTCTTCCGCCGTTGGATGACGGCGGCCGCCGCGTCCGTCGACCGCGAGGCGGAACGACTCACCGCCCTCGACTCGGCCATCGGCGACGCCGACCACGGCAACAACATGCAGCGCGGCTTCACGGCGGTGCGGGCCGCCCTGGAGAAGGAGGCGCCGGCCACGCCGGGGGCCGTGCTGATGCTGACCGGGCGCCAGCTGATCTCGACGGTCGGCGGCGCCTCCGGACCGCTGTACGGCACGCTGCTGCGCAAGACCGGCAAAGCGCTCGGCGACGCCGCCGAGGTCGGCGAGGAGCAGCTGGCCCAGGCACTGCGGGCGGGCGTGGAGGCCGTGATGGCGCTCGGCGGGGCCGCGCCGGGCGACAAGACCATGATCGACGCCCTGGTGCCGGCCGTGGACGCGCTCGGGGACGGGTTCGCCGCGGCGCGGGCCGCCGCCGAGCAGGGTGCGGAGGCCACCGTTCCGCTGCAAGCCCGCAAGGGCCGGGCGAGCTATCTCGGGGAGCGCAGCATCGGCCACCAGGATCCGGGGGCGACCTCGTCCGCGCTGCTGATCGCGGCCCTCGCCGACACCGCGGAGGGCTGAAGGGTGGCTGAGGAGAAGCTGGTCGGAATCGTGCTGGTGTCGCACAGCGCGGAGGTGGCCGCGGCGGTCGCCGACCTGGCGAAGGGCCTGGCGGGCGGGGCCACCGCGGTGCCGGTGGCCCCGGCGGGCGGCACCGAGGGCGGCGGGCTCGGCACCAGCGCCGAGCTGATCTCCGCCGCCGCGGCCTCGGTCGACCGGGGAGCGGGGGTGGCGGTGCTCACCGACCTCGGCAGCGCGGTGCTCACCGTGAAGGCGCTGCTCGCCGAGGGCGACGAACTCCCGGAGCACACCCGGCTGGTGGACGCGCCCTTCGTCGAGGGGGCGGTGGCCGCGGTGGTCACGTCATCCACGGGCGCCGACCTGGACGCGGTGGCCGCGGCGGCCACGGAGGCATACACCTACCGCAAGGCCTGACCCCGGGCGCCGGGTACGAACTCCCTGCGGGGCTCCCCCGCACACCGACACCGGCACCCTGCCAGGCCGTACCCGGCCACACCTGCCGACGACTCCGGCGGGCCTGTGCGGACACGCGGGGTTACTCGTCGGTTGTGAAGCGTCTGGCCAGGCGCTCGCCTGTGGTCGCCGCCGACGTGTGGTCCTCGATGGGGTCGATGCGGGAGTTCTTGAAGATGATGTAGGTGACGCCGGAGTCCGTCCCTCCGTCGCGGGGGTCGGGCCGGATGCCGAGGCCCAGGGCGGTGGCGTAGGAGGCCTCGCCGATGAGGTCGCGCGGGCCGGTGTCGCCGACGACGGCGTACTGCACCCGGTCCCGGTAGACGACGGCGGCGACGGCACCGCCCCGGATGCCGTGTGCGCGGTAGTCCCAGAGGGGGCTGGGCGCCGGGACGACGACGTAGGGCAGCGTCTCGGCGTTCAAATGGCGTCCGTCGGACTGCTGGAAGGCGGTCGTCGGGGCGAACAGCGGGTCGGTGCGGCTGTTGCAGCGGGTGGTGGGCCGGCCGTCGCAGTCGATGTCCAGATCGGCCTTCCAGAAGACGGCGTTCCGGGTGTTGCAGACGGGGACGGTCGCGGGGCGGTCGGCGTCGGTGCGGTACCGGCCGTGGGAGATCCGCGCGCACTCGGCGACCCGGGTCAGCAGGTCGGCTGCGGTGACGGCGCCCTCACTACGGGCGGGACCCTGTCGGGCCGGGACGGCGGAGGCCGGGGCGAGCAGGATGGCCGGGGCCAGCAGCACCGCGCCGGCCGCGGCCAGCGTCAGCGTCGGGACACGCACACGCACGTGGGGTGGGCCTCTCTCCTCGGGGACGGCGGAGACTTCCAGGCCACTGTGGGGCGGCGCCGGGCACCCGGCCGTCAGGGCCGCTCCGAAGGGGCCGGATGGAGCACGCGTCTGACACCCCGTGAGGCGACACCCGGGGCCGTGGCACTGGACAGCGGACGGACAACAGGGGTCGGGGTCCGGGCCGGTGCGGCTCCGGACCCCGGCCCCCCGCGTCGGCGCGGTACCGGCGACGACAGCGAGTCCGCGCCTCGGGCATGAACTTCCCTGCGCTGTCCGGGAGTTCAGTCGTAGGGAGACTCAGCATACGGAACCGCTCCGGCCACCCACCAACGCGGCCCTCTTGCCCCGGCCGCACCAGCGGGGCCATATTGGTCCGGACCTTTCCTGTCCTGCCGTGGGATCCGGCACCGTCCCGGGGAGGCACACGCCGTGCGCCGCGCGCCCGTTCCGCTCGCCCTGGTCTGTGCCGCCCTGCTGCTGGTGGCGGCGTGCGGCTGGGGCGGGGCCGCCGGCGGCGACGACGGCCGTATGCCCGGCGCCCCGGCCGGGGTCACCGCGATGGCGGGTAGCGCCACGACCGTGCACGTGATGTGGAACGCGGTCACGGACGGTCCGGGCATCCGCTCCTACGAGGTATACCGGGGCACCACGAAAGCGGCCGAAGTGCCGGGCTCACAGCACATGGTGGACGTCATCAGGCTCAGGCCGTCGACCATGTATGCGTTCTCCGTGCGGGCCCGGGACACCGACGGCCGGCTCGGACCGCCGAGCCGGCCGGTCAGGGCGCGCACCCCCGCCCTGGCGGCGGCCGACCGCACCGCCCCGACCCGGCCCGGGCTGCCGAGCGGCCGGGCCCTCGGCAGCCGGGCCGTGCGGCTGTCCTGGGGCGCGTCCCGGGACGACCGCGGCGTGGTGTCGTACGACATCTGCCAGGGCGGGGTGAAGATCCACGGGGTGGGCGGCGACCGGACCACCGCGGTGGTCACCGGGCTGCGCCCCGGCACCGGTTATGTCTTCACGGTCCGGGCCAGGGACGCCGCCGACAACGCCTCCCCGGCGAGTCCGCCCGTCCGCCTGACCACGCCCGGCAGCGACGACGGCCGGGACACCGCGCCCACCGGCTTCACCGCCACAGCCCACCGGTCCGGCGGGGTCTACTACCTCGACCTGGCCTGGGATCCGCCGCGCGTGGACGGCGTCGTCACGGAGTACCAGGTGCGGCTCGACGACGCCACGGCCACCTCGCTGGTGTGGGGCGGCACTCCGCCGCCCGGCCGGGCGCACTACAGCTTCTACGCGGGCCGGACCGCCGGGCAGGAGCACCGGGTACGGCTGCGGGCGCGGCTGCCGGACGGGACGTGGGGCGGCTGGACGGCACAGCGGACCGTGCGCACAGCCGGCTGACTCCCGCACCCCCTCGGCGGGCCGCGGTGCGCCGGACGGTGGAATCCGTCACCTGGCCGGGTGCGCTCCGTGTGCGGGCGGGTCCCGGGCCGCGTTGGCTGCCATTGAGGCAGCACGGACGTTTCCCGACCCTCGGCGGCGCATGGGACGTACCGCCAACCGTGCCGCTGGAGGCCAGACGATGCGCAACTCCAGACTTCCGCTCCGCTGCGGCCTGACCCTGGCGGCCGCCGCCACGCTCCCGGCCGCACTCGCCGGACCGTCCGCCGCGGCATCGGGCATCTCCGTCAGCACCACCGGCTCCACCGTCTCGGTGGTCACCAGCGCGTGCACCCAGATCAACGGCAGCTGGGGCACCGCGGCCCTGCTCACCAGCCGCCAGGCGAACTTCTCCCAGGGCCGTCAGGTGGCGCTGGCGGGCACCACCATCAGCCAGTCCGCGGCCTGGACCCAGGTGAGCCCGGGGACGTACACGGTGGTCGTGGTCTGCTCCAGCGGCAGTACGGCGGGCACCCAGTCGGTGATCGTGTCGTCGTCGCCGAGCAGGCCGACGATCTCGTCGACGTCCACGCCGACGCCGTCCCGGGGCGTGATGGGCGGCCTGGGCGGCGCCGCCCGTGACTACGGTCCGCTGACCCTCGGTATCGGCGCCGCCCTGGTGGGCGCCGGGGTCATCGCCACCGGCTGGGTGCTGCGGCGGCGCTCGAAGCCGTACCGCCTCTGACGCACCGCCCGGCCGGCGTTCAGTCGGTGTCCGGCAGCGCGGCGACCTCCGCGACGGCGTGGCTCAGCCACTGGGTCCAGAAGGTCTCCAGGTCGATGCCGGCCCGCAGCACCAGATGGCGCAGCCGGTCCTCGGGGGCGTCCCGGTCCGGCGGGAAGTCCCGCTTCTCGATCTCCTGGTATTCGGCCAGCTGCCGTTGGTGCAGCTCCAGATGGCGCCGCAGGTCGTCGCCCAGACCGGCCGCGCCGACGACCGCGGCGGCGCGCAGCCGGAGCAGCAGCGGGTCCCGCTGCGGCTTCGGATCCTGCGCGGCGGCGGTCCAGCGGGCCAGCTCGGCGCGGCCCGCGGGCAGGACCTCGTAGCTCTTCTTCTGCCCACGGGCCGGCTGCTCCGGCGGCAGGGTGCGGATGAGCCCCTCGGCCTCCAGTTTCCCCAGCTCGCGATAGATCTGCTGATGGGTCGCGGACCAGAAGTAGCCGATCGACTTGTCGAACCGGCGGGTCAGCTCCAGCCCCGACGACGGCTTTTCCAGCAGGGCGGTGAGGATCGCGTGCGGGAGAGACATGGGCTCATCCTAGGGACGTACGGCCGCCGTCCTACAGGGCCGCGGCCAGCTCGGTGCCCTGCTTGATGGCCCGCTTGGCGTCCAGCTCGGCCGCCACGTCCGCGCCGCCGATCAGGTGTGCGCTGCGGCCGGCGGCGACCAGCTCCTCGTACAGGTCCCGGCGCGGCTCCTGCCCGGTGCACAGCACCACGGTGTCGACCTCGAGGACCGTGCTCTCCTCGCCGACGGTGATGTGCAGCCCGGCGTCGTCGATCCGGTCGTAGCGCACGCCCGGCACCATGGTGACGCCCCGGTGCTTCAGTTCGGTGCGGTGGATCCAGCCTGTGGTCTTGCCGAGCCCGGCGCCGACCTTGCTGGTCTTGCGCTGGAGCAGGTGGACCTGGCGCGGCGGGGCCGGCCGCTGCGGGGCGGCGAGCCCGCCGGGGGCCTGGTAGTCCATGTCGACGCCCCAGGCGCGGAAGTAGGTCTCCGGGTCCTCGTGGGCCTTGTCCCCGCCGTCGGTGAGGTACTCGGCGACGTCGAAGCCGATGCCGCCCGCGCCGAGCACGGCGACGCGCTCGCCGACCGGGGCGCCGTCGCGGAGCACGTCGAGGTAGCCGAGGACGCGCGGGTGGTCGATCCCGGGGATGTCCGGGGTGCGCGGGGTGACACCGGTGGCGACCACGACCTCGTCGTAACCGTCCAGGTCGGCGGCGGTGATCCAGGTGTCCAGGCGTACGTCGACACCGTGCGCGGAGAGCTGGTGGCGGAAGTAGCGCAGCGTCTCGTCGAACTCCTGCTTGCCGGGGACCTTGCGGGCCACGTTGAGCTGGCCGCCGATCTCGCTCGCCGCGTCGAACAGGGTGACGGCGTGGCCGCGTTCGGCGGCGGAGACCGCGCAGGCGAGTCCGGCCGGGCCCGCGCCGACGACCGCGACGCGCTTCTTCAGCCGGATCGGGGAGAGCACCAGCTCGGTCTCGTGGCAGGCGCGCGGGTTGACCAGGCAGGAGGTGATCCTGCCGCTGAAGGTGTGGTCCAGGCAGGCCTGGTTGCAGCCGATGCAGGTGTTGATGGCGTCCGGTGTGCCGGCGGCGGCCTTGGCGACGAAGTCGGGGTCGGCGAGCATCGGGCGGGCCATCGACACCATGTCCGCGTAGCCGCCGGCGAGCAGCTCCTCGGCGACCTCGGGGGTGTTGATGCGGTTGGTGGTCACCAGGGGCACGGACACCTCGCCCATGAGCTTCTTGGTGACCCAGGTGTAGGCGCCGCGCGGCACGGAGGTGGCGATGGTGGGGATGCGGGCCTCGTGCCAGCCGATACCGGTGTTGATCAGGGTCGCCCCGGCGGCCTCGATCTCCTTGGCGAGGGTGATCACCTCGTCCAGGGTGGAGCCGCCCGGGACCAGGTCCAGCATGGACAGCCGGTAGATGACGATGAAGTCCTCGCCGACGGCCTCGCGGACGCGCTTGACGATCTCCACCGGGAAGCGCATCCGGTTCTCGTAGGAGCCGCCCCAGCGGTCGGTGCGCTGGTTGGTCTGCCGGGCGATGAACTCGTTGATGAGGTAGCCCTCGGAGCCCATGATCTCCACGCCGTCGTATCCGGCCTGCCGGGCGAGGCGGGCGGTGCGGGCGTAGTCGTCGATGGTGCGCTCGACGTCCGCGTCGGTCAGCTCGCGCGGCACGAAGGGGCTGATCGGCGCCTGGAGCGGGCTCGGCGCGACGAGGTCCTGGTGGTAGGCGTAGCGGCCGAAGTGCAGGATCTGGAGCGCGATCCGGCCGCCCTCGCGGTGCACGGCCTCGGTGACCACGCGATGCTGCTCGGCCTCGGCCTCGGTGGTGAGCTTGGCGCCGCCCTCGTACGGCCGGCCCTCGTCGTTGGGGGCGATGCCGCCGGTGACGATGAGTCCCACTCCCCCGCGCGCGCGGGCGGCGTAGAAGGCCGCCATGCGCTCGAAGCCACGCTCGGCCTCCTCCAGGCCGACGTGCATGGAGCCCATGAGCACGCGGTTGGGCAGGGTGGTGAATCCCAGGTCGAGCGGGGTCAGCAGATGGGGGTAACGGCTCATGGGGCCCTCCGTGCGGGGTGCGGTCGCCTCTTGTTGTAGAGGAAGCCCGCACCTTTGTGCAACTAGTTGCATAACCCCTTAGGGGTGACACCGGCCACTCTGTACCTACTAGTATGTACAGCGCCCACGGAAGACCGCCCCGGAAAGGACGTCTCACCATGCCCTTCGTCCGTATCGACGCGCTCGGCACCGATCCCGCCCGCCTCGGCGCCCTCGGGGACGCCGTCCAGGAGGCACTGAGCGAGACGCTCGGCGTGCCGCCCGACGACCGCTTCCAGGTGCTCACCGGCCACGACGGCGTCACCGGCACCCTGCGCTACGACAGCTACCTGGGCCTGCCGAAGGACGCCTCGGCGGTGTTCGTGGCGATCACCCTGCGCGCCGGACGGAGTCCGGAGCGGAAGCGGGCGCTGTACCGGCGGATCGCCGAGCTGGTCCACGAGCGCACCGGCACCGCGCCGCACAACGTCGTCGTCACCCTCACCGAGAACACCGACGTCGACTGGTCCTTCGGCGACGGACTGGCGCAGTATGCCCCGGCCGGCGCGGAGCCGGCCGGGGCGTAGGACCCGGGGGGCGGGGTCAGCGGCTCTGGAGCCGCAGATGGAGGTCCCGCTCCTGGTCGCCGGAGGCCGTACAGGTCTCCTCGACGCTGAAGATGGCGTCCAGGGTGTGCCGGAACCGGTCCACGGCCCAGTAGCCGCCCTGGACGTCCGCCTGGACCGGCGAGTGCAGCTCGACCGGCGAACACTCCCGCCCGCGGGCCTCCGCCACGTCATAGGTGCCCAGCCACACCATGGGCCGGGTCTCGTGCAGCTGCTGAGGCACCTCGTCCGCGCCCCGGTCGGACGCGAAGCAGGAGTTCAGCGCATCGAACACGATGCGAGCGTCCTCCTTGGAGCATCCGCTGATCTCCACCGTGACGGTTTCCGGATGCGACCGCTCCGTGTGGGCCATGACCGCTCCTTTCCTGCCGTACCGCGAGGGCACGGGGTACCCCGGCACACCGCGTCCAACCCCAGGAAAACACCACCCGCGGCCGCGCACACCTCAGCCGCGGGAAAACGTGTAGGTCTTGCTGTCGGTGAGCACGCAGAACCCCGGGGACATCACGATCACCCGCAGCACACCGGTACGCCGGTCGTAGTCGATGCCCTCGCTCTCGAAGGTGCCGGAGCAGGAGCTGCGCAGCGGGAGCGGGCGCAGGGCCGTCACATGGCCGGTGACGTCGGCGGAGCCGTTCGGCGGGGCGGAGAGGTCGACCTGGAGCAGCGGCTTGGTCAGCCCGAAGAGGCTGCCGTCCGGGTCGTCGGAGGAGCACAGCAGCGTCGTCGGGCCGGAGAAGTCGCAGCCCTGGACGTCGCGGACGGCGTGGTCCAGGACGACGGTCGAGGCCTGCGGGAGGTTCGCGCCGGGCGAGGTGGCGGGGTTCTCGCCGGGCGCGGGGAAGACCAGGAAGCGGGTCATCGTGCCCCATTCGCCGGACAGCATCCACTGGCCGTCGGGTGAGATCGCGTCCCAGGAGTTGTTCAGGGCCTCGCCGGGGCTCAGCGTGTGCACGTACTCCGACCAGGCGCCGTCGGGCCCCTGCACGCGGAACATCTTGGAGTTGCCGGAGTCCTGCTGGTAGGGCTCGATGTAGTAGCCCTCGTAGGAGGCGTCCGGGTCGCCGACGTGGTTCCAGCCGCGCAGGGAGACGCCGAGCGGGATGGTGCCGATGCCGGTGTAGTGGTTGGGACTGTTCGCCGGGACCTCCACGGAGGCGAGTCCCTGGCTCTCGGTCAGCGGGTCGGCCCGGTCGGAGCCGGTCTCGGTCCAGGTGTCGGCGGCGAAGGCGGGTGCGGGTGCGGCGAGGGACACGACGGCGGCGGTGGCCAGGGTGACGAGTCCGGCGAGGACTCCATGGCAACGTTGCCGGGCGGACGCGGGCATGGCCGACTCCTCGGGCAGGGGTGGGGGCACTCGGTCGGCGGACAGTCTGGCGTGGCGCGATAGTCATGTACAGACCAATGGAGCAACATGAGCGGGAACTCTCACGGCCCGCGGGATCACGCTGTACGGTCTCGGCAGGAGCCCCCGCACGCGTGTACGGCGGCAGGCTGGTTCCGGCGGACGTCCGCCGCGTGGTGAGAGATGGTGGAGGTAGACCGGTCAAGGCGGCGGAGAGTCGGTGTGAGCACGGCAGGACAAGGGGAGTCGGCACGGGGGACGGCGTGCCGTACGAACGGGCGAAGGCGGTGCGGGGCATGAGTGCAGCCGAGGCTCCGGCAGCGGACAGCGGCGAGCCGGCGCGCGGCCCGTTGCGGCCGGGCGGCCTGCTCGATGTGCTCGGCGTGGCGTCGGTCGTGCTGGACACCGATGGCCGGATCGTGCTGTGGAGCCCGCAGGCCGAGGAGCTGTTCGGGTACTCCGCGCAGGAGGCCCTCGGCCAGTACGCCGCCCGGCTGATGGTGCACAAGCGCCACAGCGAGCTGGTCGGCAGGCTCTTCGCCGATGTCATGCGCACCGGACAGAGCTGGGCCGGCGGTTTCCCGGTCAGACACAAGGACGGCAGCACCCGGCTGGTGGAGTTCCGCAACATGCGGCTGCTGGACGACCGCGGTGATGTGTACGCGCTGGGGCTCGCCGCCGACCAGTCGACCGTACGGCGGCTGGAGCAGGACGTCGCGCTGTCCGAGCGGATGGTGAAGCAGTCGCCGATCGGTTACGCCGTCCTGGACACCGAGATGCGGTTCGTCTCGGTCAACCCGGCCCTGGAGAAGATCAACGGCGTGCCGGCCGCCGAGCACATCGGGCGCCGGCTGCACGAGGTGCTGCCGATGCTGGACTCCGGCCCGGTGGAGGCCGGTACCCGGCAGGTGCTGGAGACCGGCGTGCCGGTGATCGACGACACCACGGTCGGCCGTACCCCCGCCGACCCGGACCACGACCACGCCTGGGTGCACTCGCTGTACCGGCTCGACGACGCGATGGGCAACGTGCTGGGCGTGGCCGTCTCCGTGGTCGACATCACCGAGCAGCACCGGGCCGCCCTGGAGGCGGAGGCGGCCCGGCGCCGGCTCGCCGTCATCGCCGACGCCTCCGCCCGCATCGGCACCACGCTGGAGCTGGAGCGCACCGCCTGCGAACTGGCCGAGGTCGCGGTACCCGAACTCGCCGACGTGGCCGCGGTGGACCTGCTGGAGGCGGTGGTGGGGGGCCGGCGCAGCACGCTCGGCCCGGCGGAGTCCGCGGTGATCCGGGCGCTGGCGGTGCGCCCGGAGGACGACTCGGACGCGGTCCGGGCCGCCGACCCGCCCGGCCAGATCGCCCGGTACGCCCCCGACCGCCTGGTCACCGAGTGCGTCCGTACGGGTGAGGCGGTGCTGGTGCCGCAGGTGAAGGACGAGGATCTGCCGCGCATCGCCCGCTCCGCCGAGGCGGCCGCGCTGCTCGGCCGGGCGGGACTGCACTCGTATCTCGCGGTGCCGCTGATCGCGCGCGGCGAGGTGCTCGGCGCCCTGGACCTCAAACGCACCCGCAATCCGGCGCCGTTCGACGAGGACGACGTCCTGCTCGCGCGGGAGCTGGCCGCCCGCGCGGCGGTACAGATCGACAACGCGCGCTGGTACCAGAACGCCCGCAACACGGCGCTCACCCTTCAGCGCAGTCTGCTGCCCAGCCATCCTCCGGTCACCACCGGCCTGGAGGTGGCCTCGCGCTACCAGCCCGCCGGGGCCACCAGCGAGGTCGGCGGCGACTGGTTCGACGTCATCCCGCTGGACGGCGGCAAGACCGCGCTGGTGGTGGGCGATGTGATGGGCAGCGGCATCAGCGCCGCCGCCACCATGGGCCGGCTGCGGACGGCGACCACCACCCTGGCCGCGCTCGACCTCGACCCGGCGCGGCTGCTGGAGCACCTGGACAAGACGACCTCGGCGCTGGACCACTCCATCGCGACCTGTGTGTACGCCGTCCACGACCCGCATCTGCGGCAGTGCCGGATCGCCAACGCCGGCCATCTGCCACCGGCCCGGATCCGGCCCGGCCGCCCGCCGGAACTGCTCGACCTGCCCACCGGGGTGCCGCTGGGCGTGGGCGGGGTCGCCTTCTCCACCGTGACCGTCGACTTCGAGCCCGGCGACGTGCTGGTGTTCTACACCGACGGGCTGGTGGAGACGCGCCGTCACTCGCTGGACGAGCGCCTGGACTTCCTGCTGTCCCTGCTCGACGACCCCGCGCGCCCGCTGGAGGAGGTCTGCGACTTCCTGCTGCGGACCCTGCACCACCCCGACAACCACGACGACGTGGCCCTGCTCATCGCCCGGGCGCAGGAGCTGCCGTAGCCGGCGCGGAGGTCAGCGCCGTACACCGATCACGACGTGTGCGGGAAAGTCGTCCGACACCGCCAGACGGGCCGTCAGGCCCGCGTCGGTGAAGGCCTGGACGGCGGCCGGTGCCTGGCGCTCGCTGGTCTCGGAGAGCAGGCGGCCGCCGGGCGCGAGCCACTCGGGCGCCCGGGCGGCGACCCGGCGCAGCACGTCCAGCCCGTCGGCGCCGCCGTCCAGGGCGACCAGCGGCTCGTGCTCGCGGGCCTCGGCGGGCAGCAGGGGAACCTCGCCGGTGGGCACATAGGGCACGTTGGCGGTCAGCACGCCGACGCGGCCGCGCAGTCCGGCGGGCAGCGCGTCGTAGAGGTCGCCCTGGTGGGCGTGGCCGCCGAAGGCGGTGAGGTTGCGGCGGGCGCAGCGTACGGCGGCCGGGTCGATGTCGGCCGCGTGCACCTCCGCGCCGTCCAGCGCGGCGGCGAGGGCCGCGCCGAGCGCACCGGAACCGCAGCACAGGTCGACGACCACGGCCGCGTCCGGCGCCTCGGCCAGCGCCTGCTCGACCAGGAACTCGGTACGGCGGCGGGGCACGAACACGCCTGGTTCCAGGGCGATCCGCAGTCCGCGGAACTCCGCCCAGCCGAGGACCTGTTCGAGCGGGAGTCCGGCGGCTCGCCGCTCCACCATCGCGGCGGCCTCCTCGGGACCGCGGGCGGTGGCGAGGATCAACTCCGCCTCGTCCTCGGCGAAGACGCATCCGGCGGAGCGGAGCCGTGCGACGACGGCGGACGGGTCGGCAGGGGACAGCGGGGAGGCAGGAGACAGCGGGGAGGCACTGGGAAGAGAGGGCACGGAAGAGGGCACGGAAGCCTTGAGCCTTTCGGGAGCGCGAGAGTGGGGGCGCTCCCGCGGTCACCGGTGCCGGTGCACCGCGCCGTCGGGAAGAGAGAGCACCCCGGCTGGCACAGCGGTGATGGGTCCCACCTCCTCGGCGACAGGGGCCGCACGGTCCGCGGCCGGACGGCCACCATACCCCAGCCGCACGGCCGTTCCCCCGGCGCGCCGGGCCCGGAAAAAGCGCTGGCGCGGTGCCCGGCCGGAGAACTACGCTCCCCGCGATGACGACTCACCGAGCAGACAGATGGGGGGTCCCGTCCACGGAAGGTGAGCGCTGATGCTCATCCCGACCGTGCACGAGGATTCCCGCCTCTCCCTGTGGCTGCGCGTACGCGAGTACGCCGTGCCACCGTCCATGATCGAGGCCGCCACCGGCCGCCGCGAGGCCGGTGACTGGGCCGGAGCCTGCGCCGCGGCCCGGATCGACGTCGACCTCGATCTGCGTTCCGTCGCCCGGGTACACGGCCGCGAACTCGCGTCCCTGGTCCGCTCCGACCTCCGCCGGCTCGCGCCCGACCTGCTGCGCTGGCACATGCCGAGGGTCGCACCCGACGGGCTGCTGCGCCCCGGGCTGACGCTCACACTGGCCCGCTACCCGGGTTCCGGCCGGGCGGGCCCCGTCCACCTCGTCGCCCGTACCGCCCCGGCCTGGGCCGACGGCGGCCAGCGGATCAGCCTCGCGCTGTGGGACCCGGCCGGGGCATCGGACGGCGGCCATCCGCGCCCCCGTCCGCACCGGCGCTTCCGGCTCGATCTGCACCGCCACCTGTGGGACGCGAGCAGGCACCTGGAGCTGCGGACCCGGTCGGGCGCGGACGGACCGGCGCCACCGGACCTCGACCCGCTGGGCCTCGCGCCGCCGGGGCTCGGCTGTGCCGTGGCCCGCTGGGCGGCCGAGGCGGCGCTCCTGTGCCACGCCGAGGGCCGCTCCGACGGTGCGTTCACGGTACGGCTCGGCAGCCGCCGTCGGCTGGTGCTGGAGCTGGTGCCGCAGGGGCCCGTTTGCGGCGTGTGCCGGGTATCGGGGCCGGTGGGGTCCGTGGCGGTGGTGGACCGAGCCCGAGGCGCACTCTCCGAGGACACAGAGGGCCGCGGCGCCTTCCGCATCGGGTGGTCCGGCCGGGGCGGACCGGTGGAGCCGGTGCCGGTCGTCCCCGGCGGGTGCCCGTCGCGGCACCCCGGCCGGCCGGAGCCCACCGGGGCGACCCCGGCGGCACACCCGCTCCGGACCGGCCCGGTTGTCTGCCGGCACTGCGGCGGGCCCGGTCGGTTCGCGACCGGCGCGCCGTGGGCGGGGCTGCGGGCCGTCACCGGGCCCGTGCCGGGCGGGACCGCCGGGCTGCCCGTGTTGCCGGACGCGGCCGTCCGGGTCGCGCCCGACCTGGAGTTGGTGCGGGCCGGGCTGCTCGGCGCGGACCGGCTGCATCCGCTGGTCGCCGCCGCGCTGGCCCCGGGCCGCCCGGCGCCCGGCACGGTCCGCGCCACCGACCCGGCGGACCGGGCCGGCCGGGTGGAGTGCCGGGGTGCCACCCACCGGATCGGCCTGGTCGACGGCGTCCTGGCGCCGCTCGACCACGACCCGGACGAGATCCGCCGCGAGGAGCTGCTGGCCGCGTTCGGCGGTCCGCCGCTGCCCTGTCTGCGGGCCGTCGACGCGGCGCACCGCCGCCCGGACTGCCTGCCCGGTGTCCGAGAACGCCTGGCCCACGGCGACACCACCGGCGCGTTGGCCGTGGTCGAGGGCCTGCTGGGCCCGGGCGCCGTCCTGCGGGACGGCCCGCTGCGCGACGAACTGGCGGCGGCCGCCGAACGGCGCATCGCCTACGGGCTGTACCGGGCGGGCCTGACCGGCCCCGGCCGCACCGGATCCGCCGACCGGGACCGTGGCACGCCCTCGGCCGTCCGGGACCGCCGCCCCAGCCGGGGCCGGCACCGCAGCACGGCCACCTTCTACTGAACTCCCTTCCGCTTTCACCCATTTCACACCCCAAGGTGACCTCTCCATGCCTTCCTGCGTCTCCGCCGTCCTGCCCACTGACGCCCCCGAAGCCCCCGACGCCTCCCGGCTCGCCGTGGCCGACGCCCTGTTGGACCTGTTGCGCGACACCACCACCGAGCCCCGCCCCGACACCCAGCTCGAGGCGCTGACCCTGGCGGTGACCGCCGACCTGCCGGTGCTGCTGTGGGGCGAGCCGGGCATCGGCAAGACCGCGGCGCTGAACCAGCTCGCCGCGGCCCTGGACCTCCCGCTGACCACCGTGATCGCGAGCGTCCACGAACCGTCCGACTTCGCCGGGCTGCCCGTCGTGGGAGACGACCCCGCGGTGCAGGGAGTCCCGATGGCCCCGCCGGACTGGGCGGTACGGCTGGTACGGGCCGGGCGGGGACTGCTCTTCCTGGACGAACTGTCCACCGCTCCCCCGGCCGTGCAGGCGGCCCTGCTGCGGCTGGTGCTGGAGCGCCGGATCGGCGCGCTGCGGCTGCCGCCCGGTGTGCGCATCGTGGCCGCCGCCAACCCGCGCTCCTCGGCCGCCGACGGCTGGGAGCTGAGCCCTCCGCTCGCCAACCGGTTCGTGCATCTTCAGTGGGCGCACGATCCCGACGTCGTCGTACGCGGCCTCGGCGGGACCTGGCCGCTGGCCACGCTGCCCCGGCTGGATCCGCAGCGGCTGCCGGAGGCGGTGGACTTCGCACGGCGCGCGGTGTGCGGGTTCCTCACCGCCCGGCCGGGGCTGGTGCACCGGCTGCCCGGCGGGGAGAGCCGGCGGGGCGGCGCCTGGCCGTCGCCGCGGAGCTGGGAGGCCACCGTGCGGCTGATCGCCTTCGCGACCGCCGCCGGGTCCTCGCGGGACGTGCTGGCGCTGCTGGTCCGCGGCACCGTCGGGGACGGCCCGGGCCTGGAGCTGCTGGCGAGCCTGGACCGGATGGACCTGCCCGACCCCGAGCTGCTGCTCGCCGACCCGCAGGCGGCGGAGCTGCCCGAACGCGGGGATCTGCGCCAGGCGGTGCTGGACGGGGTGGTGGCCGCGGTCCGCAACCGGCCGGATCGGGCCCGCTGGGACGCGGCCTGGACCCTGCTGGTGCGGGCCATGGAGAGCGGGGCGCCGGACGTGGTGGTCGTCCCCGCGACCACACTGGCCGCGCTGCGCCGGGACGACTGGGACGTACCGGCGGCGATCGAGCGGCTCGGCGCGGCCATGACCCTCTCCCGCCGGGCCGACGAGGCCGCCCGAAAGGCCACGCTCGCCGGCGGGGGCCGCCGATGAGGGCGGGGACGCCGGGGACCGCAGGGGCACGATTGACCGCCGGGGCGCCGGATCCGGTGACGGAGCGTTCACCGATGACGGCGAGGGCGCCGGGGACGGCGGGGGCGCCCGTCACGGAGGGACCCCGCGCCGGATGGGACGCCCGTGACGCCGGGGCCCCAGGCGTGACGGCCATGACGCCCGGGACGGCGAGGACACCAGACCCCGTGACGGAGCGTTCGCCGATGACGACGGGGACGCCCCTGATGGCGGACACAGCCATGACGGCGGGGACGCCCGACGCCATGGGGGAGAGATCGCCGATGACGGCCGGCGCGCCGGACCACCTGACGGAGCGTTCGCCAGGGACGGCCGGGGTGCCGGATCCGGCGGCGGTCCTCGACGTCGGCAAGCTGTACGCGGCGCGACTGTACGCCGCCCGGGTACGGCCCTACCTCGCCACGGCACTGTTCGCGCTGCACCCGGTGGCGTCACGGCAGGTGCCGACGATGGCCGTGGACCGGCACTGGCGGTGCTATGTGTCGCCGGCGTTCGTGGACCGGATGCCGGTGGAGGAGCTGGCCGGAGTGTGGGTGCACGAGGTCGCCCATCTGCTGCGCGACCATCACGGCCGAGGTGACCGGCTGGCACGTGAGGAGGGCCTGACCGGTCGCGGGGACCGGCTGCGGATGAACATCGCCGCGGACTGCGAGATCAACGACGATGTGTTCGGCGACGGTCTGGTACGGCCCCCGGGCGCCGTGACCCCGGAGAGGCTGCGGCTGCCCGAGGGCCTGTTGATGGAGGCCTATCTACGGGACATCCGGCTGGACGCGATGCCGGACGGGCTGGCCTGGCTGGACTGCGGCAGCGGTGCCGACGGGCTCGCCCGGGAGTGGGATCTCGGCCCCGAGGGTGCCCACGGGCTGAGCGAGCAGGAGCGGGACGCCGTCCGCTTCCGGGTGGCGCAGGGCATCAACGGCCGCCCGGGCAACGCTCCGGAGGGGTGGCGGCGCTGGGCCGAGGAGGTGTTCCATCCGCCGCTGCCCTGGCGGGAGTTGCTGGGTGCGGCCGTCCGGTCGGCGGCCTCGGGCGGAGGTGCGGGCGAGGACTACAGCTACGGCCGCCCGGCGCGGCGTGCGGCGAGCCTGCCCGGTGTCGTCCTGCCCAGCCTGCGGCGCAGGCCGCCGCGGGTCTGCGTGGTGGTCGACACCTCCGGCTCGGTCAGCGACGCGGAACTCGGCAGTGCGCTGCTGGAGGTGGCCGCGATCGGCCGGGCCGTGGGTGGCCGGCGGGACCTGGTCGGTGTGCTGTCGTGCGATGCGGCGGCGCGGGTCGTGCAGCCGCTGTGCCGGGCGGAGGGCATCGAGCTGGTGGGCGGGGGCGGCACCGATCTGCGGGCGGGGTTCGCGCGGGCGCTGCGGGAGCGGCCCGATGTGGTGGTGGTCCTCACCGACGGGCAGACCCCCTGGCCGGAGCAGCGGCCGCCCTGCCGGACGGTGGTGGGGTTGTTCCCGCGCGCCGGGGGCTGGAGCGAGGAGGACCCGTACGACGAGCCGACCGCGCCGCCGGCGTGGGCACGGGCGGTGCGGATCGGGTCGGCGCCGGGGTGACGGACCGGCAGGGAGCCTCCGCCCGTCTCCGAGCGGTGCGCTCCCTGTCTCCGTCGGGGCTCGGTCAGACGCCGACCGTCTCCTCGACCTCTTCCTCGGCCTCCTCGGCCTCCTCGGTCTCCTCGGCGGGGGTGCTGGCCGCTACCGGTGCGGTCTCGGCCGCGGCCGGGAGCTGGCCGGCCGCATGCCGGGCTCGCCGGGGCCGCTCGTAGAGGGCCGCGATCCCGGTGACCACGAGGCCGACGAGCAGCCAGACCACGAGGGTCCAGGCGTTGCGGGCGAGACCATCGCTGCCGAAGTAGAGCAGGCTGCGGACGCCCTCGACAAAACCGGCGCCGTTCCAGAAGGCGTGCAGGGTGCCGAAGAAGCCGTTCTGGAGCTCGGGTCGGAATAGGCCGCCGGAACTCGTGAAGTTCAGCATCACGAACAGCACCATCATGGTCAGCGTGGTCCACCGCTTCAGGAAGGTGTGCAGGCCGACGCCGATGAAGAGGATGCCCGCCGAGTACAGCCAGGCCATGCCCCACACGCCCGCGAGGTCGTGGTGCGCGAGGTGGAACACCGGCCCGGCGAGCAGCGCGCCGATGCCGCTGACCACGGCGGAGACACCGAGCGCGAGCAGTGCGCGTACCCGCATCGGCAGGGCGGCACCGGCGGCGCCGAGGGCGGCGACCGAGGCGTAGGAGCCGATGCTGAGCGCGATCAGCAGGAAGAACAGGCCCTGACCGGTGGGGTCGTCGGCGACCGGGGCGGCCACGTCGGTGACCTTCAGCGGGACGCCCTCCTTGGCGGCGACCGGGGTGAAGACCTTCTCCACGGCGGTGGCCCCCATGTCGGAGGCGGCGCTCGCGACGAGCAGCTCGGGGGACTTGGCGCTCGGCACATAGGCGCCGGTCACATCTCGGGAGGTGAGCAGGTCGACGGCCTCGGCGCGGGTGGCGACGGTACGGACGTCGAGCTTGTCCCCCGCGGTGTCCTTGACCGTCTGGGCGAACACCTTCGCCTGCGGTCCGGCGCCGACGACGGCGACGGGCATGTGGTGCGGCTCAGGGGTCACAAAGGCCCCCATGTAGGCGAGCCCCATGCCTATGCACATCAGCAGCGGGGTGATCAGGTGCGTCAGCACATGGCGCAGTGCCGGTGACCTCATCGCGCGCGACCTCCAAAGGTTGGCTTATACAACTTTCCGTCCAAGTTGTACTATACAACTAGAACGCCGGAGGAGGTATTCCCGTGAGCGCAGCGGAGTCGGCCGTGGAGGCGATCCAGCGCGAGATGACCATGTTCGCCCGCCGGGCCCGGGCCTCGGCGGGCCGTATGCACCCCGAGCTGTCCCTGGTGTCGTACACCCTGCTCAGCCATCTGGAGGAGCAGGGCGGCTGCCGCGCCACCGACCTGGCGGCCCACTACGCCCTGGACAAGTCCACGGTGAGCCGGCAGGTAGCGGCACTGGAGCGGGCCGGACTGATCGAGCGCCGGCCGGACGCGGAGGACGCCCGGGTGCACGTGCTGCACCTGACCGCGGCCGGCCGGGAGATCCTGGCCCAGGTCACCCGCAGCCGCCGGGCCGCCTTCCAGGAGCGCCTCGCGGACTGGCCGGAGGAGGACCTGGTCCGCTTCGCGGCCTATCTGGAGCGGTACAACGCGGGCCCGCCCGCCGGCGGGCGGAGCTGATCCGACCAGGGACGGAGCAGCCGGAACGGCAGCGTACGGTTGAACCATGAACGTCACGCGAGGCTTCACGGGCCGTCCGCGCGTCCACAACCCCGGTCTGCCACCGGGGCAGTACGACGCGCGCGACGACTGGCCCGTCCTGTCCGCCGAGGTCACCCCCGACCTCGATCCCACCGACTGGTCCTTCCGCATCGACGGCCTGGTCGAGGAGGAACGGACCTGGGACTGGGAGGAGGCGCACACCCTGCCGGCGTCGGCCTACACCGGGGACATCCACTGTGTGACCGGCTGGTCGAAGTTCGGTGTGCGGTTCGGCGGCGTGTCGCTGGACGCCTTCTTCCATAGGGTCCGGCCCCATGTGTCCGCCACACATGCCCTCGCGTACTCGCACACCGGCTACACCGCGAACCTGCCCCTCGCCGACCTCACCGGCGGCCGGGCCTGGATCGCCTGGGAGTACGACGGCGCGCCGCTGGCGCCCGAGCACGGCGGCCCGGCGCGGCTGCTGGTGCCCCACCTCTACTTCTGGAAGAGCGCCAAGTGGATCGCGGGCATCACGCTCCTCGACCACGACGAGCCGGGCTTCTGGGAGCGCAACGGCTACCACGCACGCGGCAACCCGTGGGAGGAGCAGCGGTACTCCGGTGACTGATCCGACGACGACACCCCCGGCCGCCCCGAGCGGCCCCGCGACACGGTTCGCCGTGCCCGACCGCATCGCGGTGAGCACGAGCACGGCGACGACGTGGCAGCCGGCCACCCTGACGGAGATCCGGCGCGAGACACCGCGCACGGCCACCTTCCGGCTGGCGGTGCCCGGGTGGGCCGGGCATCTGCCCGGGCAGCATCTGATGCTGCGGCTGACCGCGGCGGACGGGTACACGGCGCAGCGCCACTACTCGATCGCGTCCGCGCCGGACGACTCCGGGCACCTGGAGCTGACCCTGGACCACGTGCCGGGCGGCGAGGTCTCCGGCTGGTTCCACACGGTGGCCCGGCCCGGGGACACGGTGCAGGTGCGCGGCCCGCTGAGCGGCTTCTTCGCCTGGCCGGGCGACCGGCCCGCGCTGCTGCTGGGCGCCGGCTCGGGGGTCGTACCGCTGATGTCGATGGTGCGCCACCACCGGGCGCGCGGCCTGAGCGTGCCGCTGCGGATGCTGGTGTCGGCGCGCGGCCCGGAGGAGCTGATCTACGCCCGCGAGCTGGGCGCGGAGACGACCCCCGTGTTCACCCGCAGCGCCCCGCCCGGTGTGGGGGTGGGACGTATGACGGCCGCACATGTGGCGCCGCTCCTGGCCGAGCAGCCCGCGCATGGATGGGAGGCCTATGTGTGCGGCTCCAACGGCTTCGCCGAACACGCCTCACGGCTGCTGGTGGCGGCGGGCCAGCCGGTCGAGCGGATCCGCATCGAGCGCTTCGGCTGAGCGCCGGGTCGCACCGCCGAGCGGGCCGCGCGAGCGCCGGGCGCATACCGCCCCCCGCGCTCCAAAGGGCCCGAAGTCGCGGTTCCGGATGTGCGCGAGGTGCGCCGTACGGGGTACGAGACGGGTGTGGATGCTCGTGCACGGCTGTGCGACCGGACGGGCCGGTGAACCGGCCCGTCCGCCGCTCCCGCCGCGGCGATGGCACGGAGGTGGACATGCGGACCCGGATGCATGGCTGGCGCTGGCGGAGCAATCCGCTGCGGCGCCGGTCGGACGTCGTGGAGGCGTGGACCGTGCTGATCGTCGCCGTCCTGCTGTTCGTGGTGGCGCCCCTGGTAGGCGTCGCCGTGGGTCTGCGCGCTCATGACCAGGCCGCGTCGGCCGCGGCGACCCAGCGGGCCGAGCGGCACCGGGTGCGGGCCACGGTGGTCGGCGACCCGCCGCAGCGACTGTCCGCGACCGAGGGCGACCGGGCCCGCCCCTACCGCGCCGAGGTGCGCTGGTCCGAGCCCGGCAAGGGCACCCGCACCACCTGGGCCCGGGTGCCGGCGGGGAGCCGGACCGGGGACGTGGTCGCCGTGTGGTTCGACGCCCAGGGCCGCAGCGTTCCGCCTCCGCCGGGGGACGCGGCGGTGTGGCAGCACGCGGTCTCCGTCGGTCTGTGCGCGGCGGGCGGCGCGGCCGGCGTGGTCCTCCTCGGCCACGCGGTCGAGCGCCGGATCGCCCTGCGCCACCGGCTGGCCGAGTGGGAGCGGGAGTGGGCGCGCACCGGACCGAAGTGGACCCAGCCGCGGACCTGACCCACCCGAATCACCCGACCACTCCCCCTTGCCCGGAGCACCGAACACCTTCGCTCAGCAAGCGCTTACTCACCCACGGACCAGCACCGCAACCGTCGTACGGGCGCACCGATGACTCGGCCTGGGCCTGGCCAGTGATCCGATCACCCGCGTACGGTGAGCCGACACGCTCTTCTTCACAAAGGCGGTTGCCGATGGCCCTGTTCGACCTTTCCCTCGAGGAACTCCGCGAGTACCGCAGCGAGTCCACCGAGCCCGAGGACTTCGACGCCTTCTGGGACAAGACGCTCCAGCAGGCGCGCGAGCACGAACTGGACGCCCGCTTCGAGCGGGTGGAGACCGGACTGTCCACGGTCGAGGTGTACGACGTGACGTTCGCCGGGTTCGGCGGCCACCCCGTCAAGGGCTGGCTGAAGCTGCCGGCCGGTGCCTCCGAACCGCTGCCGCTGGTCGTGGAGTTCATCGGGTACGGCGGCGGCCGCGGGCTGCCGCACGAGAACCTGCTGTGGGCGTCGACCGGCCGGGCGCACTTCATCATGGACACCCGGGGACAGGGCAGCGCCTGGGGCGGTGGCGGCGGCACGGCGGACCCGGTGGGTGCCGCACCGGCGTACCCGGGGTTCATGACGCGCGGCATCGACGCGCCGGAGAACTACTACTACCGCCGTGTGTTCACGGACGCCGTGCGCGCGGTGGAGGCGGCCCGGTCGCACCCGCTGACCGACGCGGCGCGGACGGTGGCGACCGGCGGGAGCCAGGGCGGTGGCATCACCATCGCCGTGGGCGGTCTGGTGCCCGATCTGGCCGCGATCGCGCCGGACGTGCCGTTCCTGTGCGACTTCCCGCGCGCGACGGTTTCGACGGACCGTCACCCGTACCGGGAGATAGGCCTGTTCCTCAAGACCCACCGCGGCCGCGCGGCGGAGGTGCAGCGCACGCTGTCGTACTTCGACGGGGTCCACTTCGCGGCCCGCGGCCGGGCGCCGGCGCTGTTCTCGGCGGCCCTGGAGGACCAGACCTGCCCGCCGTCGACGGTGTTCGCCGCGTTCAACGCCTGGGCGCACGAGGACAAGGCGATCGAGGTGTACGACTTCAACGACCACGAGGGCGGCGGCCCCTTCCAGGAGGCGGCGAAGCTGCGCTGGCTGCGCTCGTACGCCTGAGTCCGCAGCCTGGGCGGCGGCCGGGAGCACGCGGTCGGGTTTCGGCCGAACCGCCGGGCAGCCCTTCCCTTGTGGTTTAGACCAATGCTAAGTGTGGTCGCGCAATGAGCCCGCACGGCTACGTCTGGTCACCAACAGGAGGCGCGGCATGGCCCGCACCACCCCCCTCGCTCTCCCCCGGCACGCGGACCTCCCGCGCTATGCGCAGGTCGCGACGCTGCTGCTCGACGAACTGCGCGACGGAACCATCCCGCCGGGTGAACGCCTGCCGGGCGAACGGCACCTGGCGGCGCACTTCGGTGTCAGCCGGGAGACCGTCCGGCAGGCGCTCGACATGCTGCGCCGCGGCGGTCTGGTCGCCACCGACCGGCGGGGCAGCCATGCCACGCTGTCCGGCCGACCCGTGGGAGCGCCGTGGTCGCCGACCTTCCCGGTCGGCGCCCGGCCCGCGCACCCGTGTGCCGTCGACCGGGCCACGGTGACCTGGGAGACACCGCCGCCGGAGCACGCGCGGGCGCTGGGCCTGGCCCCGCACCGGCCGACGCTGGTGCACCGCTACCGGTCGGCCGCGCCGGACGGCCGCACTCTGCGCACGGCCGTGACGTCGTTCTCCGCGGTGGCCCTGGCGGAGGTGGCCGAGCTGGCCCGCTACCGGGACCGGGCGGACGGGGCCACCCCCGCGCAGCTGCGGCGGGCCTACGACTGGATGCGCAAGGCCGGTCTGACCCTGCACCACCGGGACACCATCAGCCAGTCGGGCGCGGCTGCCGCGGTCCGGGTGACCCGGCGGGTGCACGACCAGTACGCCCGTCCACTGGAGATCACCGATCTCGTGGTCGACGCCCACCAGGACGAACTGGTCTACGAGTTCATGCTGCCCGCCGCGGGCTGACCGGCGCTCGCCACCAGCAGCCGGGCCCGCGGGCCGCCGTCGGCCCGCGGGCCGAGTCCGGGCAGGGTGCGCAGTTCGACGGTGAAACCGGCGCGCGTCAGCTCGCGGCACACGTCGCCGAGCCGGAAGGCCCGGTAGTACATGACGAACGGCGGCCGCCACAGCGCGTTGCGCACCCGCATCACCGCGTCGAAGCCGAGCAGCATCCAGGCGGCGGGGTGCCAGGGGCGGGGCGGGGCGAGCACCGGGAAGGCGAACCGGCCGCCGGGCCGCAGTACCGAGTGGACCTGGCCGAACAGGCCCGGCAGCTCCCGGGGCAGGAAGTGCCCGAACGCCCCGAAGCTGACCACGAGATCGAAGGCGGCGGTGAACGGCAGGGCACGGGCGTCGCCGCGCACCCAGGCGAGGCCGGGCCCGCCGGCCGGGCCGGTGACCCGTCGCCGGGCGACGTCGAGCATGCCGGCGCTGAAGTCGACCCCGGTGACGCTGCCCCGGCACAGCCCGGTCAGCATCCGGGTGCCGGCCCCGGTGCCGCAGCACAGGTCGAGGCCGTCCGTGAAGGGACCGAGCGGGGCGAGGGCCCGCGCGACGGACTCCAGCACCGCGTCCGGGGTGCGGAACGGGGTGTGATCGAACTTGGGGGCGAGCAGGTCGTAACCGCGCTCGACGGACGACAGCGCCTGCACGGCCAGCTCGCGCAGCCGGGGGCCTTCGGGACCGAACATCGCTCAGCCCAGGTCCACCCGCTGCCGCACGACCGCGAGCGCCCGTTCGCACCAGCGCAGGTTCTCCTCCTCGAAGGAGATCCCGGCCATCAGGGTGAGATACGGGCCGACGCGGTCGGCGGTGCGCAGGTACTCCTCCTCGGTACGCCCGGCGAGCAGGCGCTCGCGGACGCGCCGGTAGCGGTCCAGTTTGCCGCGCGCCCAGCCCCTGCGCTCCTCGATCAGGGCCCGGGTGGCCTCCGGGTCGCCGTCGTCCATGGCCTGGATCTTGATGAGGACCTCGTCGCGGATCGCGGTGGGCCGCTTCGGGGGTGCGGCCGCGAAGGTCTTCAGCTCGGTGCGGCCGGCCTCGGTGAGGGTGAACATGCGCTTGTCGGGCCGGCGTTCCTGGCGCACGGTGCGGGCCTGCACCAGGCCGTCCTGGGCGAGTCGCTCCAGTTCGCGGTAGAGCTGCTGCGGGGTGGCGGGCCAGAAGTTGGCGAGGGAGACGTCGAACACCTTGGACAGCTCGTAACCCGAGGCCTCGCCCTCCAGCAGGGCGGCCAGAACGGCGTACTTGAGCGACATGTGGACAGGCTAACAGCCGTTGATTAGTCTCACCCGCACCTATTCAAATAATTGAGTATGCGAGGTGGGCGGATGCGTGCGTTCCGCGAGGCCGTGGAGGCCGGGGACATGGACGCGGTCGAGGCGCTGCTGGCCGAGGACGTCGTCTTCAGCAGCCCGGCGGTCTTCAAGCCGTACCCGGGCAAGGCGATCACCGCGGCGATCCTGCGCGGGGTGGTCCAGGTCTTCGAGGACTTCCGGTACGTCCGGGAGATCGGCGACCCGGCCGGCTCCGACCATGTGCTGGTCTTCACCACCCGGGTCGGCGACCGCGAGCTGACCGGCTGCGACATCCTGCATGTGAACGAGGACGGCCTGATCGACGACCTGATGGTCATGGTCCGCCCGCTGTCCGGCGCGCAGGCGCTGGCGGCAGCCATGGGAGCGCGGTTCGAGCAGATCGCGCAGGAGGCGCGGGCGCGGTCCGTCTGAGCGGCGCGCCACCGGGCCGGCCCCGTCGCGGAGGTCCGGCCCGGTCCGATGCCGTCCGTCAGCCCTTCAGCTGGTCCAGCGTCGACTTGGTGTCCTTCTTCAGCCAGTCCTCCACGTCGCTGAGCGCGGGCGGGTTCTTGTCCTGGTCGTAGGAGCTGAGGTAGGCGCTGTAGCCCATCTGGTACGTCGTCCAGCCCTCGCGTACGGCGAGGGTGACGTACCGGGAGCCGGAGGAGGAGTTCTTGGTGGTGTCCCACACCACGAGGTAGGCCTCGTCGCCTATGCCGTCGACGGTGGTGACGTGGTAACCGCTGTGGCTGTCGCCGTACTTCTTCCAGGTCGCGGTGAACTCCGGCCCGGGGTCGGTCTTCTTGTGCAGGTCGAGCTGCATCGACAGATAGGCGTCCGAGTACGTCGAACCGCTCTTCTTCAGCCCCAGGCTGCAATAACTCTCCTCAAGGGCCGGGTCCTTGAGGTTCGACTTGGTCGGCTTGGAGTCGTCCTCCGGGTACTCGCTCTTGAAGGACGAGTAGTCGCCGGCGGTGCACAGGTTGCCGGGCGCCTTGTAGCCGCGCAGGTCGGCGCTGTCGCCCTTGCCGAGGAGGAAGACCCCGCCGGCCCACGCGACGGAGGCGACCACCGCGCCCACGACCGCCCACAGCACCGCCTTCCCGGCCCCGCCGCTGCCGCCGCCACCGGGCGGAGGGACGGGCACCGGGCCGAACTGGGGCTGCTGGGCATAGGGGTTGCCCGGCTGCGCCTGCGGCTGACCCGGGGGGACCGGGCCGGGCTGGCCGACCAGAGTGGGCTGTGCGTAGAAGTTCCCCGGCGGCGGCGACTGCGGGTTCGGGTAGGGGTAGGCCGTCGGCTGGGCCGGGACACCCGGCTGCGGCGCGGGCTGCTGCGGCTGCGGAGGCTGCTGACCGGCCGGCTGCGGGGGCTGTGGTGGCGTGGACATGTCCCGAAGATAGTGCATGGCCGACGCGTAAAGTCCCCGGAAGTCCGGGATCGTTATGGTCTGGGGACATGTGGTACGGATCCATGACACGACCGCCCGCCTGCCCGGTACGGGCCGGGGCGGCCGGTCCCGGCCGGCGCCCCGGCCCGCCATTGTGCACGAGGACTCATCCGGACGTGCCGGACCGCCGGGCCAGAGCGTCCCGCACGACGGCCGCCACCGCCGGACTCTGCCGTTCCGTGCGCTCCAGCCATGTCGCCGTCACCAACTCCGCCCGAGCGGCCACCAGTTCGCCGGCCGCCTGGCTCAACAGTGCTTCGACGGTGGCCGACACCTCGCTCACCACCCGCCTGCGGTCCACCGACAGCACCAGCCCGGGTGTGGTGGCCGGCAGATCGACCACCGCGCCGCGCAGCGTTCCGCCGGCCGGGTCCGCGGCGAGCCCGCGGTCGAGTTCGGCCTCCGTGACCAGGCCGTCGACGAGCAGCGCTCCACCGTCCTCGCACCACAGGACCCGGCCGCCCAGACACGGAACCGTCCACCCGGCGGCCCGCGCGCCGCGGAACTCACCGGGTGTCCACACGGAGGTGACGTCGTCCCCGTGGCGGAAGGAGGTGGGGACGGCCGCGATGCCCAGCACCCGGTCCAGCGCCGCCGCCAGGGACGGCTCGCCGCAGGCCGTCGGCTCGTCCAGCAGCAGCCGGACCCGTGTCCCCGGTTCCCCGCGCTCCCGCGCGCGGACGATGCGGTAGGCCGAACCGCGGCCGTCGGCGGCGAGTCTCAGCTCCGGGCCGCTCTCGCCGTGCCGGTCCATCGGACACGTCGTCACCTCGACCTCCTCGGCCAGCATGAAGTAGCTGAGCACGCCGATGCCGAAGCGGCTGTTGTGGTGCAGGACGACCGGCGGGACGCACCGCTGCCAGTTGGCCGACTCCGCCCGGAACCCGGCCGACTCCACGAATCTCGCCCCGGCCCGCGAGAACAGGTTCCGCAGCTCTTCCTCGCCCATGCCGACGCCGTTGTCGACGCACTCCACGAACGGCCGCCCGGCGTCATCGCGCCCCTGGGTGAAGGTGATCTCGGGGTCGTAGGCGCGGGTGACTCCCCGGGCGCGGGCCAGGTACTCGTAGCGTGCCCGGCGGTAACGGCAGGCGTCGACCGCGTTCTGGTAGAGCTCCCGGAGCGCCACCCCCCGGTCGCCGTAGAGGTGGGTGCCCATCAGCAGGTCGGCGACCGCGGTCGATGCCAGGCGGAGGTCCGGGGCGGGAGGTGGCTCGTCGCGCACGACCGTCAGGTGGCCGCGCCGCTGCCCGCCGGCACCCGGGCGACCCTCGTCCTGTGCGAGCCCGTCGAAGACCTGCACCCCGTAGAGGTCGGCCGGCCTGCGGGCCCTGGACGCCTCGGGGTTGACCCTGCTCACCAGCGCACGGAACGCGACGAAGGTGTCGGTGCCGGTGCGCTCCAGCACCTGCTCGAAGGCGTGCCCGGCGCTGCCCGCCTGCTTCTCGGCGGCGGCCCGGATCGCGGTCATCATCTCCGTCAGCCGCTCTTCCGGGAGCACCGTGCCGGCGAGCTGATCGGCCGTCCGGCGGATCCAGCCCTCGAAGGCGGCCGCGTCGGCCAGGTCCGACTCGTTCATCGGCCGTCGGCCTCCTTGCTCTCGGCGTTCCCGGCGTGCCCGGCGTTGCCGGTGTTCCCGGCGCGCTCGGTGTCCCCGGCGGTCTCGGCGTTCTCGGCTTCCCACAGCGGCCGCAAGGAGCGGCGCGCATGCCGGATGTGCGATCTGACGGTCGCGGGCGTCTGGCCGGTGTGCTCGGCGATCTCCGCCGACTTGTAGCCGTCGTAGAGCCACGCCATGACCCACCGCTGCATCGGCGGCAGCACGCGAAGGTAGCGCAGCGTGGTACCGATCGCGCCCTCGTCGCCGTGATCGGCGGGGACCGACAGCTCCAGCTCCAGCGCCGCCTGGCCGTGCAGCTCGCGGAGCCTGCGCTCCCTGCGCACCGCCGCGGCGGCCTTGCGCCCGGCCACACAGCGCACCCAGGCCCCGGGATCGGCCACGCGCCCGGTCCCCCACACCTCGAGCAGCGCGATCATGGCCTCCTGCGCCGCGTCCTCGGCCAGGTCCTGGTCGTACCCGGACATCCTCAGATGGCGCACCAGGCGCGGAAGGTCCCGCCGGCAGAAGGCCGCGAAGCGGTCCGGAAGCGGGTCGGTGAGAGACAAGTGCGGGGTCTCCGATCCAGTGACACATGCCGAGCCGAGTCGTTCGCCGCCGGGGCGGCCTACCGGCCACGCCTGATCCAGCCCCGGCCCAGCAGTGCGGCGACCGCGAGGGTAGCAACGGTCAGCAGGGCGGAGCGGGTTGCCGCGTAGACCGCGATCGTGACCCCCGGCACCGCGTGCAGCACTGCGACGAACTCGCCCGTACGGCCCGGGAGTTCCGCCGTCGGCCCGTGCTCTGCCGCGGAGGCGTCCCGCGACGGCGTCGATGATTCGCTCATACCCCTCAGTGCGCTGCGACCGCGAAAGCGTGCAAAGGGAAGCGGCGGCGGGCGGTACGGCCGCGGGAATGGATGCGGGCGGCGGCCTGTTGACGGACACGGAGTCACCGGTATAGTGCGATCAGCGCATGTGCGTGCCCCGTCGTACGGGCACCGGTGCTGCTTTCTTCTCCATCAGCCCCTCGGCCGAGGCTTACGACCGGCCCGGGCTTCTGATCAACACCCCTCGTGACCAGGGCTTCCATGCCTGTCCAGGGGCCGTTCCCGCCGCCCGGAGGCACAGTCATGCCTCCCGCTCGCGGCCGCTTCCCCCTTCTCCCCGCTTCCCCCCTGCTTGCTTCCGTCCGTGAAAGGACCAGCCACCATGACCACCACACTCGAACACCGTCCCGCGGGCGCGCAGGCCGCGGCCGCCCCGATCGTCGCGGGCGTCCTCGATGTCGACACCCAGGGCAAGGGGTGGCTGAGGGCCGCCGCGAGCCTCCTGCCCTCGCCCGCCGACCCGCAGGTCCCGCCGGCGCTGATCCGCCGGTACGGGCTGCGCAGGGGCGACCTCGTCGAGGGTGTCCGCGGCCCCCAGCGCGCCCTGACGGAGATCGCCCGCGTCGAGGGACGGGCCCCCGCGGACCTCCGCGCCCGACGGCGCTTCGGCGATCTCACCCCGCTCCACCCGCACACGCGCCTGCGCCTGGAACACCCGGCGGCCGGGCTCGCCGGACGCGTCACCGATCTTTTCGCCCCGGTCGGCAAGGGCCAGCGGGGCCTGGTCGTGGCCCCGCCGAAGAGCGGCAAGACGGTACTGCTCCAGCAGTTCGCGGCCGCCGTGGCGGGCAACCATCCCGAGTGCCGGCTGATGGTGCTGCTGCTGGACGAGCGGCCCGAGGAGGTCACCGAGATGCGCCGATCGGTACGCGGCGAGGTGTACGCCTCCACCTTCGACCGGTCGGCGAAGGAGCACATCGCCCTCGCCGAGCTGGTGATCGAGCGGGCGAAGCGCCTGGTCGAGGCCGGCGAGGACGTCGTCGTCCTGCTGGACTCGCTGACCCGGCTGTGCCGGGCCCACAACAACGCCTCCGCCGCCGGCGGCCGCACCCTGAGCGGCGGTGTCGACGCGGGCGCGCTGCTCGGCCCCAAGCGGTTCTTCGGCGCCGCCCGCCAGGCCGAGGAGGGCGGCTCGCTCACCATCCTCGCCAGCGTGCTGGTGGACACCGGCTCGCGTGCCGACGGCTACTTCTTCGAGGAGCTGAAGAGCACGGGCAACATGGAGCTGCGGCTGGACCGGGAGCTGGCCGGACGCCGGGTGTTCCCGGCCGTCGACCTGGACACCACGGGCACCCGGCGCGAGGAACTCCTGTTCTCCCCGGGCGAGTTGACGGCCGTACGCGGGCTGCGCCGGGCGCTGCGCTCGCGCGAGGGCGGACCGGCCGCCGTGGAAACCCTCCTGGAGCGGCTGCGCGCCACCCCGGACAACGCCGCGTTCCTGCGGCACGTCCGGCCGACCCTCCCCGGCGGCTGAGGGCCGGGTGCGTCGTCCGGGTTGCTCCTGTGGGCCGAACGGCCCGCCCGGCGCGGCACCCACCCCTCCCGGTTCCTACGTTGATCACATGATCACCGGACTTTCTTCCAGGGCGGCTACGACGGCCTGCTCCCTCTGTGTGGCAGGTGTGCTGGCGCTCGCCCCGGCCGCCGCCGCGGGCCGCCGCGCCGGGGATCCCGCGCCGCCCGCGCCCCGGGCGGCCACGCCCGGCCCCTCCCTGCTCTACCGCTCCGGCGTCCAGGTCCGGCCGCACCGGGGCGTGCCCGAGCTGCCGGACGTCTCGGCGCTGTCCTGGCTGGTCGCCGACGCGGACAGCGGGGAGGTGCTGGCGGCGGCCGACGCCCACCGCAGACTGCCGCCCGCGAGCACGCTGAAGACCCTGTTCGCCCTCACCGTGCTGCCCCGGCTGCCGAGCGGGCTCCAGCACACCGTGCGCTACGAGGAACTGGCGGACGTCGGCCCGGGCAGCAGCCTGGTCGGGGTCGAGGAGGGGCACAGCTACCAGGTGGCCGACCTGTGGCGCGGGGTCTTCCTCAGCTCCGGCAACGACGCCGTGCATGTGCTGGCCTCGCTGGGCGGCGGCTGGGAGGTCACCGCCCGGCGGATGCAGCAGAAGGCACGCTCGCTCGGCGCCCTGGACACCCATGTGGAGTCCCCGGACGGCTACGACGCCCCGGACCAGGTCTCCTCCGCCTACGACCTCGCCGTCTTCGGGCGGGAGGGGCTGCGCAACCCCGACTTCGCCCGGTACTGCTCGACCGCCTCCGCCCGGTTCCCCGGCGACGGGTCGTCGTACGGGATCGAGAACACCAACCGGCTGCTGACCGGCGAGGACGGCGTGGCACCGTACCCGGGGCTGATCGGGGTCAAGAACGGCTACACCAGCAATGCGGGCAACACGCTCGTGGCGGCGGCGCGCCGGGGCGGGCGCACCCTGGTGGTGACGGTGCTCAACCCTCAGGCCGGCGGCGGCTTCACGGTGTACGAGGAGGCCCGCGCGCTGCTCGACTGGGGCTTCTCGGCGGCGGGCCGGGTGGATCCGGTGGGCTCGCTGGACGCGCTGCGGCCGGTGTCCCGGCCGGCCGCCCCGGCCGTACCGGTCGCGGCGGCCACCTCGGCGGCGCGGGACGAGGACCCGGGCTGGCCGGGCATCGGCGTCGGCCTCGGCGTCGCCGGGCTCGGAGCGGGCGCGGTGGCGGTGGCGCGGCGGGCCAGGAGGGCTGCGCGCGACTGACCGGCCGGCAGGCCGAGCAGCAGACCCAGGGTGATCCAGGTGTAGGCGTTGCCGCCGAGGAAGCCGCCCGGCCCGGCGGCGCCGTCCACCCACAGCCAGACCACGCTGGTGCACAGCACCGCGTACAGGGCCGCCGCGACGCGCCGGTGGCCGGTGCGCAGCAGGACGGCGAAGCTGGGCAGCAGCCACACCAGGTGGTGCACCCAGGTGATCGGGCTGACCAGGCAGGCCGCCGCCCCGGTGAGCGCGAAGGCCGCCGCCCAGTCGCCGGCCCGGGCCGCCCGGCGACTCCGCCAGGCCCAGACGCACAGGGTGAGCAGAACCGCCGTCGCCCACATCGGGCGGCCGGTCTCGCCGAGGCGGGCCAGCACGCCCTGGAGGGACTGGTTCGAGACGTAGTCGAGGCGGCCGACCCGGCCGGTCTGCCAGAGCGCGTCGGTCCAGTAGTACCGGGACGCCCCGGGGTCCGCCCAGGCGGCCAGCCCGGTCGCCGCGGCGGCGACGGCCACGGCGGTGGCGGCGGCACGCCGGCGCCCGGCGAGCAGCAGCAGCCCGATGAACAGCGCGGGCGTCAGCTTCACCGCGGCGGCGAGCCCGATCCCGGCGCCCGCCCAGCGGTCCCGGCCGGCCGCCATCAGCCAGGCGTCGCCGAGGACGAGCGCGAGCAGGACCAGGTTGACCTGGCCGAAGCTCACGGTGTCCCGCAACGGCTCGAACAGCGCGAGCAGACATAGCGCCAGCGCCCAGCGGAACCAGCCGTAGCGGCGCCGGTCCGGGCCGGCGAGGATCCCCAGGACGGCCGCCAGCGCGGCGAGGTTCAGCAGCAGGGAGACCGCGACGGCGGCGGTGCGGCCGAGCGGGGCCAGCGGCAGCATGGCGAGCGCGGCGAACGGCGGGTAGGTGAAGCCGTACGACGTGCCGGGCACGTGGTAGTCGTAGATCCGGCCGCCGTGCGCCACCCAGGTGTGCACGGTCCCGTAGTAGACCCGCAGGTCGAAGAAGCCGCGCAGCAGCGGGACGGTCGCCGTGAAGGCGGTCACCGCGGCGGCCAGGACGAGCACGAGCAGCAGACGGCCCCGCTCGGTGCGGGGCTGCGGCAGCCGGATCACGCGGTACGTCCCGGGGCCGGCGCCTGGGCCGCCTGGTGGGCCTGCCAGAGCACGACGAGACCGAGCGCCCCGCCGGAGACCGCGAGCAGCAGCTGCCCGGTGTCGGCCGGGCCGCCGCTGGGCAGCACGGCGAGGGCGAGGACACCGGCCAGGGCGGCACCCCGGTGCCGTACCGGGGTGCTGGGCGCGGCGGCGGCGATGAGGAACAGGCCCCACAGCACGTACCAGGGGCGCAGCGCCGGGCCGAACACGGCGACGGTCAGCAGGCTGAGCCCCAGCGCGTACACCGGGCGAGGGCGCAGCCGCAGCCATATCAGGGCGACGGCGACGGCGGTGGCGGCGAGGCCGAGCAGTTGCCAGGCGGGGACCGCCAGCGGGGCGAGGCCGCTGCCGAGGTGGCTGAGCAGGGCGCCGGTGGCGCGGCCGAGCAGGCTGGTCAGGGCCCAGTTGTGCGGGGAGACGGGGGTGCTCAGGGCGCCGATCCAGCCGTAGCCGGTGCCGGCCACGGCCGTGGCGGCGACGGTGGTCACCGCGGCGGCGGCCGCTGTGGTGAGCACGGCGGGCAGCGGGCGGCGCCCGGCGCGCACCCGGAGGGCCACGACCGCGAGCAGGCCGAGCGCGGCGGGCGCCTTGACCAGGGCGGCCAGGGTGACGAGCACGGCGCCGGCCACGGGTCTGCGGCCCCGCGCGGCGACCAGGCCGAGCCCGAGCAGGCCGAGCATCAGGGCGTCGTTGTGGGCGCCCGCGACCAGGTGCAGCAGCACGAGCGGATTGAGGGCGCCGAGCCACAGCGCGGCGGAGGGGTCGGCGCCGCTGTGCCGGGCCAGGCGGGGCAGCGCGAGGGCCATGAGCGCCACTCCGGCGAGGGCGAGCAGCCGCATGCCGAGCAGACCGGCGGGCAGCCGGCCGTGGGTGAGAGCGGACAGCGCGGAGGCCAGGGCCAGGAAGGCGGGGCCGTACGGGGCGCCGGTGTGCCGCCACATCGGGGCCACCTCGTCGGCGAGCGGGCCGCCCAGCTGGGCGGGGCCGTGGGTGTAGACGTCCAGATGGGCGTCGACCATGGCGCCCTGCGCCAGGTAGCTGTAGACGTCCCGGCTGAACAGCGGCGGGGCGAGCAGCAGCGGGGCCGCCCAGACGGCGAGCACCAGCAGCAGGGCGCGCGGGCCGGGCGGCCGGGGGCCGCGGACCAGCCGGCCCAGCAGCACCCAGGCCGCGGTCAGCAGGACGACGCCGAAGTACACCCCGACCAGGCCGAGCGCGGCCCGGGCCGAGGCGGGGTCCAGCAGGTCCTCGACCGGCAGCGCACCGGCCGTCTCACCGCCCAGCGCGAGACAGCCGGTGCCGGCCAGTCCCAGCAGCCGGCAGCGGCGGAGGTCGACGGGGAATGCCTTGGCCCACACCGGGGCAGCGTGGCAACGCGGGGTGACCGGGAGGCGACGCGCAGCTCTCCGGACGGGGGCCGCGGGGTGGCCGGTGCATGGTGGGCGACCCGGCCCGGCCCTGCTGCGGCGTGGCGGCGCCTTCGTGGCCGGGTCCTGCGCCGGCGTGGCCGTAGGCCGACGTGGATCCGTGGGTACGACGACGACCTGGAGCTCTGGCGCTACTTCGAGGGCGACGACGAGGGTGTGACGCGGCAGGTGGATCTGCGGAGGCGTCCCGGGTCAGAACACCGACAGGCCCGTCAGGGTGGTGAAGCGGTCCAGGGCCGCCACTCCGGCGACCGAGTTGCCGCGTTCGTCCAGGCCGGGGCTCCACACGCACAGCGTGCACCGGCCCGGTACGACCGCGATGATCCCGCCGCCGACCCCGCTCTTGCCGGGCAGGCCGACCCGGTAGGCGAAGTCACCCGCGGCGTCGTAGGTGCCGCAGGTCAGCATGACCGCGTTGACCTGCTTGGCCTGGCTGCGGGTGAGCAGCCGGCTGCCGTCGGCGCGGATGCCGTGCC
Source organism: Streptomyces sp. NPDC001606 (assembly GCF_053596835.1). Lineage (NCBI taxonomy): Bacteria > Bacillati > Actinomycetota > Actinomycetes > Kitasatosporales > Streptomycetaceae > Streptomyces > Streptomyces sp. NPDC001606. The sequence continues at coordinate 116,855 of NZ_JBSFHC010000006.1, forward strand.
GGGCCAGGAAGGTGGTGGCAAGCGCCAGGTCGGCGCAGGAGGCGGCGACGGAGCACTGCCGGAAGTACTGGTCGAGCAGGGTCGGCACGTCGTTGTCGATGTTGCCGTAGGACGCCATGAAATGGGCGAGGGCGGCGTTGCGGTCGCCGTGGGCGGTCTCGGAGGCGGCGACGTCCTTGTCGAAGTCCAGCCCCGGGTTGCCGCTCTCGGCGCGGAGGAAGGCCAGCAGCTCGCCCGCCGCGTCGCCGGTACGGGTCTGGAGGCGGTCGGTGACCACCAGCGCGCCCGCGTTGATGAAAGGATTCCGCGGAATGCCGTTCTCGTACTCCAGCTGCACCAGCGAGTTGAACGGGTTGCCGGAGGGCTCGCGGCCCACGTGCTCCCAGAGCTCGTCGCCCTCGCGGGCCAGATCCAGGGCGAGGGTGAAGACCTTGGTGATGGACTGCGCGGAGAAGGGCTGGCGCCACTCCCCCACCCCGTAGACGGTGCCGTCCAGCTCGGCGACCGCCATGCCGAAGCTGCGCGGGTCGCAGGCGGCGAGGGCCGGTATGTAGTCGGCGGGACGGCCACGGCCCGGTGTGCGGTCCATCTCCTCGGCGATGCGCTCCAGGACCGGCAGGAAGGTGAGGGACGACGTCATTGTCATGATCACCATTGTGCCTCCGGACCGGCCCCGGAGCCCACTCGCGACAGGGCCGATATCCGCTCGTTACCGCAGGTCAGACGAGCCCCGCCCGCCGAGGCGCGCGGGGCTCTCAGCGCAGCTATGCGCAAGCGCTGACCGGGACCGGGTCCAGCGCCCGCACGGCCCGCACACAGCCCACCGGCTCGCCCCCGCCCAGCAGCGGCTCCCCCGCGAACTCGGTGAGCAGTGCCGGGTCGACGCCCGCGCGCGCGAGCGCGGCGGCCGCCACCGGGATGCGGGCGCGGTTGGCGCCGTCGGCGATCTTCACCGCGATGGCGCGCCCGTCGGGGAGCGCGGCCACCTGGACGCCCTCGAAGCCGTCCTTGGCGAGCAGTCCGGGCACCGCCCGCATCAGCGCGGCCACGTCCCGCCCGGTGCCGGAGGCCATCTCGGCGTGCTCGCGCATCGCGTCGGCGACCCGGGCCTCGGGCGTGCCGGGCGCGGCCGACACGATCCGGGACACGGCGCGGGCGAGGCCGTGCAGGGAGATGGAGAACAGCGGCGCGCCGCAGCCGTCCACGGTGACCCGGGCGACGCGCTGTCCGGTCAGGTCCTCGACGATCTCGGCGATGGCCTGCTGGAGCGGGTGCTTCGGGTCGAGGTAGTCGCCGAGGGACCAGCCGTTGAGGTGGGCGGTCCACAGCATGGCCGCGTGCTTGCCGGAGCAGTTCTGGGCGAGCCGCGAGGGCAGCCGGCCCTCGCGGACCCAGGCGTCCCGGACGACCGGGTCGAACGGCATGTCGGGGACGTTGCGCAGGTCGTCCTCGGCGAGCCCGGCGAGTTCCAGGATGCGCCGGGTGCCGGCGAGGTGGCGCTCCTCGCCGGAGTGGCTCGCGGCGGCCAGTGACAGCAGCTCGCCGTCGAGCGGCAGCCCCGCCCGCACCATGGCCACGGCCTGGAGGGGTTTGACCGCCGAGCGCGGGTAGAAGGCCGCCTCGATGTCGCCGAGCTGGAACTGCACCTGGCCGTCGGCGCCGAGGACGACGACCGAGCCGTAGTGGATGCCCTCGACGACCCCGCCGCGGATGAGGTGGGCGACCGGGGCGTGGAGGGGTTCGCGGACGACGGGCGCGTCGGCGGGGGAACTGCTGTACATCACTGCCTGCATCGATGGGTTGGAGAGCGCCGGTGGGCGGGTCACGCGTCGGCGCCGGTGGACGTGCGCGCTGTCCGGGCGCGGACGGCGTACCAGCCCGCGACCAGCGCTGCGACGATCAGCGGCAGACAGAGCACGGTGGTGCGTCCGGCGCCGCCGTCGGCGTACATGAGGACCAGGACGGAGGCGAGGAAGCCCAGCGTCACGATCTCGGTCCAGGGGGAGCCCGGCAGCCGGTACGACGGCCGGGTCAGCTCGCCCTTCTGGGTCTTCTTCCAGAAGAGCAGGTGACAGATCATGATCATGCCCCAGGTCGCGAGGATGCCGATCGCCGCGAAGTTGAGGACGATCTCGAACGCGTCGGCGGGGACGACGTAGTTGAGGCCCACGCCGAGGACACAGATACCGCTGGTGAGCAGGATTCCGCCGTAGGGGACCTGGCTGCGGCTCATCCGCCCGGTGAACTTCGGGGCCGAGCCGCTCATCGCCATGGAGCGCAGGATGCGGCCGGTGGAGTAGAGGCCGGAGTTGAGCGAGGACATGGCCGCGGTCAGCACGACCAGGTTCATCACGTCGCCGGCCGCGGGGATGCCGATGTGCGACAGGACCGTCACGAAGGGGCTCTCGGCGGCGCTGTACTTGTTCCAGGGCATGAGCATCGACAGCAGGACGACGGAGCCGACGTAGAACAGGCCCACCCGCCACATGATCGAGTTGATCGCCTTCGGCATGATCTTCTCGGGGTTCTCGGTCTCACCGGCGGCGACGCCGACCAGCTCGACGGAGGCGTAGGCGAAGACGACGCCCTGGATGATCAGCAGCATGGGCAGCAGGCCGTTGGGGAAGACGCCGCCGTTGTCGGTGATCAGGGCCGGACCGGGGTGGTGGCCCGCGACCGGGTGCTGGGTGACCAGCAGGAAGATGCCGATCACCATGAAGACGACGAGCGCGCTCACCTTGACGATCGCGAACCAGAACTCCAGTTCGCCGAAGATCTTCACCGAGATCAGGTTCACGGTGAGCACGACGGCCAGGGCGATGAGCGCGATCACCCACTGCGGGATGTCGGAGAACATGCCCCAGTAGTGGGTGTAGGTGGCGACGGCGGTGATGTCGGCGATGCCGGTGGTCGCCCAGTTGAGGAAGTACATCCAGCCCGCGGTGTAGGCGCCCTTCTCGCCCAGGAACTCCCGGGCGTACGACACGAAGGCGCCGGAGGACGGGCGGTACAGGACGAGTTCGCCGAGGGCCCGTACGACCAGGAAGGCGAAGACGCCGCAGACGGCGTAGGCGATGAAGAGGGAGGGCCCGGCGTCGGCGAGCCTGCCGCCCGCGCCGAGGAAGAGGCCGGTGCCTATGGCTCCGCCGATGGCGATCATGTTGACGTGCCGGTGCTTCAGGCCTTTGCTGTAGCCCGCGTCTCCGGCGTCGACATGGCCGGACGAGGGGCGCGTCTCGTCTTTGAGGTGCTGCTCGCTCACGCCTCGGGTCCGCCTTCCGTGGGGAGGTCGTGCGTCCGCTGGGGGCGCACGATGTCGGTGAGGGTCGTCTCGACGCGGTCCAGGTGGTGGCTCATCGCCGCCACCGCGTCGTCTTCGGAACCGTCGGCCAGCGCTTCGACGATCGCCCGGTGCTCGCGGTTGGACTGCTCACGGCGCCCGCCCAGCTCGTTGAGGAAGGCCGACTGACGCGCCAGTGCGTCGCGGATCTCCTCGATGACCCGGCGGAACACCGGGTTCTGGGCGGCCTCGGCCACGGCGAGGTGGAAGAGGGTGTCCATCGCGACCCACGCGGTGGTGTCCGTCTCCCGCTCCATGCGGTCGAGGAGGTGGGCCAGGTGGTCCAGGTTCTCCGGGGTGCGGCGCAGGGCCGCGTAGCCGGCCACCGGGATCTCGATGTGCCGGCGCACCTCCAGCAGATCGCTGGCCGCGTAGTCGCCGAAGGTGGGGTCCTCGACGGCGGTCGCGACGACGAAGGTGCCCTTGCCGGTCCTGGAGACCGTGAGGCCCATCGTCTGGAGGGCGCGCAGCGCCTCGCGCAGCACGGGCCGGGACACCTCGAGGGTGCGGCACAGCTCGGCCTCGGAAGGGAGCTTGTCACCGATGGCGTACTCGCCGCGTTCGATGGCGCCGCGGAGGTGGCCGAGTACCGCTTCCATGGCGCTGACGCGCCGCGGGGCCGGACCACCTGTCTGGCTGTCTGACAGGTTCACGGATGCGATCCTGCGGGTTGCGGGCAGGCACTGTCAAGACATCAAGTAAGGAAACATTCACGGGGTGCGGCGCCTGAATGCAGGCATCCGCACCCCGGGTGATCGGCAGGGCCGGTTCAGGCGCTGACCACGCCGGCCGCGCAGAGGCCGAGGATCGCCAGGCCGGCGATGATCCGGTAGATCACGAAGGCGTTGAAGGAGTGCTTGGCGACGAACTTCAGCAGCCAGGCGATGGAGGCGTAGGCGACGACGAAGGACACCACGGTGCCGACGGCCAGCGGGACGGCGCCCACGCCCGCGCCGAGGGCGTCCTTCAGCTCGTAGATGCCGGCGCCGGTCAGGGCCGGGATGCCGAGGAAGAAGGACAGCCGGGTGGCGGCGACCCGGTCCAGGTCCAGGATGAGCGCGGTGGACATGGTGGCGCCGGAGCGGGAGAAGCCGGGGAAGAGCAGCGCGAGGATCTGCGAGCAGCCGACCCACATCGCGTCCTTGAAGGACGTGTCGTCCTCACCGCGCTTGTGCCGGCCCATCTGGTCCGCGCACCACATCACCACCGACCCGGCGATCAGCGAACCGCCCACCACCCACAGCGAGGCGAGCGGCCCCTCGATCAGCGGCTTTGCCGCCAGGCCCACGACCACGATCGGGATGGTGGCGGCGATGACCCACCAGGCGAACTTGTAGTCGTGGTGGTAGCGCTCGTCCTTGTTGGTCAGCCCGCGGAACCAGGCGGTGACGATCCGCCTGATGTCCTTGAAGAAGTACAGCAGTACGGCGGCGATGGCGCCGACCTGGATGACGGCGGAGAACCCGACGACGGACTTGTCGTCCACCGGGATGCCCATGAGCCCCTCGGTGATCTTGAGATGGCCGGTGGAGGACACGGGGAGGAACTCGGTGAGCCCCTCGACGACTCCAAGGACGACGGACTGACCGACGGAGATGGCGCTCATGGCATCCAGTTCTGGGGAAAGGTGGTCGACACTGCCGTAGACGGTACTTGCCGGGCGGCCGGGCGCGGCAAGCGCCTAGCCCCAGAGCGCTCCGGCGAGTGAGACGCCGGTAAAGGCCGCGGTCAGGCCGGCCAGGAGGCTGGCCACGACGTTGACGGCGGCGTAGCGTCCGGAGCCGGCCTCGGCGAGGCGCAGGGTCTCGTAGGAGAAGGTCGAGTACGTCGTCAGCGCCCCGCACAGGCCGGTGCCGAGCAGCAGGCGCAGATGGGGACCCGCGGCCCCGGCGGAGACGGCGCCGGTGACCAGGCCGAGGACCAGACAGCCGACGACGTTCACGAGGAAGGTGCCCCAGGGGAAGAGCGAGTCGTGCCGGGCCTGCACCGCGCGGTCGGTGAGATAGCGCAGGGGCGCGCCGATCACGGCTCCCCCGATGACCAGCAGCCAGTTCACAACGACCTCTTACGCTTCATGTCCTTTTCACCCTGTTTCGTCGCCTGGTCGGCGCGGCCGCTCCGGGGCGTCATCCCCGCCCCCCGGCGAGCATCCGGCGGGCCGCGGCCGAGGCCAGCCACACCGCGGCGAGGGCCGCGAGCGGGGTGGCCGCGAGATAGGCCAGCCCGGTCCCGGCGCGGCCGGCGTCGACCAGCGTGCGGATGTCGACGGCGTAGGTGGAGAAGGTGGTGAAGCCGCCGAGGACGCCGGTGCCGAAGAAGGGGCGGACCAGGCGGTGGGCGGCCCACACCTCGGTGATGAGGACCATGAACACGCCGATCACGGCGCAGCCGATGACATTGGTCACGAACGTGGCCCAGGGGAAGGTTCCCGGCGGCGTCGGCCAGGCCTGGGCGAGCCCGTAGCGGGCGGACGCACCGACGGCGCCGCCGACGGCCACCACCGCGACGACGGGCGCCTGGGCACGCCATGCGGACCGCCGCCGTGGCTCCGGGCGGGCGCCCACACTCTCGGCTTGCGGGGCTGTCATGCTGGTACGTCTCCTGTTCGGCCCGCCCCCTACGGGTGATCACGGGCGGGCACCAGGGTACCGCCGCCTCAGCCGGGCGTCGGCCGGGCGCAGACGGCGACGCCGGGTTCCCACAGGCTGCCGAGGACCAGGTGGTCCCCGGTCGCGCAGACGCTGGTGACCATGCGGAAGCCGGAGCGGCGCCGGGTCAGGTGGTGCAGGGTCCGTCCGTGGTCGTCGAGCGCGAGCACCCCGATCGTGCCGGCCGGGCGGTACGGCGCGTGGACGGCGGCCCGGGCGGCCGTGCGGCGGACGGCGGGCGAGCCGCGGTGCAGCGGGCCCAGCGCGGGCACGCGGGGGCTGACCAGGGCGACCCAGAACGGCCCGGCGGGGCCCTCGCGCCACAGGTTGTCCGGCATGCCGGGGACGGCGGCGAACAGATCGGCGCGCCCGGCCCGGGGGCCGGTGAGGTGGTAGCGGGTGAGGCGGCAGGCTCCGGTCTCGGCGATCACCAGGAAGGAGCCGTCGGCGCTCACGGCGAGACCGTTGGCGAACTGGAGCCCGTCGAGGAGGACTTCGGGCGTACGGCTGCCGGGCGACAGCCGCAGCAGGCGTCCGGTGCCGGTGTGTTCGACGATGTCGCCGATCCACCGGTCGAGCGGGTACCGGCGGCTGGCCACGGTGAAGTACACCGAGCCGTCGGGCAGGGCCACGGCATTGCTGCAAAAGCGGAGCGGCTCCCCCGCCACCGTGTCCGCGAGGACCCGGACGCTGCCGTCGCCGGGGCCGACGCGGAGCAGGCCGCGCTCGGCGTCGCACACCAACACGTCGCCGTCCGGGAGGAGTTCCAGGCCGAGCGGGCGGCCGCCGGTCTCGGCCAGGGTCTCCACCCGTGCGGTGCGTGCCGCGCCGAGATGGTGGATCCGCAGGATACGGCCGTCCTCCGTGCCGGTCAGCACGCGCCCGTGCGGGTCGGCCACCACGTCCTCGGGGCCGCGGGCGCCCAGGCCGACGTAGTGCAGCGGGACCAGCGGGGTAACAGGGTGCATGCGTACGGCCCTTCCGGCTCGGATCGGCCCATCCTGCCAGGCGGCCGCGGGCTCACCAGCCCTTTTCGAACATCCGGGTGACCTCGGCGATACGGATCTCGTCCCGCCGGTAGTAGACGCGCCAGCGGCTGCGCCGGGTGCGGAGCAGGCCGAGGCGGGTGAGGAAGTCGAGATGGCTGACGGCCGTCCGGCGGGAGACGCCCAGCCCCGCGGCCACGGCCCGCGCGGTCACGCCCGCGTCGGCGGGGTCGCCGTGCGGCCGTCCCGGGAGGTGGGTGGCCGGGTCCTTCATCCAGTCGAGGATGTCCTGCCGCATGCGTCCCGAGGGAGTCCCCAGCATCCGCACCGCCTCCGTCCCGCCTCCTCATGCGACGTCTTCCCACTGTGCTGCCGCTGACGCGCGCGTGGGGGCCGCTCCCCCGCCGTTGTCCGATAGCACACGGCACTGCGACCGGGACCGTACGCAGGGCTGTCCCGGGACGGCGAAGGGCCCGGCCGTCCCCTCTTACGGCCGGGCCCGGTCAGGGGTGGATCAGCGGTGGCTGAACCACGTCAGGGAGGAGACCGCCTTGTCGTCGTAGCCGAACAGGGCCTGGTTCTCCCAGCCGTTGCCGGAGGTGGCGTCGGCCGGATCCCAGCCGTTGCCGCTGACGGCGGTCCAGGTGGCCTCCCAGTAGAAGACGCCGAGGCCGCGGTGGTTCGGGACGGCCTCCACGATGCCGGCGACGTCGTTCATCCACTTGGTCTGCCCGGCCACGGTCGCCGGGTAGCGGGGGACCAGCTCGCTGGTGAGGTCGATCTGGTTCTCCAGCGAGTCGTTCTGGGCCAGCGTGAAGGGGTAGGCCGTCTCGGCGACGAAGACCGGCTTGCCGTAGCGGGAGGCCGCGTCGTCCAGGGTGGTCTGGAAGTCGGAGAGCGGGCCGTGCCAGTAGCCGTAGTAGGACAGGCCGATCGCGTCGAACTTCACGCCGCCCGCCACCGCCTTGTCGAACCACGCCTCGGTGCCGGCCTTGTCGCCGCCCTTGGCGAGGTGCAGTGCGACGAGCGTGGAGGAGCTGACGGCCTTGGTGGCGTTGTAGCCGGAGTTGAGCAGACCGGCGAGCTGGCTCCAGTGGTCGGTGGATCCCTCGGACCACAGCATGCCGCCGTTGATCTCATTGCCGATCTGGACCATGTCGGCGGTGGTGCCTTGAGCCTTCAAGGCGTTCAACACGTCGTACGTGTGGTTGTACACATCGGTCTGGAGCTGGCTGTACGAGTGGCCCGCCCAGGCGGCCGGCTTGGTCTGGGCGCCGGGGTCGGCCCAGGTGTCCGAGTAGTGGAAGTCGACCAGGAGCTTCATGCCCTGCGCCTTGATCCGCCGGGCCATGGCCAGGACGTGGCTCTTGTCGTTGAAGCCGTCGGCCGGGTTCACCCAGACCTTCAGGCGGGCGTAGTTCATGCCGTACGACTTCAGGATGGCGAGGGCGTCGCCGGTGGTGCCGGACGCGGTCCTGTAGACGCCGCCCTTGGCCTCGCTCTTGGCGAGGGAGGAGATGTCGGCACCATGGATGGATGTACCGGTGGTGCCGGACGTGAAGGTCAGATCGTCAACATTGATCCAGTTGCCCGCGTTCGCATCACTGTTGATGCTGATGGTGCACTGGTTGTTGGTCACCGTGATCGGGGTGACGATCCGTATCCATCCGCTGGACGAGATCGGCAGATCGGTGCGCTGTTCGGCGCTGCCGCAGTTCTTGAGGGCTATGTAGGCGGAGTTCTGGCCACCGCTGGAGCGGACCCATGCGGTGAGCACGTAGCTGCCGTTGGTCAGGCCCGAGAGGTACTGGTACGTCTCCACCTTGTAGGCGGAGGACGCGTAGTGGGTGAGCCGGTAGCTGCCGCTGTGGCCGCCGGCCTCCGTGAAGGAGGCGCCGGTGTCGCCGTACTCGGACCAGCCGGCGGGGGTGGCCACGCCGGTTCCGTCGGACTCGAACCCGGCGTTGGTGAGCGTGCTCGCGGCGTGTGCTGCCTGCACGGGCAGGAAGGTGAGGGAAAGCCCCGCGGCGAGCGGCAGCAGCAGGGCCCGGATGGTGCGTCTGGGATGGAACCTCATCGTCCGTCGTCCCTTCGACGTGAATGGGTGGGGGTCCTCCGGGGAGGGAGGAGAACCCCTCCGCCCACGGCTCTCGTGGCTCACGCGGGCGGAGGGGAGCCGGCTCAGCCGTCGAGTCGTACGACCCGGACGGCCCCCGCCGGGACCGCGAGGCGGCCCGCGGCGCGTTCGCCCGTCAGCAGCTCGGTGCCGGGCGTGTCCAGCGGCACCTTGGTGTCGCCGGCGGTGTGGTTGACGACGAAGAGGTAGCTGCCCGACTCGCCGGTGCGGCGCACGACCTCGACGTCGCGCGGCAGGTCGGCGCGCGGGGCGAGCCCGGCGTCATCGGCCGCCCGGCCGATGACCGCGTCCAGTCCCGGCGCGGCGAGGCGGGTGGAGACGTACCAGGCGGTGCCCTTGCCCAGCCGGTTGCGGGTGACGGCGGGGCCGCCCGCGGTGAGGCCGTCGGCGTACGTCCAGACGGTCTCGGCGCCGCGCGGCACCACGAACTCCGTCCACACGTCCCCGGCCAGCTCGGAGCCGTCGGGGCCGGTCAGCCGCACCTGCTCGCTGTCGAGCAGCGGCGAGAACTCCTCCACGGTCAGTCCGAGCACGTCGCGCAGCGCGCCCGGGTAGGCCCCGTCGTGGACGGCGTCGTGCTCGTCCACGATGCCGGAGAAGTACGACACGACGAGCGTGCCGCCGTTCTCGACGTAACGCCGGACGTTGTCCCCCGCGGCCTGCGTCATCAGGTACAGGGCCGGCACGACGACCAGGGGGTAGGCCGACAGGTCGGCCTCGGGGTGGGCGAAGTCGACCGTGAGGTGGCGGTCGTACAGGGCCTCGTAGAAGGAGTCGGCGCGCTCGCGCGCGTCGTGGTCCTCGCTGGGGCGCCAGTCCAGGTTCTGCGCCCACCAGGACTGCCAGTCCCACAGCATCGCCACGTCGGCCACCGTGCGGGTGCCCCGGACGCCGCCCAACGCGTCGACGGCCGCGCCGAGTTCGACGACCTCGCGCCAGACCCGGGTGTCGGTGCCGCCGTGCGGGAGCATCGCGGAGTGGTACTTCTCGGCGCCGCGCCGGGACTGGCGCCACTGGAAGAACATCGCGCCCTCGGAGCCGCGGGCCACGTGCGCGAGGGAGTTCCGGGCCATCTGGCCGGGGGCCTTGGCCGGGTTGCGGGGCTGCCAGTTGACGCCCGAGGTGGAGTGCTCCAGGAGCAGCCAGGGGGCGCCGCCGGCGACCGAGCGGGTGAGGTCGGCGGCCATCGCCAGGTTGACGTGGGTGCGGCGGCCGTCGGTGATCAGGTAGTGGTCGTTGGTGACGAGGTCGACCTCGCGGCCCCAGGCCCAGTAGTCGACGGAGTCGCACTGGCTGAGCGCCGTCATGAAGTTGGTGGTCACGGGGACGCCGGGCGAGAGGCGGTGCAGGATGTCGCGTTCGGCGCGGAAGTTCTCCCGCATCGTGGCGTCGGCGAACCGCCGGTAGTCCAGTGCCTGGCCCGGGTTGCCCGCGGTCGGGGTGGCCCGGGGCGGGTTGATCTGCTCGAAGCTCGTGTACCGCTGACCCCAGAAGGCCGTGCCCCAGGCCTCGTTGACCGCCTCGACGGTGCCGTAGGTGTCGGCGAGCCAGCGGCGGAAGTGGGCGGCGCAGGAGTCGCAGTAGCAGGACGAGACGGGGACACCGTACTCGTTGTACACGTGCCACAGGGCGAGGGCCGGGTGGTCGGCGTAGCGCTCGGCGAGCCGGGTGGTGATGTTCGCCGCGGCCGCGCGGTAGTCGGCGTTGCTGTGGCAGACGGCGCCGCGCGAGCCGAACTCGTAGCGCATGCCCTCGGCGGTGACCGGCAGGGCCTCGGGGTGGGCCCGGTAGAACCAGACCGGCGGCGCCACGGTGGGCGTGCCGAGGTCGACCAGGATGCCGCCCGCGTGCAGCAGGTCGAGGACCCGGTCCAGCCAGCCGAAGTCATAGCTCCCGGGCTCCGGCTCCAGCAGGGCCCAGGAGAAGATGCCGACGCTGACCATGGTCACGCCGGCCTCGCGCATCAGCCGGACGTCCTCCTGCCAGACGCTTTCCGGCCACTGCTCGGGGTTGTAGTCCCCACCGAAGGCGAGCCTGGTGAGGCCCCTGGGGCTGGTGTCCGGCATGTGAGGTCTCCCGGTCATCGATCATTTGGGAACGTGCACACACAACATCGGCGGTGCAGGCCCAACATAACCGCACAGCAACAACCATTGACAAGTGTCCGGGATGTTTCTCTACTGTGAACGCTCACAGAAGCATGACAGGGGTTCGCGCCCGCCGTTCAGCCGGGTCATGTGAACGTGCACATCTGCATGGCAGGTCCCCGCAGCGGGCGGGGGCCCAGGTCAGGGGAGAAACCATGCCGCACACGAAGCGCCGTCGCCTCGTGACAACCGCCGTCGCCGTCGCGCTCGGCGCCACCGCCCTCGCCGCCTGCGGCTCCGGGGACGACAGCACGTCCGAGTCCGGTCCGGTCTCGCTGACGTACTGGACCTGGACCCCCGGCATGGACAAGGTCGTGGACCTGTGGAACAAGGGGCCGGGCAAGAAGGAGCAGATCACCGTCACGGTGAAGAAGCAGGCGTCCGGCGACACGCTGATCACCAAGATCCTCACCGCGCACAAGGCCAAGAAGGCGCCGGACCTGGTGCAGGCCGAGTACCAGGCGCTTCCGACCCTGGTCAGCAACAACGCGCTGGCGGACATCTCCCAGCAGGTCGGTGACGTCAAGGGCAAGTTCGCCGACGGCGTGTGGCAGCAGACCACGCTCGGCACGGACGCGGTCTACGCGGTGCCGCAGGACATCGGCCCGATGATGTTCTACTACCGCGAGGACCTCTTCAAGAAGTACGGGCTGAAGGTCCCCACCACCTGGGACCAGTTCGCCGCGACCGCCCGCGAACTGAAGAAGAAGGCGCCGGACAAGCAGCTGACCACCTTCTCCGCCAACGACTCCGGCCTCTTCGCGGGTCTGGCCCAGCAGGCCGGTGCCAAGTGGTGGACCGCCTCCGGCGGCAAGTGGAAGGTCGCCATCGACGACGCGGCCACCCGGAAGGTCGCCGCGTTCTGGGGCGGCCTGGTCAAGGACGGCCTCGTCGACAACCAGCCGATGTACACCCCGTCCTGGAACAAGGCCCTCGACACCGGCAAGCAGATCGCCTGGGTGAGCGCCGTGTGGGCGCCGGGCACCCTCACCACGGCCGCGCCGGACACCAAGGGCAAGTGGGCGATGGCCCCGCTGCCCCAGTGGTCGGCGACGAAGGACGTGACCGGCAGCTGGGGCGGCTCCTCCACGGCCGTCACCACCGACTCCGCGCACCAGGGCGCCGCGGCCAAGTTCGCCGCCTGGCTGAACACCGACCCCGCCGCCCTCGACGCCCTGGCCAAGGACAGCGGCATCTACCCGGCCTCGACGTCCGCGCAGCTCAGCGGGGCGTTCTCCAACCCGCCGGAGTACTTCTCCAACCAGGCCGACTTCTACCCGAAGGCCGCCGAGATCGCCAAGACCACCGCGCCCTCGGCCTGGGGCCCGAACGTGAACGTCGCCTACGCCACGTTCAACGACGCCTTCGGCGCCGCCGCCAAGAACAAGTCGGACTTCACCTCCGCCCTGAAGCAGATGCAGGACGCCACGGTCGCCGACATGAAGAAGCAGGGCTTCGAGGTCTCCCAGTGACAAGCCCCGCACACCGGAAGGCGTACGGGGTCAAGGGGGCCCCGTATGCCTTCCTTTTCCCCGCCACGCTCCTCTTCGGACTCTTCTTCGCACTGCCCATCGGCTACGCCGTCTTCCTCAGTTTCCGCAAGACGCACATCTCCGGGCTCGGCCTCGGGGCGAACGCGCGGCAGGAGGTCTGGGCCGGCGTCGAGAACTACACCGACGCCTTCAAGGACAGCGAGCTGCTGCACGGCGCCCTGCGGGTGCTCGGCTACGGCTGCATCGTCGTCCCGGTGATGCTGGGCCTCGCCCTGCTGTTCGCCCTGATGCTGGACTCCGAAAAGGTGCGGTTCACCCCGTTCACCCGGCTCGCGATCTTCCTGCCGTACGCCATCCCCGGCGTGGTCGCGGCCCTGCTGTGGGGCTTCCTCTACCTGCCGGACGTGAGCCCCTTCTACTACGTCCTGGCCAAGCTCCAGCTGCCGCAGCCGAACCTGCTGGACGGCGGTCCGCTCTATCTCGCCCTGTCGAACATCGCGGTCTGGGGCGGCACCGGCTTCAACATGATCGTCATCTACACCTCGCTGCGGTCCATCCCCGCCGAGGTGTACGAGGCGGCCAGGCTGGACGGCGCCACCCCGTTGCAGATCGCCCTGCGGATCAAGATCCCGATGGTGGCGCCCTCGCTGGTGCTGACCTTCTTCTTCTCGATCATCGCGACGCTCCAGGTGTACAACGAGCCGACGACCCTCAAGCCGCTCACCAACTCCGTGGACACCAGCTGGAGTCCGCTGATGAAGGTGTACCAGGACGCCTTCCACCGGAACGACATCTACTCGGCGGCGGCCGAGGCCGTCCTGATCGCCCTGGTCACGCTGGTCCTGTCCTTCGGTTTCCTGCGGACCGCGAACCGCCGCAACAAGCAGGAGGCGCGATGAGCACCCTTGCCGTCCACAAGGCCGCCCCGGCGGCCGGCGCCACACCCGGCACGGCGCGGCGCCCGCCGCTGCGCCGCCGGACCGCGCTGGTGCCGACGATCACCCTGCTGCTCGGCGCGGCCTACACGCTGCTGCCCGTCGCCTGGGTGGTGATCGCGTCCACCAAGTCCGGGCGCGAGCTGTTCTCCACCTTCACCTTCCTGCCGGGCACCGGGTTCACCCAGAACCTCAAGGACCTGAACGCCTACCGGGACGGCATCTACTGGGAGTGGATGGCCAACTCCGCCCTGTACGCCGTCCTCGGCGCCCTGCTGTCGACCGCCGTGTCGGCATTCAGCGGCTACGCGCTCGCCACCTACCGGTTCAGGGGCCGCGAGACGATGTTCAACATCCTGCTCGCGGGCGTGCTGATGCCGCCGGTGATCCTCGCCGTGCCGCAGTACCTGCTGCTGGCGAAGGCGAACCTCACGGACTCCTACCTGTCCGTGCTGCTGCCGCAGATCCTCTCCCCGTACGGCGTCTATCTCGCCCGGATCTACGCCTCCGCCGCCGTCCCCGCCGATGTGGTGGAGGCCGGGCGGATGGACGGGGCGAGCGAGTGGCGGATCTTCACCCGGATCGCGCTGCCGATGATGATCCCCGGCATGGTCACCGTGTTCCTGTTCCAGTTCGTCGCCGTCTGGAACAACTTCCTGCTGCCGTACATCATGCTCAGCGACGACGAGAAGTTCCCGCTCACGCTGGGTCTGTACACCCTGCTGGAGCAGGGGGCCAACACGCCCGCCCTGTACACCCTGGTGATCACGGGTGCCTTCCTCGCGGTCCTCCCGCTGATCGCCCTCTTCCTGGTCATCCAGCGGTTCTGGAGCCTGGATCTGCTGTCCGGGGCCGTAAAGTCATGACCATGGGCAATCCGGGGGGACGGCGAAGGCCGCCGACGATCCACGACGTGGCGCGCGAGGCCGGTGTCTCGCGCGGCACCGTCTCGCGCGTGCTCAACGGCGGCCACTACGTCAGCCCCGCCGCGCAGGAGGCGGTCAACGCCGCCATCCGCAAGACGGGATACGTGGTGAACCGGCATGCGCGGTCGCTGATCACCGGGCGCTCCGACTCGGTCGGCTTTCTGCTGACCGAGCCGCAGGAGCGGTTCTTCGAGGACCCCAACTTCAATGTGCTGCTGCGCGGTTGCACCCAGGCGCTGGCCGCGCACGACGTCCCGCTGCTGCTGATGCTGGCGGGCACCGACGACGAGCGGCGGCGGATCACGCGGTACATCACCGCCGGCCATGTCGACGGGGTGCTGCTGGTCTCCAGCCACTCCGGGGATCCGGTCGCCGAGGAACTGCGCGCGGCCGGTGTGCCGCTGGTCGCCTGTGGCAAGCCGATGGGGCTGGGCTCCAAGGTGAGTTACGTCGCCGCCGACGACCGGGACGGCGCCCGGGACATGGTCCGGCATCTGCTGTCGCTGGGCCGGCAGCGGATCGGCGTGGTCACCGGCCCGCTGGACACCCCCGGCGGTGTGGAGCGGCTCGCCGGGTACAGGGAGGTGCTCGCCGAGGCGGGCATCCCCGTGGACGACCGGCTGATCGTCTCCGGCGACTACAGCCGGGCCAGCGGTGAGGCGGGCGCGGAGCGGCTGCTGGCGCAGGCCCCGGACCTGGACGCGGTGTTCGTCGCGTCCGACCTGATGGCGCAGGGCGTGCTGACGGCCCTCCAGCGGGCCGGGAAGCGGGTGCCGGATGACATCGCTGTCGGCGGTTTCGACGACTCGCCGGCGGCGACCGCGTCCTCCCCGGAGCTGACCACCATCCGGCAGCCGTGGGACCGGATCAGCAGTGAGATGGTCCGGGTGCTGCTGGCGCAGATCGGCGGGGAGGACCCGGCGGCGGTGATCCTTCCTACGGAGTTGGTGCGCCGGGAGTCCGCCTGACGGCTTTCACCAGCCCTGTCTCGTAGGCGAGGACCACCGCCTGGGCCCGGTCGCGCAGGCCCAGCTTGGCGAAAATGCGGGCCACATGGGACTTGACCGTGGCCTCGCTCAGGGTCAGCTCGGCGGCCAGTTCGGCGTTGGACAGGCCGCGGCCCAGCAGGGTCAGCACCTCCCGCTCGCGCGGGGTGAGGGCGGCCAGGTCGGGGGGCACCGGCTCGGGTGTCCGCCCGGCCTCGGCCGCGTACCGCTCCACGAGGCGCCGGGTGATCTGTGGGGCCAGCAACGCGTCGCCGGTGCCGACCAGCCGTACGGCCGCCGCCAGGTGTTCCGGGGTGACGTCCTTGAGCAGGAAGCCGCTGGCACCGATCGACAGCGCCGTGTACACATACCGGTCCAGGTCGAAGGTGGTCAGCATGAGCACCCGGCAGTCGGGGGACTCGGCGAGGATCTGCCGGGTGGCCTCCAGTCCGTCCAGGACGGGCATGCGGATGTCCATGAGGACGACGTCGGGGCGCAGCGCACGGGCCGCGCCGACCGCCTCGGCGCCGTCGGCGGCCTCACCCGCCACCTCGATGCCCCGGGCGGTGAGGATCAGCCGGAAGCCGGTCCGGATCAGCGTCTGGTCGTCGACGATCAGCACCCGGGGCGCCCGCTCCGGCGCATCCGGGGTCACGGGCGGTCCAGCGGGATGCGGGCCCGGACGCGGTAGCCGCCGCCGAGTCTGCGCCGGGCGTCGAGATCACCGCCGTAGACGGCGACCCGTTCACGCAGGCCGAGCAGGCCGCGTCCGGTGCCCTCGCCGTGCGGTCTCGGCGCGGCCGGTGCGGCGCCGGTGAGCACGCTGGGGCCGGTGTTGAGCACCTCGACCCGCAGCGCGTGGTCGGCCCAGCGCACGCTCACCTCGGCCGATCCGCCGTCGCCGTGCCGGAGTGCGTTGGTCAGGGCCTCCTGGACGATGCGGTAGGCGGTCACGTCGATGCCCTGGGGCAGCGGTCTCGGCTCGCCGGAGACACGGACCTCGACCGGCAGCCCGGCGAACGATATGCGGTCCACGAGGCTGCCGAGCCGGTCGAGCCCGGGCTGCGGAGCGAGCGGTGTGCTCCTCGGGTCCGCGCCCGGATCGGTGTCGGTGCCGTCCTGGGCTGGGGCGAGCAGGCCCAGCAGATGTCTGAGGTCGGTCATCGCGCCCCGCCCGGCGTCCTCGACGGCACGCAGCGCGACGGCGGCCTCGTCGGGCATCGTGCCCAGCACCTCGCGGGCGGCGCTCGCCTGGACGACCATGAGGCTGACGTTGTGACTGACGATGTCGTGCAACTCGCGGGCTATCCGGTCGCGTTCGGCCGCCACGGCGGCCTCGGCGGCGCTCTCCCGCTCCCGCTCCAGCAGCCAGCCCCGCTCCCCCACCGCCGCCTGCCAGCGGCGCCGGGTGCGCAGCAGCGCCGCGCCGAGTCCCACGACGGCCGAGCACGCCATCGCGAGCGCCACCGTCAGCATGTCGTACTCCCCCATGCGGTTCATGCTCGCAGACGGCACTGACATCCGCATCGACCTGGGGGTTCGGTTCACTGCATCCCCAGGATGAGTCCGGGGACGCGATGCCATCCGGGGACGGATGCCCCGAGCGCGGTCCCCCGTCTAGCGTCCTGCCCATGGTCACTGAGGTGGGAACGGGAGACCCCGTCGTGAGACTCGACGGGGTGCGCAAGGAGTACGGCGAAGCGGTCGCCCTGGACGCGGTGTCGCTGGAGATCGGGGCCGGGGAGGCGGTCGCGGTGATGGGCCCCTCCGGGTGCGGCAAGTCCACGCTGCTGAACATGATCGCCGGTCTGGACCGGCCGTCGGCCGGAAGCGTCGTCGTCCACGGGGAGAACGTAGGGGAACTGAGCGAGAAGGGCCTCGCGCTGTACCGGCGGCGCCGGATCGGCATGATCTTCCAGTTCTTCAACCTCATCGACGACCTGTCGGCGCTCGACAACGTGGCGCTGGCCGCCCAGTTGACGGGGACTCCGGCCCGGCAGGCCCGGCGGCGCGCCCTGGAGCTGTTCGAGGAGCTGGGCATCGCCGGCCGGCGCAATGCCTACCCTGCGGTGCTCAGCGGCGGTGAGCGGCAACGGGTGGCCGTGGCACGGGCGTTGATGAACCGGCCGGCGCTGCTGCTGGCCGACGAGCCGACCGGGGCGCTGGACAGCCGGGCCGGGGAGCAGGTGATGGACCTGCTGATCGACCTGAACCAGATCGGGCAGACGCTGGTCATCGTCACGCACGACGAGCGGCTCGCGCAGCGCTGTGCGAGCCGGCTGGTGCGGATGGCCGACGGCCGGGTGACCGGTCAGCACACCCTGGAGCCGTCCTCATGAGGGCGGTGTGGCGGGCCGCACGGGCGGCCGTGCGCCGGCGTCTGCTCCAGACGCTGGTGATCTGGCTGGTCACGCTGGTGTCGACGGGCTCGATCGTGGTCGCGCTGGGGCTCGTGGACGCGGCGTCGGCGCCGTTCGACCACGCCTTCGGGCGGCTGCACGGGCCGCATGTCGTGGCCGTGTACGACGCCGGCAAGGTGTCGGACGCCCGGCTGGCGCACTCGGCCCGCCGGCCGGGGGTGGAGGCGGCTGCCGGGCCGTTCGCCCAGGTGACGTTCGGCATCCCGCACGGTGCCGCGGACTTCGGGCTGGGCGGCGAGATCACGGTCGCGGGCCGCCCCGGCCCCGAGGCCCCGGTGGACCGGGTCGACGTGTGGGCGGGCCGGTGGCCCAGCCGCCCCGGCGAGGTGATCGTCAACCGGCAGCCCGACTGGACCGCCGACGACCTCGGCAGGAAGCTGCGCGTACCGGCGGGCCCCGCCCTCACCATCGTCGGGTTCGCCTTCGACCTGAGCCACACGGCGGACGCCTGGGTGGTCCCGGCCCAGATGCGGGCCCTGCATCCCACCGGCACGCAGATGCTGTACCGGTTCCGGGACGCGTCCTCGCAGGGTGCGCTGCGCACGGGGATGTCCCGGGTGACGGCCGGACTGCCGCACGACGCGCTCACCGGGTCCCAGACCTACCTGGCGCTCAGGCACCGGATCGGCAGCGGCGCCCGCGCGTACGCGCCGTACCTCGTGGCGTTCGGTGTGCTGGGCGTCCTGGTGGCGGTGCTCATCGTGGCCAACGTGGTCGGCGGGGCGGTCGTCTCCGGGTTCCGGCACATCGGCATCCTCAAGGCGCTGGGGTTCACTCCGGGGCAGGTGCTGGGCGTCTATCTGACGATGACCTCCGTGCCGGCCGTACTGGGCTGTGCGCTCGGCACGCTGGCAGGGAATCTGCTGGCCGCGCCGTTCTTCCGGTTCGTGTTCACCGGGCCGGCCTCGGGGGTGCTGCACGAGGGCCTGGGCATCGCGCCCTGGGTGAACCTGCTCGCCCTGCTCGGCATGCCCCTGGTCTGCGTGCTCGCCGCGCTCGGCCCCGCGGTGCGAGCGCAGCGGCTGCCGGCGGTGCGGGCCATCAGTGCGGGCAGCGCCCCGCGTGCCGGACGGGCGCTCGGCCTCCAGCGGCGGCTGGCGGGCACCCGGTTGCCGCGGTCGGTGAGCCTCGGCGTGGGACTGCCGTTCACGCGCCCGGCACGCAGCGCGCTCACCCTGGCCGCGGTGGTGCTGGGGGTGACGACGGTGACGTTCGCGACCGGTCTGGCCGCGACGCTCGACAGCTACGGCAACGGGCGCCGCGCCGACTACGACGTCACCGTCTACGTGGGTGCCCAGCGGCACGGCACCGAGGTTCGGCCGGTACACAGCGACCGGCAACTCCAGGCGCTGCTCGCCTCCTTGCCGGGCGCGACCCGGGTGACGGCGCGCTCGGACGACCAGGTGGTCCTCGCCGGCAGCACTCAGCCGGTGATGTTCGAGGGCCGGCGTGGCGGCCGGTCCCTGGACACGGTGCTGCTCCGCGGCCGCTGGATGCACCGGGCCGGGGAGGTGGTGGCCGGGACGCCGGTCTTTCGCCGCTTCGGTCTGCACCTCGGGGACCGGGTGCGGCTCGGCAGGGACGGCCGTACGGAGGAGGTGACGCTCGTCGGCGAGACGATGGACGCCAACGACCAGCTGATCGTCGGCGACTGGCCGACGGTCACCGCGCTGATGCCGGCGGTGAAGCCCATCGCCTACCACGTCAAGCTGCGCCCGGACACGGCCCAGGAGGCGTACGGGCGTGCCGTGCGGGCAGCCGACCCGGGGCTGTCCGTCCAGTTCAGCGGCTCGAACAGCGTCACCGGGACGATCGTCGGCTCCGCGACCGGTCTCACCCTGATGCTGGCCCTGGTCGCCTCCCTCGGGGTGTTCAACACGGCCGTCCTCAACACCCACGACCGGCGCCGCGACCTCGGCATGCTGAAGTCGATCGGGATGACCCCGCGCCAAGTCACGGTGATGACGATGACCTCGATGGCGGTGCTCGGCGCGCTGGGGTCCGTGCTCGGTGTCCCCCTCGGCATCGCCGCCTACCGGGTGGTGGTACCCCGCATGGCGGCAGGCATCGACATCGCCCTGCCGTCGTCCATGACGGACGTCTGGCACGCGCCGCTGCTGGCGCTGCTGGCCTGCGCGGGGGTGCTGATCGCCGTCATGGGTGCGCTGGTCCCGGCCCGCCGGGCGGCACGTCTCACCGTTGCGGAGGTGCTGCACGGCGAGTGACGCCGGCCTGCCGGGGTGCCCGGAACCGGTCAGGATCGGAGAAGCACGGGCGGGCTTCCCGGGCCTAGCGTGAAAGCACCGGCGGGCACCCCCGCCGGTGCACACAGCTCAGAAGGAGTGACGTCCCATGACCGCCGGCCTGCAAACGATCATCTACCCCGTCAAGGATCCGGAGCGGGCGAAGGCCCTGTTCACCGCGTTGCTGGGGGTGGAGCCCTTTGTCGACGCGCCGTACTACATCGGGTTCAAGGCCGCCGGGCAGGACATCGGCCTCGACCCCAACGGACATGCCCAGGGGCTGACCGGGCCGGTGCCGTTCTGGCACGTCACGGACCTGCGCGAGCGGCTGGCGGCCCTCCTGGCGGCGGGCGCCGAGCTGCTCCAGGACGTGCGGGACGTGGGCAACGGCAGGCTCGTGGCCTCGGTGAAGGACCCCGACGGCAACCTGGTGGGGCTGCTTCAGGATCCGGTCGGCTGACCGGCCTCGTACGGCCCACCGAGCCCACTAGTTGCACACTCAACGAGTGGCTGGTTCGGTGCTACGGTGCGGGTATGGCAGTCAAGACGGCCGACGCAGGGCTCGAGGAGCGGTGGCGGGACATCCTCGCGGTGCACGCGCGCACGATGTGCGAGATCGACCGGGTGCTGCACCCGTACGGGCTGGGCGCCAGCGACTTCGAGGTGCTGGACATCCTGGCCGCCGAGTCGCCCGCGGAGGGTGACCAGTGCCGGGTGCAGAACCTGGTCGGCCGGGTGCACCTCAGCCAGAGCGCGCTGTCCCGGCTGATCGGCCGGCTGGAGAAGGACGGCCTGGTGGAGCGCTCGGTGTGCGCGGAGGACCGGCGCGGGGTGTGGGTCGCCCTCACCCGCAGGGGCCGCGAACGGCACGCCGAGGTGCTGCCGTTGCAGCGGGCGGCACTGGAACGCACGCTGACCGGTCAGCACAGCTAGAACAGCAGCTCCGCGCCGTCCGGCAGGATCTCCGCGCCCTGTGCGGTCACCCGGTCGTGGGCCGGTGAGCCGGGGTCCAGCAGCGGGTTCGTGTGGTGCAGGTGGGTGTAGATCCGGCGGGGGACCTGAAGGCGGGCCAGGGCGGCCAGGGTGCCGTCCGGGCCGTCGACGGGCAGATGCGCCGGGGGCGCCTGTCCGGTGCCGGGCCGCGCCGCCGCCGTACCGGAGGCGTCCGCCGTGAGGAAGGTACCGTCCAGCAGCACGCAGTCGGCGTCGGCGCACAGCTCGTCCAGGACGGGGCTCCAGGTGCCGACGCTGGGCGCGTACACCAGCACTCCCCCGGTGGCCAGGTCCTCGACGCGGTACGCGGTCCGCCACGGCCCGGCGGGCTCGGGGGCCGCCCCCGGTACGTACGCCGGGGTGCTCGCGCCGACCGGGCAGGCGGTGACGACGAGGCCGCCGGCCAGCACGAAGCCGCCGTCGGCGAGGCTGTCCGCCCACTCCCAGGGGGCGTAGCGGCCGAGGGCGGCGCGGGCCGGGGCAAGGGCGGCGCGGGCCGGCGGCGCCGCGTACACCTTCAGGTCCGCCGCGCCGCGCAGCACCCCCAGGCCCATGGTGTGATCGGCCTCGGCGTCGGTGAGCAGGACTCCGCGCAGCGGGCTGGTGCGGCGGCCGGAGCCGGGCCACAGGGCGGGGGTGGCCGCGAGCTGGGCGCGCAGATCGGGCGAGGCGTTCAGCAGCCACCAGTCGCGCCCGTTGCCGGTCACGGCGGCGCACTCCTGGGTCCGGGCGGGCAGCTTCCCGTCCCGGGCGGCCGCGCACCGCTCGCAGGCGCAGTTCCACCGCGGGAAGCCGCCCCCGGCGGCCGTGCCCAGCAGGACGACCCTCACGGCCATCGGCTCCTTCACCTCGCCCCGGTCTCTCCCGCAGGGGTCTTCCCGGCGGCGGGGCGGGTGACGACTCCGCGGCGGGGGCAGTTCCGGCCGTCCTGCCGCGGCCGCTCACCGCACCAGGAGGGTGCGCACCCCCTGGGAGGTCAGGGTCAGGGCGTGGGGTGAGCTGCCGTCGATGGCCAGCGAGAGATCCTCCTCGGGCCATTGCGAGGCCAGGTCGCCCAGGGGGATCAGGCGGTAGCGCGAGACGAAGGGCAGCAGGTCGGCCATCTCGCCCTCGGTGGTGAAGACGGGGACGACCTGGTCTCCCCCGGGCTGTTCGAGGACGGGCAGGGCCACCGTCGTGGCGTCGGCGCCCTCCCCGTCGACCGCGTCGTCGGGCACCGGTACGAGTACGTCGCTGTGCGCGAGGGTGTCCAGGGCGGCCTGGTCCTCGGCGTTCTCGGTCAGCGCGTCCAGCGCCTGCTGGGCCGGAGTCGGCAGGGCGTCGTGTGCGGGTGTCTCCATGGCAGGTCCCCTGGTAGCGGCAGTGGTACGGCCTCCCGGACAGGTGCGCGCCGGGCGGCTTGGGCCTCGCGTACCCGGTGCGGGCCGGGCCATGCGCCCCGAGAGCGCC
Source organism: Streptomyces sp. NPDC001606 (assembly GCF_053596835.1). Classification (NCBI taxonomy): domain Bacteria; kingdom Bacillati; phylum Actinomycetota; class Actinomycetes; order Kitasatosporales; family Streptomycetaceae; genus Streptomyces; species Streptomyces sp. NPDC001606. The sequence continues at coordinate 139,558 of NZ_JBSFHC010000006.1, forward strand.
GCGTGCACCGCCGTCGCGTCCACCGGGGTCGCGTCCGCCGGTGTCCTGGGCAGCACTGTCCTGGGCGGCGGTCAGCCGAAGGCGGCGGCCAGGTGGCAGCGGGCGGGGTCGAGCAGGCTGACGAGGTGTTCGACGAAGGAACCGTCGACGGCGCGGCTGGTGCGCCGAAGCTCCAGGAACCAGTCCCCCGGCGCCCGCCGCAGCGCTTCGGCCTCCCGGGCGTCGATCGGCCGGCCGCCCATCCGCTGCTCGCCGTGGTCGGGCCGCAGCCCGGCCCGCAGCAGCGCCTCGGCGGGCGACTGTGCGCCGGGCCGCTGGGCGGGCAGCTCGCGGATGCCGGGCACCGGCGGCAGAAAGCTGCGCTCGTACGTCAGGACGGTGCCGTCGGCGGCCAGCGCGGTCCGCTCGACGCACACGAACATGTCCTCGTCCAGGCGGAGTTCGACGGCGAGCGCGCTGTCGCGCGTCTCGTGCACGGCGAGGGTGTGCACGGCGCCGTCGCCTCCGTGGCGGGTCACCACCCGGGCCCGGCCGAGCCGGTCGTCCGGCGGCCGGCCGTCGAAGAGGACGTACGACCCCTTGCCGGTGCGGGTGACGATCAGGCCCTGTGCGTTCAGTTCGGCGAGGGCCGCGCGGACGGTCGTACGGCTGACTCCGAACCGCTGGGCCAGGGCGTGCTCGCCCGGCAGCCGCTCCCCGGCGCGGCTGCGGCCGGTGCGGATCTCCCGGGCGAGGGTCCTGCTGATCTGCTGGTGTTTGAGCGGGACACCGGTCACGGCCCGGCCCCGGCGAGCACCTCGGCGATGCTGGTGACCCGGACCAGCGGCCGGTACAGCTCCATGATCTGGAGCGCCTTGAGGTGGGAGTCGTCGTCGGCGCCCGCGCAGGCGTCCGCGACGACCAGCACCTCGGTGCCGGCGTCGGCCGCGGCCAGCGCGGTGGACAGCACACAGCAGTCCGTGCTGACACCCGCCAGCACCAGCCGGCCGCCCACGCCGACGCGGGCGGCCAGCTCGGGGGTCCACTTGCCGAAGGTGGTGGCGTCCAGGACCGTGCCGGGGACGTCCGCGAAGCCGTCGGTGAGCTGCCAGAGCGCGGCGTCCGGCGGCTGGAGCGCGAAGGGCCACTGCTCGTAGTAGGCGCGCCAGGCTCCGGCCGGGTCCCGCGGGGCCAGGAAGCGGGTGAAGGTGACTCGGCCGGTGAACGCCGGCAGCAGGGCCTTGACGCCGGCCGCCGCGTCCGCGTAGCGGGGGGTGGCCCAGGGGCTCGCCGGGTCGGCGAAGACCCGCTGCATGTCGATGACGGCGAGGTGGCCGGCGTTCACGGGCTGAGCACTTCCTCGGTGGCTGTCGGGCTCGGTGCCTGCGCCTCCTGCGCCCGCACCCGGCCCCGGCGGAGCAGCAGCGTGCCCAGGAAGGCGAGGGCGAGGGCGGCCAGGACGCCCAGGTTGGCGAAGGCCCAGGCACCGGTCTTGCCGCCGAGGCCGAACGGCGCCAGGAGATAGCCCTGCCAGGTGAGCCAGGAAGCGGCGCTGTTGGTGACCAGCCCCCAGCCGAGGGCGGTGGCGGCGAGGGTGAGCAGCAGGGGTGTCAGGGGTGCGTCGCCGTAGCGGCCGTGCGGGCGGTAGAGGTCCGTCTCGTCGTAGTCGCGGCGGCGCAGCGCGAGGTCGGCGAGCATGATCCCGCACCAGGCGGCGATGGGCACGCCGAGGGTGGTGAGGAAGCCCATGAACTGGCCGAGGAAGTCGCCGGCGAAGAAGACGATGTAGACCGCGCCGGCGATCATCAGGACACCGTCGAAGAGGGCGGCCACCGGGCGGGGCACCCGCACGCCGGCGGAGAGCAGCGCGAGGCCGGAGGAGTAGATGTCGAGGACGGTGCCGCCGACCAGGCCCAGCACGGCGACCACGGCGAAGGGCACCAGGAACCAGGTGGGCAGGATCGTGGTGAGCGCGCCGATCGGGTCGGCCGCGACGGCCTTGCTGAGCGTCTGCGAGGAGCCGGCCAGCAGCAGCCCGAAGACCAGCAGGAGCAGCGGGGCGACGGAGCCCCCGAACGTGGTCCAGCCGATCACGCCCCGGCTGGAGGAGCTGCGGGGAAGGTAGCGGGAGTAGTCGGCCGCCGCGTTGACCCAGCCGAGGCCGAAGCCGGTCATCATGAACACCAGCGCGCCGATGAACTCCTGCGGCGATCCGGACGGCAGGGAGCTGACGGCGGACCAGTGGATGTGGTCGGCGACGAGGCCGAAGTAGACGACCGTCAGAATGCCGGTGATGACGGTGATCGCCGTCTGGAGCCGCATGATCAGGTCGAAGCCCATGACTCCGCCGAGGACGGTCAGCGCGGCGACCACCACGAGGGCGGCGACCTTCGTCTCGGTGCCGCCGCCCCAGCCGAGGCGGTCGAAGACGGTGGCGGTGGCCATGGTGGCGAGCGCGGCGAGGACGGTCTCCCAGCCGACGGTGAGGATCCACGAGATGACGGACGGCAGCCGGTTGCCGCGCACGCCGTAGGCGGCCCGGCTCAGCACCATCGTGGGCGCGGAACCGCGCTTGCCGGCGACCGCGATGAATCCGCAGAGCAGGAAGGAGACGACGATGCCGAGGACGCCCGCGACGAGCGCCTGCCAGAAGGAGATGCCGAAGCCGAACGCGAAGGCGCCGTAGCTCAGCCCGAGGACGGAGACGTTGGCCCCGAACCAGGGCCAGAACAGCACGCGGGGTGTGCCCTTGCGCTCCGCGTCCCCGATGACGTCGAGTCCGTGCGTCTCCACCTGCATCGGGCGCGCGGTGGATCTGCTGTCGAGGGGGTCTTGCTGGTACGTCATCTCCGAGCCACCTGCCAAACCTGTCCAGACGTGTCCGCTGCACGCTAGGCGGGGGCCCGGAGAGCGTCAAGAGGGTGCCAACTGCCGTATGACACAGGCATGTTGTTTGGCATCAAGCTGCCATTCCGGCGGCGCGCGCCGGGTGTCGTGGCACATGGCGTCAGCGGTCGAACTCCTCCTGGATCGGTGTCCTCGGCTCCTCCCGCAGATGCTGGGCGAGACCGGGCTTGCCGCCGTGCCGGGCCTGCCCGGTGCCGCCCTCCTCGGTGGTGTCCTCCCCCTCGGCCTGGGAGGGGGTGGTGCGCGGCGGTTGGCCGGCCGCCGTGGTGTCCGGTTCCCGCTCACCCTCGGCCTGGGACGGGGTGTCTTCGCTCATGGGGGCTCACCTGCCTCTGTGCGGCCCCCGAGTACCCGGACGACGCCGCTCCCACGACCGGACGGAATACATGAATCCGCTTCGCTCCCGGAACAAGTGATCCCGGGCCACCGGGCACAGCCGCGCGGCGGCCGGTCCCCCCGGGGCCGGTCGCCGCGCCGTGCCGGTCCACCGCACCGGTGCCAGCAGTGCGCCGATGTCAGCAGTCGCCGGTGGCAGCAGTGCGGCGGTGTCAGCAGTACGGCGGAGCGTCAGAGCTTGGCACCGAAGTCCTGGGTCCACCACGGTCCGCCCGGGCCGGTGTGCACGCCCACACCCAGCTCCTTGAACGAGCAGTTGAGGATGTTGGCGCGGTGGCCTGGGCTGTTCATCCAGGCGTCCATCACGGCCTTCGGGGTCGGCTGGCCCTGGGCGATGTTCTCCCCGTAGGTGGACCAGTTGTACCCCGCCGCGGTGATGCGCCGGCCGGGGTCGGCGCCGTCCGGGTTGACGTGGTCGAAGAAGTGCCGGGCGGCCATGTCGTCGGAGTGGCCCTGCGCGGCCTTGTCCAGGAGCGCGTTCTCGGTGACCGGTCCGCAGCCGGCGCTCGCCCGCTCCTGGTTCACCAGGGCTATCACCTGGGCGACGGTGCCGGTGGCCGGCGGGACCGGCCGCGGGGTGGCGGAGGGACGCGGCGCGGCGGACGCCGTCCGGGTGGGCGTGGGCTTGGGGGTGCTGGTCCTGTGGGTCGGGCGGGGGCTCTTCTTGGCGGTGGCCTTCTTCTTCGTCCGGCGCGGGGACGGTGACGGGGACGGGTCGGTCGACGGCGAGGCCGCGGTGGTGCTCGGGGCGGCGAGGTCGACACCGGGCGCGCCCGCGGTGCGCGCGGCGCTGGTGTCCTGGGTGCGCGGTGCGGAGCCGGGGCCGAGGTACCACAGGCCGCCGCCCGCCACGCAGGCCGCCACCACGGCCCCGCCCAGGGCGCGCCGCCGCAGCCGCCGGCGCCGCCGGGCCTCGCCCCGGGACACCGGCCGGCGGGGCGGCGCACCGGTGTCGGTGCCGAGCGGGGCGGCGGAGCCGGGGTCGCCCGGGCCGGGCTGCGCCGCGGGGAGGACCTGGGTGGCCTGGGTGCCGAGCGGGTCGGCCGGGTGCGGCGGGAGCGGGGCGGTGGCCGCGGCCGGGGCGGTCGCCGCCGCGGCGGACCGCACGGTGGTGAGCAGCGCCGACGACACCGCGACCAGGGCCAGCCCGGCGAGCAGCCCCTCGGCGGGGAGCAGCCCCTGCCACAGGCCGCCGCAGCGGACGCAGTCGCGGGCGTGCCGGGCGATCCGCTTGCGCCACAGCGCCGAGGGCAGGCGGTCCCAGGTGGCCAGGGTGGCGCTCAGGTCCGTACACAGCGGCCGGGAGTCGAGCGCCCGGACGACCACCCGGGCCGCCTCCAGCCGTGCCTTCATCCGCTGCACGCGGACCGCGGTGTGCTGCGGCGACAGCTCCAGGGCGGTGGCGACCTCGGCGCGGGTCAGTTCGCCGGCGCACTCCAGCCACCACAGCGCCAGCACCTCCTGGTCATCCGGCTCCAGCCAGCGGGTGGCGGCGGCGGTCTCCCGGCGCTGGCCGGACAGCTGGAGCCGGACGATGGTCAGGTCCACGAAGTCGGCGCCCGGGTCGGCCAGGTCGGCGGCCTCCTCGACGGCGCCCGGGGCGAACTGCCGGTCCTGCCGGTGGGCCCGGACCCGGTTCATCGCGATGGCCACGAGCCAGGAGCGGAAGCTTTCGGGGGTGCGCAGGTCGCCGAGCGCGTCGAGGGCGCGGAGCATGGTCTCCTGGACCACGTCGTCGACGTCGACCGAGCCGTTCAGTGCCCGGCCCACGATGTTGTAGACCAGCGGGAGGTAGGCGCTGACCAGGGCGTCCTGGGCCGCCGGGTCGCCCGCCCGGGCGGCGATCACCAGTGCGGCCGGCCCCACCGTGCGCTGTGTACTCATCAAAGCTTCCCTGTTCTCGTCGCCGAACGGTGCTGTCCGATATCTGGGAGACCGCCGAGGGGCGCGCGGATAACAGTTACTCGGAGAGATGTTCGACTTCTTCGGCGAGTCGTTCGCGGCGAAGGGTCACAGCATCGGCGGCGGACCGCAATGGGAGACGTCACACCGGTCGGCGGCGATTTGCCTTGGAGTGCACTCCAGCAGCCACACTGATCGCGACCGAGTACCTGCCGAGAAAGGGAATGACGGCGGCCGATGACGACGACGGACAAGGCGGCACATCCGCTGCCGTACGACACCTACCGCGCGGCGATCGAGGAGGAGACCCGGCGCTTCGCCGCGGCGGTCGAAGGGGCCGACCCCGGGACGGCCGTGCCCTGCTGCCCCGACTGGACGCTGGCCGACCTCACCCGGCACGTGGGTTCGCTCCAGCGCTGGTTCTGCGCGCTGCTGACCCGGCGGGTGCAGGAGCCGCCGCGCAGCCGTGACGTGGAGCTGGGGCTGCCCGAGCGGGCCGAGGAGTACCCCGTGTGGGTGGCGGCGGGAGTGCCGCAGGTGGCGGACGTGCTGCGGGACACCGATCCGGATGCGGCGATGTGGACGTGGGGCGCGGACCCGCACGCGCGGTTCTGGGCCCGCCGCATGCTCTTCGAGACGCTGGTGCACCGGGTGGACGCGGAGCGCGCGGTCGGCCGGGAGTCGGCCGTCGACCCCGTCCTGGCGGCCGACGGGGTGGACGAGTTCCTGGTCAACCTGCCGTACGCGGGGCTCTTCGCCCCAGGGGTGACGCGGCTGCGCGGCCCCGGTGAGACCATCGCCTTCCGCAGCACGGACGGCGAGGAGTGGCCGGTACGGCTGGACACCGACGGTTTCCGGCTGCTTCCGGCGTCGGAGGCCGGCCCCGCCGGGTCCGCACCGCACACGGTGACGGTACGGGCCACCGCTGCGGACCTGCTGCTCCTGCTCTACGGGCGGCGCGTGTACGGCGAGCCCGGCTACGAGATCACGGGGGACACCGCCGTGCTCGACCGCTGGTTCGCCCACACCGCGTTCTGACCCTGCCGGTGCTTCCCGGCGCCCGGCCCGTGCTGGTGTCCGGGCGCCGGGACTGGTAGGGATGGGCTGTGCGATTCGAGCGTGTTCCCATGCCGGCGGGGGTTGCCGACCGGCCGAGGGACGTACGGGGGTATCCGGTACCGGCGATCACACCGTGGGAGGGGGAGGAACCGCAGTTCGCGCTGACCGACTACGAGCGCAGCGCCCGCTGCGCGGCACAGCGGCTGTGCTCGGTGTGCGGCCGGGGCATGCCCCAGGGCCCGGTGTGGCGGGTGGTGGGCCCCGCGGAGAGCGCGGCGATCGGGGAGGCGCTGGCCGCGGACCGGCCGTACCGCAATCTCGCGCCGACGCTGGAGGGGCCGGGGCACCGCGCGTGCATGCTGTACGCGTCGATGGTGTGCCCCTATCTGGCCCGGCCGAACGCCCGGCGCGGGCTGTCGGCGGAGCAGCCGGACGAGATGACGGCGCATGTGGTGCGGGGCGCCGCGCGGGGCACCCTGGGCGCGGTGGTGGGCTTCGCCGAGTTCGAGTACGCCATCACCAGCAGCCAGGTGCTGTTCCGGTTCCTCGACGTGGTCGAGTTCCTGCCGCACGACTCGGCGGATGTGCATCTGGACGAGCTGCGGGCCGAGCTGGCCCGGACGGACCGGTGACCCGCACCGCTCCGCTCTGACCCGCCCGGCCCGTCGTACCGCCGGGATCAGGGGCGGTAGGCCGCCAGACCGGTCGTCGACGTGACCTTGGTCGGGTGGCCGGTGCCGTCGGCGCGCAGGGTCACCGTGCCCGACGGGGTGCGGGCCGCGAGGGTCTTGCCGTCGGGGGACCAGGCCGGCTCGGTGTAGTCGGTGGTGGCGTGCGGGGTGAGGTCGGTGATGCGGCCGTTGTGCTCGAAGTCCTCCACGAGGAGGTGGTCGTGCCCGGCGACCGAGCGCACGAAGACGACCTTCTCCTCGTTCGGCGACAGGGCCGGCTGGGAGCCCTTGGTGAGCTTGCCGCCCTGCTGGCGCAGGTAGTCGTCGCGGATGTAGACGGCACCGGTGTCGACGTTGGCGTACACCGCGGTGCCGTAGTGGCCGGCCGCGTTCGGCCAGACGTTGCCGGTCTGCGGCACCGCACCGCCCGGCTCCGGGTCCCCGGCGAGGGGCAGCGTCTTCGGCGTGCCGTGGACGGCCTTGGCGGAGACGTACTTCAGCCGGGAGACGTCCTTGGCGCGGGCGGCGAAGATGAGGTTGTCCTTGGCGGGGATGCCGTTCTGGGTGTCCTTGGCGGCCACCTGCCAGGTGGGGTGGGACCAGTTCTGGTTGCCCGGGTTCTTGGCGACGATCACGCGCCCGCTGCCGTCCGGGTTGGCGATGTCCAGGTTGCCGGAGCCGTCGATGAAGGCGGCCTTGGCGCCGTTCGGGGACCAGGCCAGGTCCCGGACGGGCACGTGGAAGTTCACCCGGTGGCCGTCGATCAGCACGTACTTGGTGCCGTTGCTGACGGTCAGGGTGGAGTGGCCGGTGGCGGTGGCGGCCGAGGCGGCGCCGGAGAGGCCCAGCAGTGCGCTGCCGGTGACGGTGGCGGCCACCGCGATGGCGGCGGCGGTGGTGCGGGTACGCGTGGTCATGACGGATTCCCCCAGGAACGTCTACAGGTGGTCGGTACTGCAACGCCAGAGCCGCTCCGCCGTCCCCCGGGGCCCGCTGCGGGCCGCGCGACCGTCTGCCGCTCTGTTCGCTGCCGAGCCTGTCAGGCGCCGATCCTGGAACGGTCCGTTCGGCGTCACAGGGCCGTAACACGCCCGGCCGGCAGAGGAACGAGGCGGGAAAGGCGGTGGTTCTCCATGACGTACGTCGCCGTGACCGGGCTCAGCCACCCCGGACTGATCCGTGAGCGCAACGAGGACAGCCTGGTGGTCGGGCCGTGGACGCTGTGCGCCACCGTGACGGAGAGCCCGCAGACGCTGGTGTTCCCGCTCGGTACGCCGCTCGTCGTCGCGGTCGCCGACGGGCTCGGCGGGCAGCCGGGCGGCGAGGTGGCCAGTGCGCTGGTCGTGCGCCGGCTCGCCGCGGCCGGGGACCGCCTCGGCACCGAGGACGATGTGCGCGAGGTGCTGCACGCCTGCAACCGTGAGGTGTTCGCGGCCGCGGCGGAAGCGGGCGGCGCCCTGGCCACGATGGGGACGACCGTGGCGGGCGCCGTCGTCCTGCCCCGGTCGCTGCTGGTGTTCAACGTGGGCGACAGCCGGGTCTTCGCCGCGCCGCCGGACGGGGTGCTCCAGCTCAGCACGGACGACAGCCCCCCGCTCGCACCCGGGCGGCGTACCACCACGCTGGTGACGCAGTGCCTCGGCGGCACCCGTGCGTACCGCCCGGTGGTCCCGCATGTGACAGCCGCTCCCCTCGGCTCCGGCGACCGCTGTCTGATCAGCACCGACGGCCTGACCGACCCGTTGCCGAACGAGATGCTGGACGCCGTGCTGCGCGAGTACGACGACGGACGCGCCGCCTACGAACTCTGGAAGGCCGCGATCTCGGCCGGCGGCCCCGACAACATCACGCTCGCCCTGGTGCGCGTCGCGGAGTGACGGAAGGCCCAGTGGGCGCGTCAGCGGTCCGGGGGTGCGCCGTGCAGGGGCCGGAGGGTGAGCGTGCCGTCGGCGCCGTCCTCGACACGGGTGCCGTGCGCGCGGCTGTGCCGGTCGAGGGTGGCGCGCAGCCAGGCGGTGTCCTCGGGCGGGGCGTGCTCCAGCCGCATCCGGCGGGCCCGCAGCGGCACCATCCGCAGGCCGGCCAGCCGGCCGGTGTCCGCCGCCACCGAGACCAGGTAGAGCACCCGCAGGTCGTCCCGGTACCGCTCGTAGCCGCCGATGCCCTCGTAGTCGTCGACGAGGTCGCCGCAGCCGTACAGGACGAGCCGGCCGCCGTACACCTCCAGCGGGCGGGGGTGGTGCGAGGAGTGTCCGTGCACGATGTCCACGCCGGCGTCGACCAGTGCGTGGGCGAAGCGGACCTCGGCGCGGGAGACACCGTAGCCCCAGTTCGGGCCCCAGTGGACCGAGGCGATCACCAGGTCCCCGGGCCGCCTGACCTGGCGCAGCCGGGCGGCGAAGGCGGCCGCGGCGGCCGGCGACGGCTCCGCGACCAGGTCGACCCCGGCGCACCGGTCGGTGGCGGCCCAGCGTCCGGGGATCCCGCTGGAGGGCATCCCGAAGGAGAAGAGCAGTACCCGTCCGCCGGTGCCCAGGGGCACGGTCGCCGGGCGCCGCGCGGCCCTCTCGTCCCGGCCCGCGCCCGCCGTCCGCAGCCCCGCCCCCGCCAGGACGTCGAGCGTCTCCGCCAGGCCGCGTGGACCGAAGTCCAGCACATGGTTGTTGGCCAGCACGCAGACGTCCGGGCGGACCGCGGCCAGGCACGGCAGGTTGGCGGGGTGCATCCGGTAGTGCACCCCCTTGCCGGGGGCGAAGTCCCCGGCGGCGGTGACGGCGGTCTCCAGGTTGATCACCCGTACGTCGGGCGCGGCGGCGTCCAGGAGCGGCAGGGCCTCGCCCCAGGGCCAGCGGAAGTCGACGGGCCGGGGAATCGGCCCGTTCGCCGCCTCGGCCAGCTCGACGTAGGCACGGGCGTCGCGGACGTACGCCTCCCGCAGCGCCGGATCACCGGGGTGCGGAAGGATCTGGTCCACTCCCCGGCCGAGCATCACGTCCCCGGCGAGGAACAGGGTGACCAACCCGTCGTGCACTCTCCCACGCTAGGGCCTGAAGCGACCGAAGGGGACGTGGGGGCGATCAGGCGACCGCCGGGCGCGGCCGGTCCCCGGGCTCGTGGTGAATGGGCGTGGTGGATCCGGTCAGCGGGACGCCGGTGCCGCCCCGCCGGGTGGCGACGATCTCCGCCACGATCGACAGGGCGGTCTCCTCGGGGGTACGGGCACCGAGGTCGAGGCCGATCGGCGAGTGCAGCCGGGCCAGTTCGGCGTCGGTCAGGCCCTCGGCCCGCAGCCGCCGGTCGCGGTCCTCGTGGGTGCGGCGGGAGCCCATCGCGCCGATGAACGCCGCCGGCCTGCGGAGGGCCTCCGTCAGCAGCGGTACGTCGAACTTCGCGTCGTGGGTGAGCACGCAGAGGACCGTGCGGGCGTCGGTCCCGGTGCGCCGCAGATAGCGGTGCGGCCAGTCGACGACGACCTCGTCGGCGTCGGGGAAGCGGGCCCGGGTGGCGAAGACGGGCCGGGCGTCGCACACCGTCACGTGGTAGCCGAGGAACTTCCCGGCCCGGGCCAGCGCCGCCGCGAAGTCGACGGCGCCGAACACGATCATCCGCGGGGGCGGCACGTTCGACTCGACCAGCAGGGTCAGCCCGCCGGGGCAGTGCGAGCCGTCGGCCGAGAGCTCCACCGTGCCGGTGCGGCCCGCCTCCAGCAGGGCGCGGGCCTCGGCCGCCGCCGTCCGGTCCAGCTCCGGGTGGCCGCCGAGGCCGCCCTCGACGGTGCCGTCGGGCCGGACCAGCAGGCCCCGGCCGAGCAGGCCGGCCGGGCCCCGGGCGACCCGGGCGAGAGCCGCCGGCTCACCCCCCGCGGCGGCCGCCAGGGCCGCCGCGAGGGCGGTGCGCGCGGGTGCCCCGGCGGTCACCGGCGTGATCAGCAGGTCGATCGTCCCGCCGCAGGTCAGTCCCACGGCGAAGGCGTCCTCGTCGCTGTAGCCGAACCGTTCGACGACGGCGGCGCCGGTGTCCAGTGCCGTACGGCACAGGTCGTACACCGCGCCTTCCACGCAGCCGCCGGAGACCGAGCCGATGACGGTGCCCGCGCGGTCGACGGCGAGCGCGGCGCCCGGGCCGCGCGGCGCGCTGCCGGCGACCGCCAGCACGGTGGCGACGGCGAACTCCCGGCCCTCCGCGATCCACGCGTGCAGTTCCCCGGCGAGGTCAAGCATCCCGTGTCCCGGCGGCGGCCGACAGGACACGGTCCGGCCGGATGGGCAGGCTGCGGTGGCGTACCCCGGTGGCGTGCCAGACCGCGTTGGCGACGGCCGCGGCGGCGCCGACGGTGCCGATCTCGCCGATGCCCTTGATCCCGACCGGGTCGTCCGGGTCCGTCTCCTCGATCCAGTCGGCCTCGATGCGGGGCACGTCGGCGTGGGTCGCCACGTGGTAGCCCGCGAGGTCGGGGCCGACATGGCCGCCCGAGGCGCGGTCCCGGACCGCCTCCTCGTGCAGGGCCATGGAAATGCCCCAGATCATGCCGCCGCGGAACTGGTTGCGTGCGGTGAGCGGGTTGATGATCCGGCCGGCGGAGAAGATGCCGAGCATGCGCCGTACCCGCACCTCGCCGGTGGCGGTGTCCACGGCGACCTCGGCGAACTGGGCCCCGTAGGAGTGGCGTTCGGCCGGGGCGAGGGAGCCGAGGGCCTCAGTGCTGTCCGAGCGCACCGTGATGCCCTCCGGCGGGAGGTCGGCGCCGAGCGCCAGCCGTTCGCGCAGTTCCCCGGCGGCGATCTTGACGGCCCAGGCCCAGGAGCGGGTGCCCATGGAGCCGCCGGCGAGCATCGCCGGGCCGAAGTCGCTGTCCCCGATGTGCACCCGGACCCGCTCCGGGGCCACCTCGAGCGCGTCGGCGGCGACCTGGGTGAGCGCGGTACGCGCCCCGGTGCCGAGGTCGGCCGCGGCGATCCGGACGGTGAACGTGCCGTCGGGGTGCGCGGTCGCCGAGGCGGTGGACGGTCCGGCACCCGCCATGAAGGAGGCCGCCGCGGTACCGGTGCCGAGCAGCCAGCGGCCGTCCCGGCGCAGTCCGGGGCGCGGGTCGCGGTCGGCCCAGCCGAACCTGCGGGCGCCCTCGTGGAAGCAGGCGGCCAGGTTGCGGCCGGCGAACGGCAGGCCGGACACCGGGCCCACCTCGGGTTCGTTGCGCAGCCGCAGCTCGATCGGGTCGATCCCGCACCGCTCGGCCAGTTCGTCGAGCGCCGCCTCCAGCGCGAAGGACCCGGGTGCCTCGCCCGGGGCGCGCATGAACGTCGGGCTCGGCACGTCGAGCCGTACGACGCGGTGGGCGGTGTAGTGGGCGTCGGCGTCGTACATCACCCGGGCCACCCCGGCGCTCGGTTCCACGAACTCGTACACGGTGGAGGTGACGTTGACGGCCTGGTGCTCCAGGGCGCGCAGGCGTCCGTCCGGGTCGGCGCCGAGCCGGACGCGCTGGACGGTCGGGCTGCGGTAGCCGGTCAGCGAGAACATCTGACGCCGGGACAGCACCACCCGCACCGGCCGCTGGAGGACGGTCGCGGCCATGACGGCGGCCACCTGGTGGGCGCGGGCGCCCTTGCTGCCGAAGCCGCCGCCGACGTGTTCCGAGCGCACCCGGACCGCGGCCGGGTCGAGCGAGAACAGGTTCACCAGTTCCACCGAGACCCAGGTGACGCCCTGGTTGGAGTCGATCACCTCCAGCCGTCCGTCGTCCCAGCGGGCGGTGGCCGCGTGGGGTTCCATCATGGCGTGGTGCTCTTCGGGGGTGGTGTACTCGGCGTCGACGACGACGGCGGACGCGGCCAGCTGGGCCTCGATGTCGCCCTTCTCCGTCACCGCCGGCATATGGCCGTCCGCCAGGTAGGCGTCCGGGCGCGTGGCCGCGAAGTCGACGTCGTGGGGCTCCTGTTCGTAGTGCACCACGAGCGACTCGGCGGCCTCCCGGGCCTGTTCGGAGGTCTCGGCGACGACGAGGGCCACCGGCCAGCCCAGGTGGGGCACCCGGTCGTGCTGGAAGACGGCGCAGGTCGGGTCCGGGCTCCCCAGCATGCCGGCGTACTCGGTGTTGAGGCGCAGGGCGTTGCGGTGGTCCAGGACGGCGATGACGCCCGGCATGGCGAGGACGGGCTCGGTGTCGATGGCGCGGATGCGGCCGCGGGCGACGGTGGACAGCACCAGCCAGCCGTGGGCGAGGTCGGCGAAGGGCACCTCGCCCGCGTACCGGGCCGCTCCGGTGACCTTGTCGCGCCCCTCGACGCGGGTGCGGGCGGTGCCGACGGCCGGCGCCGGTGCGGACGTCCGTGCGGGGGCGGTGGTCATCGTGCAGCCTCCTCGGCGAGTTCGGACAGGACGGCGACCACGAGGTTGCGCACGAGGTCCACCTTGTATCCGTTGTGCGGCAGCGGCCGGGCCGCCGCCAGCTCGGCGTCCGCGGCGGCGGCGTAGGTCTCGGGGCCGGCCGGCGCACCGATCAGGGCCCGCTCCGCCGCGACGGCCCGCCAGGGACGGGAGGCGACGGCGCCGAAGGCCAGGCGCGCGTCCTGGACGACGCCGTCACGGACGTCGAGCGCGGCGGCGACGGAGCCGATGGCGAAGGCGTAGGAGGCGCGCTCGCGCACCTTGCGGTACCGGGAGCGGGCGGCGACCGGCGCGGGCGGCAGGGTGACCCCGGTGATCAGCGCGCCGGGCGGCAGCGCGGTCTCGCGGTGCGGGGTGTCCCCGACGGGCAGGTAGAAGTCGGCGAGCGGCAACTCCCCGGGCCCGTCGGCCGTTTCGAACCGGACGACGGCGTCGAAGGCGGCCAGGGGCACCGCCATGTCCGAGGGGTGTACGGCCACGCAGTGCGCGGAGGCGCCCAGCACGGCGTGGTTGTGGTGTTCGCCCTCGACGGCGGGGCACCCGCTGCCGGGCACCCGCTTGTTGCAGGGCCGGGTGACGTCGGTGAAGTAGCCGCAGCGGGTGCGCTGGAGCAGGTTTCCGCCGACCGTGGCCATGTTGCGCAGCTGGCCGGAGGCGCCGGCCAGCAGGGCCTGGGCGAGCGCCGGGTAGCGGCGCCGTACCTCGGGATGGGCGGCGAGGTCGCCGTTGGTGACGGTGGCGCCGATCCGCAGTCCGCCCTCGGGCGTGGACTCCACCCGGTCCAGCGGCAGTTCGCGGATGTCGACGAGCCGGGCGGGGCGCTCGACACCGGCCTTCATCAGGTCGACGAGGTTGGTTCCGCCGCCGAGGAAGCGGGTGTCCGGGTCGGCGCCGAGCAGGGCGACGGCGCCGGCGACATCGGACGCCCGCTGATACTCGAACTCCCTCATGCCACCGTCTCCTTCGCGTCCGCCGCGGGGTGCGCGCGGCCCTTGTCCGTGCGGGCCGCGGCCGCGCGGGCCACCGCCTCGACGATGGAGACATAGGCGCCGCAGCGGCACAGGTTGCCGCTCATCCGCTCCCGGATCTCCTCCTCGGTCAGCTCCGGCGGCCCGGCCTCGGGGCGGATGTCCGCGGTGACGGCGCTCGGCCAGCCCGCCGCGTGCTCCTCGATCACGCCGATCGCCGAACAGATCTGTCCGGGGGTGCAGTAGCCGCACTGGAAGCCGTCGAGATCGAGGAATGCCTGCTGGACCGGGTGCAGCTGCTCGCCGTCGGCCAGGCCCTCGACGGTGGTGATCTCGCGGCCCTCGGCCGCCACGGCGAATTGCAGACAGGCGACCGTCCGGCGCCCGTCCAGCAGGACCGTGCAGGCGCCGCACTGCCCCTGGTCGCAGCCCTTCTTGGTGCCGGTGAGCTCGAGGCGCTCGCGCAGCGCGTCGAGCAGGGTGGTGCGGTGGTCGACGGGCAGTGTGTGCTTCTCGCCGTTGATCTTCAAGGTGATGACACTGGACGTCGATGAGTCCATGGGCTGCTTCTTTCGCGGTTCCAGAACTGATGGGACTGGGCTGACCGGGGGTCGGACTGTCGGTGGACTGTCGTGCGAAGCGAAGGCGCGGCCGCGGGGCGCCGGGGGCCCGGACGTCGACGCAGCGGCGTCTGTCGTCCTCCCCTGTCCGCGGCTATGGTGGAGGCAACCGGACAGCTGTCCGGTCACTTGGAAAAGTAACGGACAGATGTCCGTTTAGCAAGGCCGGGGTTTGGAAGAATCCCATGAGGAGGACGAGTGCCGCAGCAGAAGGACTCGGGCCGGCGCTCGGACGCACAGCGCAACCGCGAGCGCATCCTGGAGGTGGCGCTCGTCGAACTCTCGCGCTGCGCGGACGCCCCGCTGAGCGCGATCGCCCGGAAGGCCGGTGTCGGGCAGGGCACGTTCTACCGCAACTTCCCCAACCGCGAGTCCCTCGTCCTCGAGATCTACCGCCATGAGATGCGGCAGGTCGCGGAGAGCGCGGAGCACCTGCTCGCCACCCGGGCGCCCGAGGAGGCGCTGCGGGCCTGGATGGACCGGCTCGCCGAGTTCGCCCTGGCCAAGGCGGGCCTCGCCGACGCGCTACGGCAGGTCACCAGTACCCCGGGCGGCCCGGTGAAGCCCTCGCCGACCCCGGTGGCCGCCGCGGCGGAACTCCTGCTCCGCGCCAACGAGAAGGCCGGCACCATCCGGCCCGGCGTCACCGCGGACGACTTCCTCCTCGCCATCGCGGGCCTGTGGCAGCTCGGCCCGCACGACGACTGGCGCCCCCGCGCCACCCGCCTCCTCGACCTGGTCATGGACGGGCTGCGCGCGGGCGCCCGGTCGCTGTCCTGACGCACGGGCCGGCGGCGACGCCGTAGCGCTCGGCCGGCATTGTCGAAGCGCATCGACAGCGATCGAATCCTTCTCGAACCCCCAGCAGGACGGCCGTACCTCAGGCTGAGGAAACTTTCGCCGCTGCACGAGTCTTGTTTCGCGGGAAAGCCCGCCGCTATCTTCGCGTGCCAGGTGAAGCGCTTCGACACTCTCCAGGGCCAGCCATCACTCACCCGAGGAACCGCCATGAGGACACACGGCATCACCGACCGCCTGGGCGGGCTCGCCTTCGGCGGGGACTACAACCCCGAGCAGTGGGACGAGGCGGTGTGGCGGGAGGACGACGAGCTGATGCGCCGGGCCAGGGTCAACCTGGCCACGGTGGGCGTCTTCTCCTGGGCCCTGCTCGAACCCGAGGAGGGCCGCTACGACTTCGACTGGCTCGACGCCCACATCGAGCGCCTGCACGCGAACGGCGTCGCCGTCGACCTCGCCACCCCGACCGCCTCCCCGCCGCCCTGGTTCACCCTGGCCCACCACGACGCGCTGCCGGTCACCGCCGACGGCACCCGCCTCACCCACGGCAGCCGCGACACGTACTGCCTGACCGCGCCCGCCTACCGCAGTGCCGCCCGGCGGATCGCCGCCGCCCTGGCCGAACGCTACGGCGACCACCCCGCCCTGGCGTTGTGGCACGTGCACAACGAGTACGGCACGCTCTGCCACTGCGATCACACCGCCGCCGCCTTCCGGGTGTGGCTGCGCGCCCGCCACGGCTCGCTGGACGCCCTCAACGAGGCCTGGGGCACGGCCTTCTGGAGCCAGCGCTACTCCTCCTGGGAGCAGGTGCTGCCGCCGCGTGCGACGCAGTGGCACAAGAACCCCGGCCAGAGCGTGGACTTCCGCCGCTTCTGGTCGGACGAGATCATCGCCGCCTTCCGCGAGCAGCGGGACGCGATCCGCGCGCACAGCGACCGGCCGGTGACGACCAACCTGATGCTGCCCGCCTACCAGAACGTGGACCTGTGGGCCTTCGTCGCTGAACTCGACGTCGTCACGTCCGACCAGTATCCGGGCGCCCCCGGCCTGGACGCCGCCGCCGACGCCGCCTGCCACGCCGACCGCACCCGCTCCCTGGCGGGCGGCGGCCCCTGGCTGCTGATGGAGCAGGGCACCAGTACCGTCTACGACCGCGACCGGACCCTCGCCAAGGAGCCCGGGGAGATCCTGCGCCACACCCTCGGCCACATCGCCCGCGGTTCGGAGGGCGCCCTGTTCTTCCAGTGGCGGCAGTCCCGGGCCGGTGCCGAGATGTGGCACTCGGCGATGGTCCCGCACGCGGGGCCCGACAGCCGGATCTTCCGCGAGGTCGCGCAGGCCGGCGAGGCGGTCGCCCGGCTCGGGGAGCTGGCGGGGTCGACGGTCACCGCCCCGGTGGCCGTCCTGCACGACGCGGACGCCTGGTGGGCACTGGGCACGGACGGCCTGCCCTCCCCCGGCCTCGACTACCACGCGTCGCTCGCCGGCGCGCACCGGGCGCTGTGGGACGCGGGCATCACGGTCGACTTCGCCCATCCCGAGCACGAGTTGAGCCGCTACCGGCTCGTCATCGCGCCGGCCCTGTTCCTGATGTCCGACGCGGGCGCCGAGAACCTGCGCCGGTACGTCGAAGGCGGTGGGACGCTGCTCGTCCAGCACGCGAGCGGATACGTCGACGCCCGCGTGCACGCCCGCCTCGGCGGATACCCCGCCGCACCGCTGCGGGAGGCGCTGGGCATCCGGGTCGAGGAGTACCGGCCGCTGCGGGCCGGCGAGCGGATCACCCTGTCCGACGGCTCGCACGGCACGGTCTGGAGCGAGTTCCTGCACACCGAGGGCGCCGAGACCCTCGCCGCCTACACCCACGGCATGCTCACCGGCCGCCCCGCGCTCACCCGGCACCGCCTCGGCACCGGGCAGGCCTGGTATCTCTCCACCCGCCTGGACGACGGCGACTACGGCGCCCTCGTCGGCCGGCTGCTGAAGGAGGCCGACGTCCAGCCGGAGTACCCGGAGCTGCCGGCCGGTGTCGAGGCCGTCACCCGGCACGCCGCCGACGGCCGCCACTGGCACGTCCTGATCAACCACACCCCCGCCGCCGTCCCGCTGCGCACCCCCGCCCACGACCTGCTCACCGGCACGACGGCCGGTGACCTGCCGCCCGGCGGCTGCGCGGTGCTGCGCGGGCACTGACCCGTCACCGCCCTTTTGGCCGACCACCCGACGAAAGGACACCCGAGGGTGCCAGACCAGCACCGGGCCGCCCACGCGGCCGGCCCCGTCATCCCCGGCTTCCATCCCGACCCCAGCATCTGCCGGGTGGGCGAGGACTACTACCTCGCCTGCTCCAGCTTCGAGTACTTCCCCGGCGTACCCCTGTTCCACAGCCGCGACCTGGTGCACTGGACCCAGATCGGCAACGTACTGGACCGGCCGGAGCAACTGCGGCTGCCTGCCTCCATGCCGTCCTCGCGCGGCATCTACGCCCCCACCCTGCGCCACCACGACGGCCGCTTCTGGCTCATCGTCACCACCGTCCGGGAGGGCGGCGGCAATCTGGTCGTCACGGCCACCGACCCGGCCGGACCCTGGTCGGACCCCGTATGGGCGCCGGGCGTGCCCGGCATCGATCCCGACCTGGCGTGGGACGAGGACGGCACCTGCTGGTGCACCGTCGCCGGGGTGTCGCAGGTCCGGCTCGACCCCTCCACCGGACGGACCTTCGGGGAGCCGCGGAAGATCTGGTCCGGCACGCCCGGCGCCAAGGCACCGGAGGCTCCGCACCTGTACCGGATCGGCGGGTACTGGTACCTCCTCATCGCCGAGGGCGGCACCGAGCGCGGCCACGGTGTGTCGGTCGCCCGCGGCCGGACGCCCGACGGCCCGTTCGAGCCCTGCCCGGACAACCCGGTCCTCACCCACCGCGGCACCGACCACCCCGTGCAGAACACCGGGCACGCCGATCTGGTCCAGGGCCCCGACGGCTCCTGGTGGATGGTTCTGCTCGGGGTGCGGCCGCGCGGCGGCACCCCCGGCTGGCACGTGCTCGGCCGGGAGACCTTCCTGGCGCCGGTGACCTGGGAGGACGGCTGGCCGGTCGTCGGCGCGGTGGCCCCGGACCCGGCCACGCTGCCCTGGCCCCTCGTCCCCGGCCCGGCCGAGGCGCCGCGGGACGACTTCGACCTGGCCGAACCGGGTCCCTCGTGGATCTCCCTGCGGGACCGCCCGGCGGAGCACTGCACCACCAAGGAGCGCCCGGGGTGGCTGACGCTCCGCGCGCGGGGCGGTTCCCTGGACGAGCCCGACGTCGTCTTCCTCGGCCGGCGCCAGCAGCACGCGTCGTGCCGGGCCCGGGTCCTGGTGGACGCGGCCGAGGGCAGCGGCGGCCTGGCCGTCCGGCTCGACGAGCAGCACCACTACGCGATCGAGGTGGCCGGCGCCGAGGTGCGGGTGGTCGCGCGCATCGGCCCGCTGCGCACGGTCGTGGCCGCGCAGCCCGCCCCTACCGGGCCCGTGGTTCTCGGCATCACCGTCAGCGATCCGACGCCCCCGGTCGGACCGTGCACCGGGCCGGATGTCGTCACCCTCGGCGTCGAACAGCCCGACGGCACGTTCACCGCCCTCGCCTCGCTCGACGGCCGCTATCTGTCGACCGAGGTCGCCGGCGGCTTCACCGGCCGCGTCATCGGCATGTACGCCGCCGAGAACACCGTCCACTTCGACTGGTTCGACTACGAGCCGCTGGACGGCTGACCTCCTCCCGGCCGCGCAGCGGACCCCGCCCACCGCCCACCGAAAGGCACGACGGAACCGAGAAGGGCAGACACATGGCAGACATACGGCATCCCGCACGCCACCGCGGCCGCCCGCCCGGGCGCCTGGCGGCCCTGCTGCTGGCGCTGGCCGTCCTCCTGGGGCTGGCCGGCGGCACCGCCCTGGCCGCGCCCGGCAGCACCCGGGAACCGGCGGGCTCGTCGGTCAGGGTTCCGGCGTCCGCCAGGGGCGCGGTGGCCGCGATGCAGCCGAGCTGGAACCTGGGCAACACCCTGGACGCGATTCCCGACGAGACGTCCTGGGGCAACCCGCCGGTCACCAAGGCGCTGTTCGACACCATCCGCGCGCAGGGCTTCCGCAGCGTCCGCATCCCGGTGACCTGGAGCGGCCACCAGTCCGCCGGTGCGCCCTACACCATCGACGCCACGTTCCTGAGCCGCGTCAGGCAGGTGGTCGACTGGGCGCTCGCGGACGGGCTCTACGTCGTGATCAACGTCCACCACGACTCGTGGCAGTGGATCGCGGACATGCCGGCCCACCACGACACGGTGCTGGCCCGCTTCGACGCCATCTGGTCCCAGGTCGCCACGGCGTTCCGGGACGAGCCGCGCACCCTGCTCTTCGAGAGCATCAACGAGCCGCAGTTCAACAACGCCACGGACGCGCAGAAGACCCAGCTCCTCGACGAACTCAACACGTCCTTCCACACCATCGTCCGCGCCTCGGGCGGCCGGAACGCCGGCCGTCTGCTGGTCCTGCCCACCCTGGGCTGCTCACCCACCCAGCCTCTGATGGACGACCTGTCCGCCACGATGGGCAGGCTGCACGACAAGAACCTCGTCCCCACCGTGCACTACTACAGCTGGTACCCGTTCAGCGTGAACATCGCGGGCGGCACCCGGTACGACGCCACCGCACAGAAGGACCTCACCGACGCCTTCTCCCGGATGCACGACACGTTCGTCGCCAAGGGCATCCCGGTCTACCTCGGCGAGTACGGCACGCTCAGCTGGCCCGACTACACCCACCCCGATCCCATCGAGCGGGGTGAGGGGCTGAAGTACTTCGAACAGCTCGGCCACCAGGCGCGCGTCGCCGGGGTCACCACGGCCCTGTGGGATCCCTTCTCCCTGCTGAACCGCTCCACTCTCCAGTGGCGGGACCCGGCCCTGTTCGCCTGGATCAGGTCGAGCTGGACCACCCGCTCGGGCACCGCCTCCTTCGACAAGGTCTTCCTGCCGAAGTCGGGCCCGATCACCGCCCAGACGCTCACCCTGAACCGGAACGGCACCTCGTTCCGGGGCCTGTGGCAGGGCGGCACCCGGCTCGCCCCGGGACGGGACTACACCGTCTCCGGCGACCGGCTCACCCTCACGGCCGGCGCGCTGACCCGGCTCGCCGGCGACCGGGCCTACGGGGTCGACGCCACGCTCAAGGCCCGGTTCTCCGCCGGGCTGCCCTGGCAGATCGACATCGTCACCTACGACCCTCCGGTGCTGTCGGACGCCACGGGTACGACCGGTTCGTTCGCCCTTCCCACGCAGTACCGGGGTGACCTGCTGGCGACCATGGAGGCCACGTACGCCGACGGCAGCAACGCGGGACAGGCCTCGTGGACGCCGTACCAGGAGTTCAACCGCGCCTTCTCGCCGGACTATCCGCACGGCACGATCATCCTGACCACGGACTTCCTGAACACGCTGCGCGACGGCGAACCGGTGACACTGAAGTTCCACTTCTGGAGCGGCACCGTCGTCACCTACCACGTCACCAAGACCGGAAGCACGGTCACCGGCTCGGCCTCCTGACCGGCCGCCCATCCCGGCCCACGCCCCGCCTCACGCCCTGGCCCCCGCCCGCCCGGCGGCCAGGGCGACCCGGGCCCCTGCCCGGCCGTCAGGCGCTGGAGCGGGTGACCAGGCGGGTCGGCAGGATCAGCGGGGTGGGGTCCTGCCCGTCGACGAGCGCGACGAGCATGCGCGCCATCTCCCGGCCGAGCGCCGTGATGGGCTGGTGGACGGTGGTGAGCGGCGGATCGGCGATCTGCGCGACGGCCAGGTCGTCGAAGCCGACCACCGCGACATCGGCGGGGACCGTCCGCCCGGCCTCGCGCAGCACGCGCAGCGCTCCCACGGCCATGTTGTCGTTGGCGGCGAACACCCCGTCCAGGTCCGGGTGGTGGGCCAGCAGCGCGGCCATCGCGGCGGCTCCGCCGGTCTCGGTGAAGTCCCCCTCCTGCGGCGGCAACGGCTCGAGTCCGGCCGCGAGCAGGGCGTCCCGGTACCCGCGGTACCGCGCGCGCCCGGCCTCGGTGTCCAGCCGCCCGCAGATCGCGGCCACGCGGGTCCGCCCGCGCGAGACCAGGTGCTCGGTGGCCTCCCGGGCGCCGCCGACGTTGTCGACGTCCACGTACCAGCGGGGAGTCGAACCGACCGGGCGGCCGCCGAACACGACGGGCATCTCCGCCTCCTCGGCCACCCGGGCCAGCGGATCGCCCTCGCGCAGCGCCATCAGCATGACCCCGTCGGCGCCCCGGGACCGCAGGAGTTCGGCCACCCGCTTGCGGCCCCGCTCGGAGGCGGCCAGACACAGCATCAGATGCAGGTCGGCCTCCTCCAGAGCGGCCGACGCCCCCACGATCACCTGGGCGAAGAACGGGTCGGCGAAGATCGAGGGGTCCTCCCCCGAGACGACCAGGGCAGCCGCTCCGGTCTGCCGGGTGGCCAGCGCACGGGCGGTCGGATTGGGGACGTAGTCCAGCTGCCGTACGGCCTGTTCCACCGCCTCGCGTTTGGCGCTGCTGACGTGCGGGGCGTTGTTGAGGACGCGGGAGGCCACCGAGCGGGAGACGCCGGCGAGCCGTGCCACCTCGTCGAGCGTCGCCTGCCGACGGGGCACGTCTGCCGCCATGGGCCATCCGCCTTCCGCACCGGGAGCGCTTCCAGTCACAGGACTGTACGGCTCACCACTCCCCCTGGGAAGGGCAGTTGAGGCATCGACTCTTGACAGCTTTACCAGTGCGTAACACCATACCGGCCGTACCCAGAAGCCCCTCCGCGCCACTGGAACCGCTTCCAATGGGAGCGCTCCCAAGCTCGCACCACCGCACTTCCTCAGCGCGTCGCAAGCCCGGGACGAGAGCGTGCGGCGCATCCCCGCCAGGAAACCGAGGTACCGACATGCGCCGCCACAGGCTCCGTACCCTCATGGCAGCGATAGGCGCTCTGCCGCTGCTGCTCGCCGTCGCACCGTCCGCGCACGCGGCCGACCCGACCACCATGACCAACGGCTTCTACGTCGACCCCGCTTCCAGCGCGAAGCAGTGGGTGGCCGCCAACCCCGGCGACGGGCGGGCGGCCGCCATCGGCGCGGCCATCGCCAACACCCCGATGGCGCACTGGTTCGGCTCCTGGAGCGGCACCATCGGCACCGCCGCCGGTGCCTACGTGGGCGCGGCGGACCAGCAGGACAAGCTGCCCCTGCTCGTCGCGTACAACATCTACCACCGTGACTACTGCGGCGGGCAGTCCTCCGGCGGAGCCTCCTCGCCGTCCGCCTACGCGAGCTGGATCTCCCAGTTCGCCGGCGGGATCGCCGGCCGCCCCGCCCTCGTCCTCCTGGAACCCGACTCCCTCGCGGACTACAGCTGTATGACCCAGGCTCAGATCGACGAGCGCCAGGGCATGATCA
This sequence comes from Streptomyces sp. NPDC001606, assembly GCF_053596835.1. Lineage (NCBI taxonomy): Bacteria > Bacillati > Actinomycetota > Actinomycetes > Kitasatosporales > Streptomycetaceae > Streptomyces > Streptomyces sp. NPDC001606. The sequence goes on from NZ_JBSFHC010000006.1 coordinate 162,712, forward strand.
CCGGCGCCGTCTCCGAGTTCGCCCGCCAGGCGCCCAACACCTGGGTCTACCTCGACGCCGGGAACTCCGGCTGGGTGAGCGCCGCGACCATGGCCCAGCGCCTCAACGCGGCGGGCCTGCGCCAGGCCCACGGCTTCTCGCTCAACATCTCCAACTACTTCACCACCGCCGAGAACGTCGCCTACGGCAACGCCGTCAACAGCGAACTGAGCGCCCGCTACGGCTACACCAAGCCGTTCGTCGTGGACACCAGCCGCAACGGCAACGGCTCCAACGGCCAGTGGTGCAACCCCTCCGGCCGGCGGATCGGCACGCCCACCCAGAAGGGCGGAGGCGCCGAGATGCTGCTGTGGATCAAGACCCCGGGCGAGTCCGACGGCAACTGCGGCGTCGGAACCGGCTCCACGGCCGGCCAGTTCCTCCCCGAGGTCGCCTACAAGATGATCTACGGCTACTGATCCCGGCCCCCGCGCCCGGCCATCCCCTTCCCCGCGGCCGGGCGGCGGATCCTCCCCCAGCCACCCCCGACCAGGAGCAGCCATGAAACCCCGCAGCCTACGGCGCCGCGCGACCGCCCTCCTCGCGGCGCTCACCGCCTGCGCCGCCTTCACCGCGACGCAGGCGCAGGCCACGCCCGCGCACCACGCGCTCAGCCCGGCCACGAAGTTCTACGTGGACCCGCACAGCAAGGCCGCCCGGCAGGCCCTCGTCGACCTCAGGAACGGCGACACCGAGGACGCCGTCGACATGGCCAGGCTCGCGAGCTGGCCGCAGGCCGCGTGGTTCACCGACGGCACACCCGACGAGGTGCGCGGCAGGGTCCACCAGCTGGTCCGCCGGGCCCACGCCGTCGACCGGACCCCCGTCCTGGTGGCGTACGACATCCCCGGCCGGGACTGCTCGCAGTACTCCAGCGGCGGAGCCGCCTCCTCCGCCGCCTACCGCCAGTGGATCGACGCCTTCGCCGCCGGCGTCGGCGACAACAAGGCGGTGGTCGTCGTCGAACCCGACGGGCTGGCCAACCTGCCCAAGGACTGCGGGCCCACCACCGACCCGACCGGCGACCTCACCACCGCCCGCATCGCCGACCTCGCGTATGCCGTGAAGACCCTGAAGGCCAGGTCCCACAGCACGGTCTACCTGGATGCGGGCAACGTGCAGTGGCGGGCGGTCGGCGACATCGCGCAGCGGCTGGAGGACGCCGGGGTCCAGAGCGCCGACGGCTTCTCCCTGAACGTGTCCAACATGCTCCCCACCGACCACAACGCCCGATACGGCACCTGGATCGCCAAGTGCCTCTGGTACGCCACCGAGGGCCCGGAGCAGGCACGCGGCCACACCGACTGGTGCGCCAGCCAGTACTACTCGTCCGCCGCCCCCAACGACGGCACCCCCGGCGGCTCCGTGTCCTCCACCGACCCCACCACCTGGCGGTGGACCGACGCCTGGTACGACCAGAACGTGGGCACCCCGCCGGCCGGCGAGCTGCGCCACTTCGTGATCGACACCAGCCGCAACGGTCAGGGCGCCTGGAGTCCGGCGCCGGGCAAGTACACCGGCGACCCGGAGGTCTGGTGCAACGCGCCCGGCCGCGGTCTCGGCCCGCGCCCGACCGCCGACACCGGCGTCCCGCTGGTCGACGCCTACCTGTGGATCAAGACCCCCGGTGAGTCCGACGGCAGTTGCACCCGCAACACCGGCGGCACGATCGACCCCGAGTACGGCATCGTCGACCCGCCCGCCGGCGCCTGGTGGCCCGACCAGGCGCACACCCTGGCCCGCAACGCCGTACCCCGTCTGACGTTCAACCGCTGAGCCCGCGCGGTGCCTGCGGCCCGGTGGCCCCCGGCGGTCCGGGGACACCGGGTCCGGGCCCGAGCGGGTGCGGCACATCTTCCTCCAGCTTCTCGAAGAAGAACTCGTGCTTGAGGAAGGAGACTTCGTACTCGTGGCCTGCTTGCGGCGGCAGCAGCTGGGAGACCTGGAACAGGCGCCAGCCGTCGTGCAGCGCGGCGAGCCCGGTGGGGTACGGCGGCTCGTCGCCGTCGCCGGTCGTCGGACGGGACCGGCCGGTGCCGTCGTACCGGGACCAGCCCACGACATCGGAGTCGAGTGCCGACGTCGCGAGGTAGAGCACCAGGACGTGCTGCCTCATGGGTGACTCCTCAGGGCCGGCCGGTTGCTGACGCGGGTGACCCAGTACTCGACGTCGAAGGAGTCGTCACCGGTCAGGGCGCGCCACAGCAGCACCCGCTGGTGGATCTCCAGCCGGGCCGTGGCCTGCTCGTACCAGGGGAAGTACGTGCCGAGTTCCGCGGTCACCGCGGGGTCGTGCAGGTCGGAGGTGTCCCAGAGCCGCACCTGCGGCACGGTCGGATTGAGGCGGAGTTTGTACATGAAGCGGCGGTCCGCGGTGTCGTTGCGGCGGCCGCTGTGCCAGATGCCGTGGTGCACGAGGACGACCGTGCCGGCCGGGCAGGTCAGCCGCGTCTGCCCCCGGAGGTTCTGCACCCGGCCGATGTCCGTCTCGTTGATCCTGCGCAGATGGCTCCCCGGCACACTCAGCGTGCCGCCCATCCCGGCGGTCACCTCGTGCGGGTAGTACATGAGCTGGATGTCGAAGGCGTCCGGCCGCACATCGATGATCGCGTCGGCGTGCAGCGGCTGTGCCTGTCCCTCGTACGGCTCGCGCACATGCACCGCGTGGTGGTCGACGGTCGGGCCGGGACCGACCAGGCTCTCCACCGCGCCGGCGACGGCCGGCAGGGCGAGCAGCTGATGGACGAAGGTGTCCTGCGCGAACGCCTCGCCCAGCGGGGTGCCGTACGGCACCTGCGGCAGGCCTTCCGGCAGGGCTGCCAGGGCCCGTTCGTTGATCTCCGGTGGCACCACTGCGTCCAGACGCACATATCCGTGCGCGACGAACCGTGCCACCTGAACCGATGTCAGGAGTCGCTTGGTGGTGGGCATGCGACGAACGTACGGGCCCCGGCGGCCCGGGTCGTGGGCCGAAATCGTCCACCGCTGGTAGCTTTCCACCCTCGTGAAGCGCGCAACGCTACGGCTCGACGAGCCGCCCACCGTGGTCGGCGCCGGTATCGGGGTACACGGCGTGGCCACCGCACACGACGTCTTCCGGCTGCCCGGCCTGTGGCAGCTGCACCTCTACGGCTACGACGGCGAGCTGCGTCTCGGCCGCTCGGTGCACACCGTCCGGCCCGGCCGGGTCAGCCTGGTGCCCCCGGACACCGAGGTGCACTTCCACTACCGGGGCAGGTCGGAGCATCTCTACGTCCACTTCCGGCTGCGGGGCGCCGGAAGCGCGCGGGAGGTCCCGGTGATGCAGGACGCCGCGGCCGAGCGTGCGGTCCTGACCGATCTGCTGCGGCACACCGTGACGGCCATGCCGGACTCTCCCGCACGTGCCTCCGCCGAGGTCTGGTCCGCCCTGTGGCGCATCGCCGAGCTGCCGAGGGGCGCCGAAGCCGGACGCCTGCACCCCTATGTGGCCGCTGCCCAGGCCTACCTGGAGGAACACCTGGCCGGGCCGCTGTCCGTACCGGAGGTGGCGCGCGCGGTCGGTGTCTCGCACACCCATCTGACCCGGGTGTTCCGTGCCGAGACCGGCCGCACGGTGGTGTCGTACATCCGATACCGGCGGCTGCAACGCGCCCGTCATCTGCTGTTGTCGTCCACGCTGTCCGTCTCCGCCATCGCCGCGGCCGTCGGCATCGCCGACCTCCAGGCCTTCAACAAGGCCTGCCGCCGGGAGCTGGGCGCGAGCCCGCGTGCCGTACGGGCGGCCGGGCCCGAGGGACCCCTGCGGGCGCCGTTGACATGCCGCTGAGCGGAGCAATCACCGGTGTGCCGGGCCGTGGCGCACCAGGCTGGACGGGTGAAGCACCCAGGGATCGGCCGGAAGCCGGAGGACGCCGCCGACAGCCGGGCGCGGCTGCCGGCGCCGCCCGCGTGGCTGCGCTGGCTGCCGGTCCTCTATGTCGTGGTCGTGCTGCTGTTGGAGCCGGTGACTCCGGTGGACTGGCCGGTGAGCTTCGTGCTGATCGCCGTACCCCTGGTGGCCGCCTTCGCCCATGGACCGGCCGGTGTCGCCGCCGCCACGCTGTTCGCTCTCGTCCTGGAAGGGGTGCTGGCCGGCACACCGTGCTGCGCCGGCCGGGCCGTCGGCTATCTGTGGGACCGTCACTACGTCGCCTCCTATGTGTGTACGGCCCTGGTGGGCGGCCTCGGCGCGATCCTGGCCGCCCACCGGATCCGGCGTGAGCGCACCCTCGCCGATGTGCGGTTCGTGGCCGAGACCGCGCAGCGGGTGCTGCTGCGCCCGGTGCCGCACCGCATCGGCAACCTGCTGCTGGAGAGTCTGTACCTCTCCGCGGCCGCGGAGGCCCGGATCGGCGGCGACCTGTACGAGGCGATGCCCACCCGGCACGGGGTCCGGCTGCTCATCGGCGATGTCCGCGGCAAGGGACTGCTGGCGGTGGAGACCGCGGCGGCGCTGCTCGGCGCGTTCCGGGAGGCGGCGTACGACGAACCCGATCTGCCCGCTCTCGTCGGCCGCCTGGAGACGAGCATGACGCGCCGGGCGACGCAGCTCGGCGGCCGGGAGGCCGGCGAGCGGTTCGTCACCGCGGTCTTCGCCGAGATCCCGGCCGACGGCCAGGTCGTCCGCATCGTCAACTGCGGCCATCCGTCCCCGATCTCGCTGCGGGCCGGCGAGGTGCGCGAGCTGGACAGCGGGCGGTCGGCTCCGCCGCTGAACCTGGGCATGCTGGTCGACGACCCCTATCAGGTGGACGCGTACCCGTTCTGCCCCGGCGATCAGCTGCTGCTGTACACGGACGGCGTCACGGAGACACGGAACGCGGCCGGTGTCTTCTATCCCCTGGTGGAGCGCCTGCGTTCGTGGGGTCCGCTGCCGCCGGGGGACCTGCTCGCCCGGCTCCACGACGACCTGCTGGCCTACAGCCACACCGGTCTGACGGACGACACCGCGGCACTCGCGGTCTGTCTGCTGCCCGAGGCGCCGTGAACGGGCCCGGTGCGCGGCCGACGCGGCCGGGCCGTCAGCCCCGCAGGCGGGCCGGGGCGGGGCCGTCGGGGCGGACGGTGATGCCGTACGCCGCCTTGGCGGGGGTGGCCTCGAAGACCGGGACGTGGCCCGGCAGCAGGTGTTCGAGCAGGACGGTCGACTCGCGCAGCGCGAACTGCACACCGAGGCAGGCGCGGGGGCCGATGCCGAAGGGGAAGTAGGCGCCCGGGTGGGAGGGCCGGCCGTCCGGGGTGAGGAAGCGCCGGGGGTCGAAGCGCTCCGGCTCCGGCCACAGTTCGGGGTCGCGGTGGGTGAGGTAGGGGCAGACCAGGATGTCGGTGCCCGCCTCGACGGCGTGGCCGGCGAGGGTGTGGTCCTCGGTGGCGTGCCGGGGCAGGAGCCAGGCGGACGGGTAGAGCCGGAGCGTCTCGTGGACCAGGGCCTGGACGGCCTGCCGGCGTTCCGCCGAGCCTTCGCCGCCCGCGGCCAGCGCGGCCTCACGGGCGGCCGGGTACCGGTCGAGGAGGAGGTACAGCCAGGTCAGCGTGGTGGCCGTGGTCTCGTGCCCGGCCATGAGCAGGGTGACCAGCTCGTCGCGGATCAGCCGGTCGGTGTACTCGGGGTGGTCCGCGGCGGCGTCGAGGAGGACGCGCAGCAGGCCCGGCCCGTCGGGACCTGCCGCGCCGGCCCGGGCGGCGTCGATGGCGTGCCGGGCGACCGCGTCGATCCGCGCGAGATCGGCGGCGACGGCGGCCCGGGCGTCGCCGGTGTCGGCGGGCAGGGTCGGCAGGGCGGTGGCGACGGCGGCCACGGCGGCCAGTTCCCGCTCGGTCCCCTCGTCGAGGGGATGCCCGGTGAGTGAGCGCCAGATGGCGTCCAGGGCGAAGCGGCGCATCTCCTGTCCGACGTCGAAGGTCTGCCCCGTGCGGGCGTATCCGGCCCAGCGCCGTGCGGTGGTCCGGGCGGCCTCGGTGATCCGCTGTGCGTAGCGGCGCATCCCGGTGCCCGTGAACTGGGACTGGAGCAGCCGGCGTTGCCGCTTCCAGGCCGTCCCGGTGGCGGCGAGCACCCCGTCGCCGATCAGCAGCCGGGCGCGGTGGGAGCGCTTGACGTACAGCTCCGGGTACCGGGCGAGTACCTGCTGGACCGCGAGGGGGTCGGTGACGAGTACGGTGGGGGCCGCCCCGAGCCGGAACGCCGCGACACCGCCCACCTGTTGTCGTACCTCGGACAGCAACTCGACCAGCTCGCCCCCGCCCGCGCGCCAGCGCTCCACCAGCCCGGGCCCGGCCTCGGGCACGGGCCGCACCGCTGCGGCATCGCACGGAAGAGCACCGGGACCGGCTTCGACGTCCATGCTTGTCCTCTCCTGGTCGACGGGGACCGACAGCACGGACTGTACGGGAGCGGGCACAACTGGTGACAGGTCGCCCAGAGGCTCGGCGGGGTGTCGGTGCGCGGTTGCGGCCGGAACCGGTTCCGGCCGGTGGGCCGGGATGGTAGGACAGGACGCAGTCTGCGCCGGACGGCGCTGGTCCGGTGGGGGGTGGGCTGGGGTGTCCTCGGGCTTACGGGCGTTCGCGCGGCTGGTCACGGCGGCCGCGATCGTCACGGCGTACGTCGCGCTGCACCTGGCGATCACCGCGGGCCTGGACCTGCGGGCCTGCGACCGCTTCCACGGCGCCCCGGCGCGGGCCGCCGCGTTCACCGCCGCGCTGGACCGCTTGGCCGCGGGGGACGTGTCCGCGCGCAACGAACTCCGCGCGGACGAGCGGTGGTTCACGGAGAACGCCCCGTCAGGAGGCAGCCGGAGCGTGGTCTTTGCCGTCGCCCGCGACGCCGAGGCGGGCCGGTTCTCCCCGGCCCGTGCGCGGGCCGCCGGGCTGGCGGCCGAGGTCGCGCGGGATCGGACGAGGCTCGCTCACCGGCTGGGCTCGTCGCGGGTGACCGCGCTGGCGTGGGCGGTGCCGGCCGTGGTGCTGCCCGTGCCGGCTCTGTGGCTGCGGCGGCGTCGCCGGTCGGGCGCCGCGGAGATCGTCCGCGTGGTCAACCGCTTCCTCCCGCACCGGCCCTGGTGGCGGCGGCCGCTGTTCCTGGTGGCCAGCGGCGTCGGCTATGTGCTGTTCGCGTCGGGGGTCATCGCCGTCAGCACGGCGCAGCGCAAGGGCTCCGACATGCCGCCGACGGCGTTCATGCTGTCGCTGGTCGGTGGCCTGGCCGCGTTGGGTGCCGGGGTGCTGATCCTGCGCCACAGCCGCCTCCGTTCGGCGCGCGGCGCGGCCCAGGCGCTGCTGGCCGACGGCCGCCGGCCCGTGCTCTACCTGCGCAGTTTCACCGACGACGACACCACGGCCCAGGTCGACGACTCGGCGGCGTTCATCGGTCTGCACTCGCGGGAGGAGCAGCTCACCGGGGCGTTGGGAGCCGTCGGCCCGGTGATCACGGTGGGCCGGCCCGGGGAGCCGCTGCCGCGGCTGGGGGCGGCGCGGTTCTATCTGCCCCTGGACGACTGGCAGCCGACCGTGCTGCGACTGATGGACCTGTCCCGACTCATCGTGCTGCGGCTGGGCTTGGGCGACGGGCTGTGGTGGGAGATCCAGCAGGCCAGGGACAACCAGCCGGCGCACAAGCTGGTCCTGCTGGCGCCGGGCGGGCTGCCGGAGGTGGCCGAGCGGCTGGACGAGCATCTGCCGGTCCCGTCCCGGCTGAACGAGCTGGCCGGGGGCGATCTCTGGACCTCCGCCGTCATCACGTTCTCTCCCGACTGGACGCCGCGTGTGCACCCGGTGGGGCCCGTGCCCCGGGCCACGGCCCCGCGGGGAGCGCTGCTGCGCCGCGCCGGCCGCGCCGTGAAGGGGGGCCTGGTCTCCATGATGATGCTCTCCCCCGCGCACCACGTGGCCCGCACCATGAAGGACGCGCTGGCGTCCGTGGGGGTCCGCAGACGGACGATGGCCTGGCGGGCCACCCTCGCCACACAGACGTCGCTGTGGAAAGGGCTCGCGTTGGTGACGGCCCTGGCCCTGCTGGCCTGGCTCGTGGTCCGGGCGCTGCGCCTGTCCGGCCTCGGCTGATGCGTTTCGTTACGGCCGTCCCGCATGACCTCTCGGGAAACCGGGGACACAACAGGGCAGCGGCCCACCGCATCCCGGTCCCGGGCTGTGCGCAGCGGGCCGCCGGTCTTCGGGGGAGGATCATGGACGGTGCACAGCAGGGCGTTCCGGCGAACGCCGGCCCGGTCGGTGGGGAGCGGCCCAGGGCGGTGACCGGTCCGGCCACCGCCGTGACGGTGCTGGTCTCGCTGGAGCTGGTGCGTGAGGTCCTGGTGACGGTGGCCAACTGGCGCCTGTACTTCGTCGCCCGCGACTATCTGGCCGGGCGGGCGACCAGCGCGGAACTCGATGCCTCCGACTCCGACACCCTCGCACAGCTGGTGTCCTGGCCGTCGTTCGTGGTGATGATCGCGGCGGGTGTGGTGTTCCTGGTCTGGTTGTGGCGGGCCCGGATCAACGCCGAGCTGATGAGCGGTGCCGCCGCGCACCGCCGGTCCCGGGGCTGGGTGGTGGGCGGCTGGATCGGCCCGGTGGTCAACCTGTGGGTCCCGTACCAGGTCGTGTCGGACATCTGGCGGGCCAGCGCCCCGCGGCGGACCGTCCCCGTCACCCTGGTCAACGCCTGGTGGGCGCTGTTCGCGGCCACCATCGTCGTCAAGCCGATCCAGTGGCGCATGTCCGCGAGGTTCGACAGCTTGCAGGACGTGCAGTCCAACGCGAACGTGTCCACGCTGCTCACGGCGCTCTACGTGGGCGCCGGTGTGCTGGTCATCCTCGTGGTCAGGCGCATCACCGCGTGGCAGGCCCAGGGTGTCCGGAACGCGGTATGACGGTGACGAAGATGGGGAAGGTGGCCGGCACATGGCCGGAATCGGTGACTCCTTGTGGAACGAGGCCATCGACGCGGACCACTACCGGGACACGGCCGCGACGTACCAGGCCGCGATCTTCGAGCAGTACAAGCTGTGCGTGGAGATGGCCGATCGGGTCAGTGCCCGGCGCAATCTCGCCAACACCTTCTTCCTGACCCTGCACAGCGGTCTGCTCGTCTTCCTCGGCACCTGGCTGTCCCAGGAGCACCACCGCAGGTTCCCGGTCGCGCTGGCCTTCGCGGCTCTGCTGGTCCTGCTGGGCATGTGCGCGGCCTGGTGGATCACGGTCCGGTCCTACCAGCAGCTGAACAAGGGCAAGTTCGAGGTGATCGGGGCGCTCGAGGAGCGGTTGCCTGCCCGCGCCTTCGTGGCCGCCGAATGGGGCGCGCTCGGCGAGGGCCGGGACTGGCGTGTCTATCTTCCGCTCGGCCGCGTGGAGCGCTGGGTCCCTCTCCTGTTCGCCGTGGCCTACCTGCTGGGCTTCGCCGCTCTCGCGCGGTGACGGAAGCGGCACCCACCCGCTGCCGCGTGCCGGCTCCCGCTTTCCGCGCCACCGCGGCGGGTTAGGGTGAAGGGCACATCGCCTCGCCGGGAAGCGGGTTGTCACATGGTCACCATCGCCGTCACCGGTCACATGGACCTGGCCGACGAAACGGTCGGCCCCGTGCGCGCGGAACTCCGTGACCTGCTGGCCGGTCTGCGCAACGACACGCTGGTGGGGCGTTCGTGCCTGGCCCGCGGCGCCGACACCCTCTTCGCCGAGGTGGTCCTCTCGCTCGGCGGCCGGCTGTCGGTGATCATCCCGTCCCGGGACTACCGGGAAGCGGTGGTCCGTCCCGCGGACCTCGCCGCGTTCGACGCCCTGCGGAAGGCCGCCTCCGACGTGGTGGTCATGCCCTACGAGCACGCGGGGCGCGCCGCCTACGAAGCGGCCAATCGCCGACTGCTCCAGGGTGCGGACCGGCTCGTCGCCGTCTGGGACGGCAGCGCCCCCACGAGCCGCGGCGGCGGTACGGCGGACACCGTGGCCGCGGCCCGCTCGGCCGGGCTGGCCGTCGACGTCGTATGGCCTGTGGGTGCCGTGCGGTCCGGCACCTGACCTCCCTACACGTCAAGTATTTGTCCGGCACATCCTGTTGGCAAATCGCCCCGATGCAGCGAAGTATTTTCCGGGAGTGTAAGTACTTTTCCTGTCAACCGAGATTTTCACCGTTCAATTTGTCACCCGTGAACCGGCGATACCGCGCACCCGCACATGCCAGGGCCTCGATCAATTCGCATATTTCGGCTCCCTCCACCAGACTGAAAAGAGGTGCCGAAATATCGAAAAAGGGGGCTGCCATGCCCGTGAACCTCGACAACACAGCACCGCTGTCGTGGAAGAACGCCACCGGCGACGACGCCACCATGCTCCAGCACTTGCAGCCGAACATCCTGAAGGGGCATGTCCGCGACCGTCTGCACATCCTGATCCTTCAGTTCGCCGACGCGTCCGCGGGCCGGGCCTTCCTGTCCGGTCTGGTCCCCCTCATGAAGTCGGCCAGGACGGCGCTCGAAGAAGCGGACGCGCACAACCAACACGGCACGAACGGCACCCCCTATGTCGGCGTGGGGCTGTCGGCGCTCGGCTACGAAAAGCTGCAACTGGGCGTGACGTTCAATGACGACATCTTCAACCATGGGATGAAAGACGACGCTTCCGTGGCCAACCTGGGCGACCCCAAGACCACTCAGTGGCAGAAGGAGTACCAGCAGGTGATCCACGCCATCGTCCTGGTGGGCGACGCCGATCCCGACCCTGCCGACGCCCGGCTCGCCGAGGTCAAGGCGCTGCTCACCGATTCGATCACCGTGATCGCCGAAGAGACCGGCCAGACCCAGCGCGATGACGCGGGCCGCGCGGTCGAGCAGTTCGGCTATGTCGACGGGCGCAGCCTGCCACTGTTCCTCGCGGAGGACCTGGAGGCGGAGCGCGACACGATGGACGGAACCGACGTATGGAATCCGTTCCTGTCGCTGGGCCGGGTGCTGGTCCCGGACCCGGGGGCCCCCGACCCCGGGACGGACTTCGGCAGCTACTTCGTCCTGCGCAAGCTGGAACAGAACGTGCGGGCCTTCAAGGCGGCCGAGGAAGAGCTTGCCAATGCCCTGAATCTCACCAACGACGACCGCGCACGGGCCGGTGCGATGTTCGTCGGCCGTTTCAGGGACGGCACCCCGCTCACTCTCCAGCCCAAGGCCATAGGCCACACGCCGGTGATGAACAACTTCACCTACGACCAGGACGCCGACGCCCACAAGTGCCCGTTCCAGGCACACGTCCGCAAGACCAACCCACGCGGGTCCGGCCAGTTCGAGGATCCGGAGGGGGAGAAGCGGCATCTGATGGCGCGGCGCGGACAGACCTACGGGGACCGGACGCCGGGCGTCGACCCGGAGAGCGGCGTCGGCCTGCTGTTCATGGCGTTCAACTCCGAGATCGACCAGCAGTTTCAGTTCGTGCAGCAACTGTGGGTGAACAACCCTGGATTCCCCGGACACGGTCAGGCTCCCGAGCCGGGCCTCGACCCGGTCATCGGCCAGGGCAGCCGGCCCCCGCAGTCATGGCCGCTGGTCTGGGGAGAGGCCGCGACGCAGGAGACCCCCGCTCCCACCCAGGCCGTGACCATGAAGGGCGGCGAGTACTTCTTCATGCCCTCGCTGCCGTTCCTGAGCAGCCTGTGACGACCGCGCGTCCGTCTCCCAGCAGGCAGGACATGCCATGACCATCGAACACGACAGCCGGGAACTGGCAGCGGCGCACCTGGACCCGCCGTTGCAGCGCCTTCTCGAGGCGGCCCGGCAGAAGAACCGGCGGGTGCCCCAGGCGGAGACCGCGCCCCCGGTCGCGGCGGGGGTCACCACCATCCCGGTCGGGCGCAGCCCGCACAGCGTGGCGGTGAGCCCGGACGGGACCCGCCTCTACGTGACCCAGTTCAAGGGGAACTCCCTGGCGGAGGTCGACCTCTCCCGTGGGGAGGTGGTGGCCACCATCCCGGTCGGCGAGGGTCCGTACGGCGTGGCGGCCAATCCCGACGGACGGACACTGCACGTCACGGTTCCGGAGACCGAGACGCTGTTCATCATCAACCTTCCGGACGATGAGCAGGGCAGTGGCTTCGGCCATGCGCCGTACGGGGTGGCAGCCGGTCCCGACGGAAGGCGCGTCTATCTGGCACTGGCCCTGGAAGACCGGGTGTTCGTCACCGACGCGTTCGCGAAAGGGGACTTCGGAACGTTCACCGGCCTGGACTTCCCGGTCGGCGTGGCGGTGAGCCCCGACGGGCGGACGCTGTACGTCACCCACTACTTCTCCGACCGGGTGTCCATCATCGACATCGCCGGCAACACACTGCTCGGCCGTGTCCCGGTCACCATAGGCCCGTACGGCATCGCGGTGAGCCCCGACGGAAACCGGGTGTACGTGACCCACTTCCCCTTCGACAGCGTGTCGGTGATCGATCCCGGACGCGAGGAGGTGGTGGGTACGATCCCGGTCGGCGGCGCACCCCGGGGCGTGGCCGTCAGCCCGGACGGAACCCGCCTCTACGTGACCAACTTCTTCGCCGACACGGTGTCGGTCATCAGCCTCTGAGGAACTCGCAGCAGCCAGGCGCGGCCGGCTTCAGCCGGTGTGGAGGATCCGAAAGCGACCGGGGTCCGCCGGATCCCGGTCGACGATCTGGAGGGGCGGCCAGGTCCATTGCCAGACGCTGATGCCCGGCGTGCGGGAGAACCGGATCGTCCCGCGGGTGCCTTCGACCACAACCTGCTGCCAGGAATCGGCGATGCGCGCCCGGTCCGTGCCGTGAGAGCGGAGCACTTCGGCGAGGACGGTGATCGTGTCGTAGCCCTCGAACGCGACGAAGGAGGGCTCTTCGGCCAGCTGTTCACGCAGGGCCGTCCCGACCCGGGTGCCGAGGGGGCCGAGGCGCTCGGGCAGGTAGCGCAGGAACGGGATCGCGGCGCCGTCGCCGCCCAGCGACGACGCCCATTCGGCGAACTCCGGTTGCCCGGCCGGAGCACCCATCAGGGTCCCGGCGAGGCGCTGGTCGCGGCGGACGGACCGCACGATCGACAGTGCCGGCTCAGGGTGGCCGACCAGAAGAAGCAGGGCCGTCGCGCGATGCTCGACGAGCGCGTCGCACATCGCTGTCGGGGTGAGCGCGCTCAGGTCGAGTTCGATGACGGTGCCGCCGCGCGGAGCGAGACGGTCCCGCAGGATGCGTGTCCCAGAAGCCCAGTAGACACTCGGCTGGGCTGCCACGGCGATGCGGCGGTGGCCCGCGCCGAGGAGGAAGTCCGCGTAGGTCTGCCAGCCGCGGGACTGCGCCGGGGCAAGGCGCGCCACCCATTCCGTCGGCTCTTCGGTGAGCGTGTCGAGAACCGCGGACGAGCAGAGGAACGGCAGGCCGAGGGCATCGGCCCGCTCGGCGGCGGCGCGCGCGACGACGCTGTGATACTCCCCCGCCACGGCGGCCACGCCCAGGCGAGCCAACTCGTCCACGGCCGCCGCGGCCTGCTGTGGATCGGCCGCGGTGTCCCGGACCACCAGCTCGAGTGGTCTGCCGCCGATCCCGCCGGCGTCATTGACCTCGCGAGCGGCCAGCTCCATTCCGGCGAGCAAGTGCCGGCCTGCCTCGACCCAGCCAGGCTGGGTCAGCGGAACGAGGGCACCGATCCGGACGGGCGACCCGTCACTCCGCTCCGCTCCAGGTCGCGATGTGGGCGCGTTCATGCGTCGGTGTCTCCCGTGCGATGATCCGGTGGCAGTCGATGATCAGTTTCAGCGGTCGGCCTCCCCCGACGCGAGCGGTTTGCCGGCGGCGCTGTCCGTGCCGTAGAAGCGGCCCTGCTCGCACAGGGCGTCGATCTCGGCGTTCTCCTCCTCGCTGAGCTGCGCGTCCAGCGCCGCGCTGATGACGCCTCGGGCGTGGGCCAGTCGCCGGGCGACATCCCAGTCGGCGATGAAGGTGCCGACGGTGTGCTCGTCGGCGGTTCCGGACGCCTGACGGGATCCGAGCCGGTCGAGGGAGACGACGAACTCGTTCAGGTCCCGCAGGACTGCGACGGCCTCGCTGAGGGGCAGACGGATCTCTCGGGAGGACATGTCCATCAGCCGATTAAACGCGATGCCCTTTCCGCCAGAGGAACGTCGGTCCCGGGTGCTTGCGGCCGCACCCGGGCTCTGCCACGATCCGATGACGGTCTCACCGAGACGCGGCAGGTGCCCGGGGACGCAGGCCGGTCGTTTCTTGCAGCGCAAGAACGCAACGGGGGCGGTGATGAGCGTGTCACGGCACGTCACCTGCGGGGTGTGACCATGGGCGCCACCGCGCTGATCCTCTTCGGCGGACCGGTTGCTGTCGGAACGGCTGCCGGATACCTCAGCGGTGGCCGACTGGGCAGGCTGCCGGGTGTACGACTGCGACGGCTGTGGCTGCTGTGGCTCGCGGCCGCCGTGCAGGTCGCGCAGCTGGCCACCGCCGGCCTGCCCGGCGCTGCCGGACGCCCTCTCGGGGCACCGCTGCTTGCGTTGGCCTTCGGCCTTGCCCTGCTCTGGCTGGGCGTCAACGCGCGTGGCAGGTCGTGGCCGTTGAAGACGGGGGTGGGACTGGCCCTCACGGGTGCGGTTCTCAATGCCCTGCCGATCGCCGTCAACGGCCGGATGCCCTACAGCCCCTCCTCGGCGGCCGACGCCGGACTGCGCGCCGGGTCCCGGACCGCCAAGAACGTGCCGGCCGGGCACAGCACCCGTCTGCTCGCCCTGGGCGACACCATCCCTCTTCCGCCACTGCACGCCGTCGTCAGCATCGGCGACCTGCTCCTGGCGACCGCCGCGGCCGTGCTGGTGACGGCCGCCATGCACCACCCGGCCAACCCCGCCCGAGAAGGGAACCCGCCATGTCCCACAGCCTCACCTGGCAACGCCTGACGCTGATCGCCTTCACCCTCGCCTCGATCGCCGTCCTCCTCTACACCCTCGGCGCCCCCGACTGGACCGGCGGCTGATGATGTGCCCGTCGAGCCGGTTGCCGAGCGTCCGGCCGGCGGGCCACCGCCGAATTTCCTTTGCCTCCGTCGACGACAACGGTGTTTTCGCGCTCGCCGGGCCGATCAGCGTCGAGTTGGGAGCCCCGGTGCTGGCCGCTTTCCAGTACGACGGTGACCGGCTGGAGTTGGAGGTCTGGCGGGACGGAGTGCGCGCCCATCGCTACGACTCCTGGCCGGTCCGGGACGATGAGACCGCCGACGACGCACCCCTGGGCGCCGACCCCGCCGCGTTCCAGGACTTCGCCGCCGGGCCCGTGGACGACCACCGCTTGGCCTCCGCGCTCGCGGACACCCCGATCGACGTGGAGGACATGGACGTCGACGGTGAACCGGGCTATGTCTGGGCCCAGGCCCTGCACTGGGATGTGTTGCGCGGGCTCAGCCACCCGGACCAGGTGATCCGCCGCGCACAGTGGGACTACTTCCATATGCGGGGCGCGCCGCAGGCGCTCGCGGAGGTGCTGGACAGCACCGAACTCGTCGCCCTGGGCGGGACCGAGCGCCCGTTCTGAAGCCCCGTCGAGGACGTGGTGCAGGGCCATTCCCGGGCGTCGGCCATGTAGCCCTCCAGGCGGGCCTGGCGAGCCCTGAGCGGAGCGGGCGGCTCACCGATTCCGCTCGTCCGCCGGGGAGGGTTTACGGTGCCTTCCCCGGCCCTTGTCCAGCGCCGGCCGGTCCGATCCGGGGAACTTCGCCTCCCCGGAAACCACGGGATCCACCGGAGGCGGCGGATACAGCAACGCCTTCGCGGCCGCCAGGTCAGGGACGACCCCCACGGTCGCCCACTCGGTGCCGTTCCATTCCTCGATCACTCTGGGCTGGTGGGGTTCGATGTGCGCCCCCCGGTGCGGACCCGAGGTGAGCGGCACCGCGCGCAGTTTCCCCTTCGCGGCGTTCCGGCGCTCCTCACGACGCCGCGCCCACTCCTCCAACGGCTCCTCGTGCATCGCAGCATCGTGGCGCAGCACCGCGCTCCGCTGCCACCCCAGGCCAACGCTTACCGTCAGGCGAAACCTCTCGCCCTTGCGGTCGACGCTGTCGACGCCCACCGCTTCACCCGGTGATCGCCTCGCCGTCGACGGGGACGCCCAGCCGGTCGGCCACGGTGGTGAGGGCCGTTCCGAGAGGGAGGGCGACCCGGGTGACGGCGTGCGGGTCGCCCCGGGTCGGGTCCCGGTTGACGATCAGAACCGGCTTCCCGGCCTGGGCCGCCTGGCGGACGAACCGAAGCCCGGACATCACCGTCAGCGAGGAGCCCAGGACCAGCACCGAGGACGCCGTACGGACCAGCTCGCGGCAGTGTTCGACCCGATGCGGCGGAACGGCTTCGCCGAAGAACACCACGTCCGGTTTGAGGAAGCCGCCGCATACCGCGCACGGCATCACCCGGAAGTCTCCGACCTGGTCGTCGGTGAGGTCGGCGTCACCGTCCGGGTTGATTCCCGCCGCGACCGGTGCAAAGCCCGGGTTGGCCTCTTCCAGCCTGCGGGCCAGTTCCCGGCGCGGGCTCACGGCGCCGCAGGAGAGGCAGACGACCCGGTCCAGGCTCCCGTGCAGTTCCACGACGTCCTCGCTGCCGGCGGCCTGGTGCAGGCCGTCGACGTTCTGCGTGATCACCCCCGCGAGCAGGCCGTGCCCCCCGAACGCCGCCACCGCCCGGTGCCCCGCATTGGGGCGGGCGCGGCCGAAGGTGCGCCAGCCCAGGTGGCTGCGCGCCCAGTACCGGCGCCGGGCCTGGGCGCTCGCGGTGAAGTCCTGGTACGTCATCGGGGTGTGCCGGCTCAGGCTCCCGCCCTCGCCCCGGTAGTCGGGGATGCCCGACTCCGTGGAGATGCCCGCCCCGCTGAGCACCAGCACACCGCCGGCGCTCAGCACATCGACGACCGGCTCCACGTCCGTGGTGCCCGGCGGCAGCTCCCCGGTGGGGGTCCAGCTCAGAGTAGGGCGCATGCGCATGCCGCCAGGGTACGGAAAGGAAGCGGCCGCAGGCGTCACAGCATCAGCAGCAGCCGGGTGTGCGGGACGAGCTTGCGGTTCACGCTGGTGCTCTGCACGAAGATCGTGAAGTCGTCGTTGTGGTCCGGCTTGACGCGTATCTCCGCGTCCGGCAGGCCGAGCAGGGACCGGGCCTCGGGCCCTGTGTACACCCGGTCCGTCTTCTTCTCCAGCACCGCGATCTGCTTGCGGGCCTGGATCTTCTCCGACTTGCTCAGCTGGTAGAACGCACCCCCGGTGCGGTAGGTGTGCCCGCACTCGACGACCCACTCCCGGATCGCCGCGTCCCGTGTCACCGGGATCAGTTCGTAGCCCGACGGATCCACCGGGGTGAGGCCGGCCGCCTTGATGGTGTCCTTGTTGACCGCCTCGGCGCCCGTGGAGAACACCGCCCGCGACCCGCGGATGCCCTTCGTGCGGCCCACCATGAACTTCTCCGTGGCCAGCTGGATGACCTGTCCGGCCTCCTCCAGACCCTGCGTGCTGGTGGCGTCCCAGATGGCGATGTTGTCCTTCGGGAAACCGCACTGCATGGCCTCGCGCCTGCCCATCTGGTCCGGCACGAGGACGGCCAGCGTCCAGTTGTCCTGCTGCGTCTCGATCATCCCGGCCACGGCCCGGACCAGCTCCTGCGGATCCTGGGACGGCGTTCCCGGGCAGCGGTGACTCGCGTTCTCCTGCCCGTCGGTGAGGATGAACGTCAGGAAGCTGTGGTCGCCGTACAACTGGGCGGTCTGCGCCAGCTCCCGCTGCGAGGTCAGTGCGGCCGCCAGCAGCGCCGTCATGCCACCGACCCGGTACAGCTGCTTCAGCGACGGCATGCGCAGCACGTCCTTGTCGTAGATGACGCACTCCACCTTGTCCGCGAAGACGTACACGGTGACACGGGTTTCCTGGTCCAGCTCCCTCGACCTGCGGGCGAGGTAGGCGATCTGCCGGTCGGCGACGTCGACGACCGCGCGGCTCAGGTGCGACATGGACGAACTGGCGTCCAGCACGAGGGCGACGTGATTGATGTAGTTCTGGCTCCCGGACATGACAGCTCCCCCTGATTCCGATGCGATGTCCTCACCGTCTCACGCACCACTGACAATCGACCGGCCCCGCATCCGCCGCCGGTCAGGGCAGCGTCCACCAGCGGACGGTGACGAGGTAGAAGACGGCGGCCCAGAAGGTCATCACCACCGCGACGACACCGAGGCCACGGAGGTTGCTCCGTGCCGCCGGTTCGTCCGGCGGTGGCCGCAGCCATCGCCCGAGCAGCGGGTTCACGTAGTAGGGCATGGTCAGGAAGCTCATGATGAGACTCGACAGCAGGTTGCCCACGAGCAGGCCGATCCAGAGCGGCATGTGCAGCGGGGACAGGGCGAGCGTCAGCAGCACAACGGTCGGGTAGAGCCCGACCCAGATGGCGAGGGAGGTCCTGGTCTCGGAGGGCGGCGGCGGTGCCTGTCTGCCGTTGCCCTCGAAGGCGAACCAGCTGCCGAACGAGTTGTCGATGGTGCGCAGTCTGAAGTC
The DNA here is from genome assembly GCF_053596835.1 of Streptomyces sp. NPDC001606. NCBI lineage: Bacteria > Bacillati > Actinomycetota > Actinomycetes > Kitasatosporales > Streptomycetaceae > Streptomyces > Streptomyces sp. NPDC001606. The sequence goes on from NZ_JBSFHC010000006.1 coordinate 181,290, forward strand.
GCTGAACTTCTCACCCTCGGCCAGGATCTCCTGCCGCTGGGGCGAGGTCAGCCAGGCGTCGAGGTGCTCGGCGGTGTCGTAGCGGTACAGCGTGGTCCATTCCTCCTGGAGACCTTCGATGGGGCGGAAGAGCTCGGTCCCCCGAAACCCCTCGAACTTGCTCTCCTCCTCGACCATGTGGTGCTGCCAGTCGAGGAAGTCGTCGACCTGGTTCGGGGCGACGCGGTGGGTGACCACCACGGTGACCAGCGGATCCAGTGACTGGGTGCCGCTGCTGACCACCTGCTGGGTCGCCGGACCGTCGAAGTACCTGGCGCCGGCGTCGAGATATGTCTGCCTGGTCCCGCTGTTGATCCACGCCTGGAGATGCGCCACCGAGTCGAACCGGTACACGACGACCCAGTCGGGTTGCAGCGATGTCGGCGGGGAGATCTCGGCACCCAGGAAACCGGGATAGTAGGCGGCCGCGGCGTTGAGATCCTCCTGCCACGACTCGTACTCCCGTTCCATCCCGGGCAGCACCTTCTGGCCGATGATCGCCGTCGCCGCGGCGGCTACGTTCCTTTCGGTGTTCATGGTGGCTCAACCTGTCGGCACCGAGTGCTCCGCGGGGAGCCGGCTGTAAATGCGTTCCGGGGTCAGCGGCAGCGCACGGTAGCGGACGCCCGTGGCGTCATGCACCGCGTTGGCCAGCGCGGGAGCGACCGGGTTGATACAGCACTCCGCCATCCCCTTCGCCCGCAGGGGCCCCACCGAATCCGCCGAGTCCACCAGGAGCACCTCGGTACGGGGGATGTCGGCATAGGTGGGGATGCGGTAGTTCCGGAGGTTCGGGTTGACCATGACGCCGCTGTCGTCGAGGTGATGGTTCTCGGTCAGCGCGAACCCGATTCCCTGGGCGACGCCGCCCTCCACCTGTCCCCGGACCTGCGCCGGGTTGATGATCACCCCGGCGTCCGCCGCGTGCACGCTGTACAGGATCCGTATCTCACCCGTCACGCGGTGTACGGCGACCCGGAATCCCTGCGTGTTGGAGGTGACGCTCCGGGGAGAGCCGTATGCCTTGCGTGCGGCGGTGAAACGGATCCCGCGCGTCCGGGCCAGGGCGACGAGTTCGGCCAGCGACACCCGTCGGTCCCCGCAGACGACACCGTCGTCGTCCATCATGCACATCACGACATGGACGCCCGTGTGGGCCGCGGCGAAGTGCAGGATGCGGTCGCGCACGGCATCGGCCGCCCGCAGGACCGCGTTGCCCGCCACGAAGAGGCCCGCGCTCGCGAAGGCACCGGTGTCGAATGCCGTGCGGTCGGTGTCGGACTGCACCAGACGGATCCGCGACGGCGTCGTGCCCAGCTGGTTGGCCGCGATCTGCACATGGGCCGTGGAGGTTCCCTCCCCGAACTCGGCGGTGCCTACAGCCAGTTCGTAAACGAGATCGTCGCCCAGCGTGACCCAGGCCTCGGAGATGTGTTCCGTCGGAGGCGCGGTCTCGTGGACGGAACTCGCCACGCCGGTTCCGACGAGCCACTCGGGGCCCGGAGGTGGCGGGGCAGCCGTCCGGGCCAGGGCGTCACCCACCAGGTCGATGCATGCGGCGAGCCCGTCCTCGGTGAAGGTCACGTCGTCGGGGCCCTCGTGCAGGGCGACCAGGGGCTCGCCCGGCCGCACGATGTTGCGCCGGCGCAGTTCCAGCGGATCGACGTGAAGAGCGCGGGCCAGTTCGTCCATCGCCGACTCCACGGCGAACGCCGGCTGCGTCATCCCGTAACCCCGCAGTGCCCCGCTCGGCACGGTGTTCGTGTAGACGGCGTACGCGTCGTACTTCTTGTTGGGGCAACGGTAGATCATGACGGCGGCTCCGCCCGCGTACAGCGTTTCGCCGCCGTGGTTGCCGTAGGCGCCCGTGTTCGACACGTTGCGTACCTGGAAGGCGGTGAGCGTTCCGTCGGACTTCGCGCCGAGCTTGACCGTCAGGGTCATCGGATGCCGGGGCGAGGCCGTCGTGAACTCCTCCTCACGCGTGTACTCGAGGCAGGTGGGCCGCCCGGTGTCCAGGGTGGCGAGCGCGACCAGATCCTCCGCGATCACCTCCTGCTTGCCGCCGAACCCGCCGCCGACCCGCTTGCAGAACACCCTCAGCTGGTCCGGGCGCAGCGCGAACAGGTACTCCAGTTTGACCTTCGCGATCGACGGAGACTGCGAACTGGTACAGACGTTCAGCCGGCCGTCCTCCATCCACGCGATCGAACCGTGGGTCTCCAGATGCGCGTGCTGCACCCGCGGTGAGAAGTACGTGCCTTCGTGGATCACGTCGGCCGCGGCGAATCCCGCGTCGACGTCGCCGATGTGCGAGTGCAGCTCGAGCAGGATGTTGTGGACGGGGTCGCGGACGAACGGGTCGTGGGAGCCGTGCAGTTGGGGGGCGCCGTCGGCCATCGCCGCTTCGGGGTCGAACACCGCCGGCAGCACCTCGTACTCGACCAGGAGACGCCGGCAGCCCTCCTCGGCCGCCCCGACCGTGTCGGCCAGGACCGCGGCCACGCGCTGGCCGGCGAAACGGACCGTGTCGTCGAGGATGTAGGTGTCGTCGGGGTCGACCAGGTGGTCGGTATGGATCGCCGTGGTGAACCGTCTGCGGGGGACGTCCTCCCAGGTGTAGACCCGGTGTACGCCGGGCACCGCGAGGGCGGCGGTCTTGTCGATCGAGAGGATCCGGGCGTGCGCGTGGGGTGAGTGCAGCAGCTTGAGGTGCAGCATGCCGTCGATCTGCGTGTCCATGGTGAACTCGGCGCGCCCCGTCACCACGTCGTGGCCCGCGGGCGCGCCGACGCTCGTCCCGACGGCCTTGCCCGGTGCTGCCGTCTCCACCGCGCTGATGCCCTGCACGGCGTCCTCGATCGCCCGGTACCCGGTGCAGCGGCAGAGGTTGCCCTTCAACGCCCGTGGCAGATCCGCCTTCTGGTCCTCGGTGAAGGTCGCCGCCGTCATGATCATCCCTGCGGTGCAGAAGCCGCACTGGAACCCCGGCGCCTGCTCGAACTGCCGCTGCACGGGATGCAGGGCGCCGGGGCGTCCCAGGCCTTCGATCGTGGTCACCTCACGCCCGTCCGCGCGGAAGGCGGGGGTGATGCAGCTGTGTACCGGTGCGCCGTCCAGCCACACCGTGCAGGCGCCGCAGTCGCCCGCGTCGCAGCCCTTCTTGACGCCGAAGTGGCCCAGTTCGCGCAGGAAGGTGCGCAGGCACTGGCCGGGGGCCGGCTCCCGGTCGAATTCCTTGCCGTTGACGACGTAGCTCATGCCAGGTCCCCAGCCGTGAGTTCGCGGCAGATCTCCTCGGCGAAGTGCCGGGTCAGATGCCGGCGGTGGTCAGGGGTCCCATTGGGGTCCGCAAACCAGACGTCGGCCGGGAGGGCGTCGATGCTCTGCCGCAGGGTTCGGACATCGGGCAGGGAGTCGAAGGCGATACGGACCGGCCGCGTGGTGCCGGCGGTGATGGTGAGCAACAGGTCACTGGCTCCCAGCCGTTGCGTGCCGACGAGGAACACCGTCGAACGGCCGAGCCGGGTCAGCGTGAAGCGACGGTGCGCGGTGCGTTTGCGCAGCGCGTACTCCGGAATGGTGATGCGCCGAAGCAGCTCCCCGGGGGCGAGGACGTTGCGATGGTCGCCCGTGACGAAGTCGAGGGCGTCGACACGGCGCACGGAGCCGTCGGGCGCCCACAGTTCGTACTGCGCCTCCAGCGCGACCGTCAACGTGATCATCGGGCCGGCGGGCAGGGACATGCAGATGTTTCCGCCGACGGTCGCTGCGTTCCACACCTTGAACGAGGACAGAAATGCCTCGCAGCTCTCCCGGAAGAGAATTCCTGCGAGCCAGTCCATGGGCCATGGGTGGGCGTACAGGTCACGAATGGTGCAGGTGGCACTGATCTCCAGGCCCTCGTCCGTCCGGACAAGAGGCTCCCAAGGCAGCGCCGTCAGGTCGATCAGCCGTCGCAGGTCCGGCTGCTCCGTGGAATAGAGCCATGTTCCGCCCGCGAGCCAGGCATCGCCCTCGTGCCAGTCCATGCCCGGCCGCTCGGACGGTCGCCGGACTACTTCGGTGATGGTGTTGAGGTCCATTGAAAACCGACCTACGAGAGAACGGACCCAACGGAAGACTGAGCCGCGAGACATCGACGGACACAGACGCTTTTGTCATAGTTTATCGCAGCATACGGAAGCGGGCCGGAGGGTGAGAACATCGGAAAGTAGCCGGTGCATCCCGGTCAGTCACCCCTGGTCATGCACGCGTCGTACCGAGGCCACGGCACCGCCTCCAAGGTGGGCGCGCGCGACGGTCGGCGGCCGACGCGGGGATGCAGGAGTGGCAGCGGATCACCGCCCGCCGGAGCGAACTGGTCGCTCTCGCCCAGGAGTTGGGCAAGCAACTTCAGGAGGCAGGTCGAGCGGCACGAACTGGCGATCCCGGAGCGGAGTGTCGAACCGCCTGGCCGAGCAGGCCCGGGCCGATGCCGGGCCGCCGCTCCGGCATCGGCGAAGATGACCAAGCTCGCCGCCCGGGGCTGGCTGCACAAGCGGGGTGACGGGCGGTTCACGGCACGTCCGTAGGCGCGCGGGGCGGGCCCGTAGCTGACGGGCCCCCGACCGCAGTGGGGATCGCCCTCCTGCTGGAGCACTAACGGCCGCTGAAGAAGTCGGTGAGGGCGGCGGCGACGGCCTCGGGCTGTTCCTCGGGGATGTAGTGACCGGCGTCGGGCACGATGACGCCGGTCACGTTCTCGGCCCATGGGCTGATGGAGGCCGCCATGTCCGGGATCGAGCCGTGGCTGCTGGAGATCGCAAGGACGGGCGCGGTCAGGCGTCGTTGCTCGAGTGCCGCGCGGTTCTTGCGCGCGGACTCGGCGGCGGCGCGGTAGTAGGCGAGGCCGGCGCGCAGGCCGCCATCGACGGCGAGGGCCGCGCCGTAGTGGTCGAGCCCTGCTTCCTCGAACGCGTCGGGCGCGAGGGACTTGGTCTTCAGGAACCAGCTGATGTATTCCCGCTCGCGGCCGGCTATCAGCGTCTCGGGGAGATCGGGCACCACGTGGAACGCGAAGTGCCAGGTCTTGAACGCCAGAGTCGGTTCGAGAGGGATCGCTTCCGGCATGGTGATACCGGGAATTCCGGCGTCGAGCAGCGCGACCCCGTGCAGTCGGCTCTCGTAGTTCAGGGCGAGGGAGAAGGCGACCCAGGCGCCGATGTCGTGCCCGGCGAGCCAGTAGTCCCGCACGTCGAGAGCGTTCACCGCGGCCTGGATGTGCGCGGCGACCGTGTGCGTGTCGTAGCTGAGCTCCGGATGCTCGGAATTGCCTTGGCCCGGCCGGTCGATCGCTATGACCCGGAACCGGTCGGCGAGAGCAGGCATGACCTTTCGCCAGGCCCACCATGTCTGCGGGAACCCGGTGAGCAGGACGACGGCCGGTCCGTCCGGGCGGCCGCCTTCGACGGCGTGCAGGCGGACGCCGTCGGCGTCGACCCAGCGGTGGGTGAATCCGGCCAGGTCATGCAGGGGCAGGGCGGGGACGGGGTTGGTCATGGGAATCCTCCGTCGAGGCGGGTGGACCGTGACTCGACGCTAGCACATCTTGAACTGATCAGTTCAAGATGGGAGGATGGGCCGCATGGCAGGCAAGAAGCAGTTCGACATGGACACGGTGCTCGACGCCGCGATGATCCAGTTCTGGCGCTCCGGCTACGCCGACACCTCGCTCGACGACCTGTCCCGGGCGACCGGCCTGAACCGCAGCTCGATCTACTCCTCGCTCGGCGACAAGGACACGCTCTTCCTTCGCTGCCTGGATCGCTACGCCACGCGCTACGGCGACAAGTTCGACGCCGCCCTCTCGTGCGCGGCCGAGGACCCCGTCGCCGCCGTCCGGGCGTTCTTCGATGTCACCCTGGGGCGCATCACCGACCCCGCCGTGCCCGACGGATGCCTGATGGCCCAGTCGGTCATGGCGAGTCCGACGCTGAGCCCGAGCGTCGCAGAGCATGTCAAAGAGTTGTTCGGCCTACAGCGCCGACGCCTGCGCACCGCGCTGAAGGCTGGCGGAATGTCCGACGAGAAAGCCGAGGACTTCGCCGTACACATAGCTGCCGTGAACCAGTCTCTCGCGGTGATGGGTAGGGCCGGGGCGAGCCCGGAGCAACTCCGGGCGATCGTCGGTGTGACCGTCGACGCGCTCGCGCGGGCGCTGAGACCGGTCGGATAGCCGGCATATCAAGTTTCCGCCTGAGAGCCATAGGCGCTGCTCGATGTGCGGAGGGGCTAGACAGAGATCAAGGTTCTCGAAGCCTTTAGTCAGAACGGGAATCGCGTTCGCCTGCCATGGAACGCATCGTCACTGCCCGCGACTCGACGGGAGAACCCCGCGATGGCCACTGACCACGATGACGAACGCGACGCCATCACCGCAGCGATCCAGCGGCTCCTCGAGGGCCGTCCCACGCGGCCCACCGGGGCTCTCACCACGCTGCAACTCGCCGCTGAGGCAGCTACCGCGCGGGCGTGTGCTGCTGTCACACGCTGATCCGGTCCTCGTCCTGACGCAGTTGCCGACGGGTCGTGCGGGCCGATCACCGAACCAGGGCTGCTGGCCGCCACCGGCCACGGACGGCAAGGGAGAGCACCGCGCTCTTGATGAGCTCATCGTGCTTCTCCGCCATGACCCTTGACGGAGCATTCCATCAGGCTTGATTATTTCCTCATTACGGCAGTGTTGCTCGGAGCCGCTGGAGATGGCGCTGATCGTGGTGTCCAGGGAGGCGCCAGGTAGTCGATCATCATCGTGGCGCACTCGGCCGGCATGATCCGGCCCTCGTCACCGGCGCGCAGCAGGTCGTGGCCCCTGCTGCCGTCCATTGGTCGCCCACGTATTAGGAGGCGGGAGAACTCATGACCTCTCCGTGCCGCATCGACGTCCACCAGCACCTCATCCCCCCGGCCTACCGAGCCGTGATGGACTGCCACGGCGTGACGGCCGGGGGCTGGCCCATCCCCGCCTGGGACGCCGGCAGCGCGCTCGCCGCGATGGACCGCCGCTCCATCGCCACCGGCATCCTCTCGATCAGCGCGCCCGGCACCCACTTCGGCGACGACACCGAGGCCCGCGCGATCGCCCGCATGGTCAACGAGTACGCCGCCGAACTGGCCAGGGACCGCCCCGACCGCTTCGGCTTCTTCGCGAGCCTCCCGCTCCCGGATGTCGACGGAGCCCTCGCCGAGGCGACGTACGCCCTGGACGAACTGCACGCCGACGGCGTGGTGCTGCTCTCCAACGTCCGCGGCCGCTACCTCGGCGACAAGGAGTACGAGCCGCTGTGGGCCGAACTCGACGCCCGCGAGGCGGTCGTGTTCGTCCACCCCGATGTACCGCCGCTGCCCATGCTGGAGGGCATGCCCGGCCCGCTGCTGGACTTCCCCTACGACACCACCCGCACCGCGGTCCACATGACGCTGAACGGCGTGATGAGCCGGCACACCCGGATGAAGGTGATCCTCTCCCACGCCGGCGGTTTCCTGCCGTACGCCGCCTGGCGGTTCACCGCCGGCGCCCAGTTCAACCCCGGCACCACACCCCTGGGCATCCTGACCGACCTCCAGCGCTTCTACTTCGACACCGCGCTGTCCTCCACCCCGGCCGCGCTGCCCTCCCTGCTGGCCTTCGCCGCCCCGGGACACATCCTCTACGGCAGTGATCACCCCTTCGCCCCGGAAGACTCCGGCCTCCTCCTCGACTCCGTCCTCGACGGCTACGACGGCTTCGAGCCGGGACAGCTCGACGCCATCAACCGCGTCAGCGCCGAGGCGCTCTTCCCACGTCTGGCCGGGATCTGACCCGGCCGTGAAGGGCTGAGCGGCCGGACTGCACCTTCTCCCGGACCGGAGTTCGCGCCCCGGCCGTCCGGCGTCACCGGAACGCCCTTCGACAGGCCGGCCGAGGCGAAGCTCAGCGGATGCCGACGACTGCACCGCCGCTCCGCACGCAAGGCCAGCCCCTTCCTGGCCTTCACTGCCCTCGCCGCCACCCTCATCTGCTGCCGCAGACTGTCCACCTAGTAGCGGCCGACATAGTGGTAGTTCGCGTTCAGGCTGTCCGGCGCGGTCTTGACCGGGGCGAGCGCGTTGAACGGTGCCACGTCCAAGTCCCGGATCACGTCGGTGTAGTCACCGCTCAACGTCGGTACGTTGATCACGCCCGGGGCAGTGCCCTTCTCCACCCAGTCCATCAGTGGCTGAAGGAACTCCGGCCAGCCGATCTCCGACGGAGCGGCCGCTTCCGGCCCGAACAGGCAGTGGTAGCCCGCCGGAATCATGTACAGCCGCGTGTAGGCGTCGGCGCCACCCCGCTTCTGCACCGCCCGGTAGTAGTCCAGCGTGGAGAACGGCGGGATGGACGGGTCGGCCCAGCCGTGGTACATGATCAGCTTGCCTCCGTGCGCCCGGAACGCTGACAGATCGGGGTTGTTGGCGTTGTACAGGGCGTTGCCGAGCAGGTTGAGCCGGTCGTACGTGGCCGTGGTGAACCGCACGTCGGTCAGCTTGAAACTGTCCGGCAGCACGGTCGGGTAGCCCAGGTACTTGAGGTAGTCGAAGGCGATTTTCCCGGCGTTGCCGTCCAGGGGTGATCCGGACCGGACCACGAACTGGTCGATCCAGCCGAGTTCGGACCCGTACGGCATCCCCCCGTTGTAGAGGCCGTGCGGACCGCGGTAGAAGGCCACCACGGCGGCTACCTGCCCCGGTGTCAGGCACGTCGGCCGGTCCACCTCCGGCGGGCAGCGCAGCGACGACGGCTGGAAGCCGCACTGCCGAGGGTCCTGGATGACGTCGCCGCACGTCTTGACCACGGCGTCGTGCAGGGTGGGGATCTTCTCCGGGCCGAGGATCTGTTTGCCGTGCGCGTCGGTGTTGCGGGTGGCGACCCATGCCGCCAGCAGCGCCAGCGGCGCCTCGTTGTTGGCCGGGGCGCCGGCCAGGATGCCGTCGAAGTCGGCCGGGAACCGCTGGGCCAGGTTGAGACCCTGGCGGCCGCCGGTCGAGCAGCCGTCGAAGTACCGGTATGCCGGACCGTGCCCGTAGTACGCGGTCATCAGCGCGTCTGACGCCAGCCGCAGCCGGTGCTCGGACGTCAGCCCGAACTCGATGCGGGCCCGCGGGTCGCGGCCCCAGGTGGCCGGCTGCGCGCCCGCGGGGTCCCCCACGTGTCCCGTGTCGTCGCCGGCCACCACCAGCGTCTTGTCCAGTGCGGCCGGGCAGCTGAACCCGAACAGCGGGAACCTCAGGTCGGGGACCGTGCCGCACAGGCCGCCGCATCCCTGCTGGACGTACTCGCCGGTCCAGCCGCTGACCGGCAGCTTGACGGTGAACCTGGTGGCCGGTTCCAGCACGCCCTGGACCTGGCAGTAGCCATCGGCAGCGGTGGCCGAGGTGACCGTCCCCTGCGGGACGTGGGCGGCGGTGAGCCCAGCGCAGTTCAGCGGGGCAGGGCTGTGGGCGGCGGCGCTCGCTCCGCCCAGCATCAAGGGGACCGCGACCAGCAGGGTCAGTGATTTCCGGATCATCGTGCTCCCTCCTTCGTCGAGGGACGCTAGTGACCGATACGGGTTCAGCGGATCGGTCCCGGGATCGGACCCGCGGTCATCCCCGAGGCTGAGGAGCCGAGCCGGGGCGCACCAGGCCGGTCTCGTACGCCAGGACGGCCGCCTGCACCCGGTCGCGCAGGCCGAGCTTGGTCAGGATGGCCGACAGGTGCGTCTTCACCGTGGCCCGGCTGAGTGTCAGCTCCTGCGCGATCTCATCGTTGGACAGCGCCCGCGCGACCAGCGTCAGCACCTCGATCTCGCGCTCGCTCAACGCGTCCAGCGCGGGCGGAGCGGTACCGCCGGGCAGCTTGCCGGCGAATCGGTCCAGCAACCGCCGCGTCACTGTGGGCGCGAGCAGTGCCTCTCCACGGGCCACCAGCCGGACCGCGGCGGCCAGTTCGTCCGGCCGGATGTCCTTGAGCAGGAAGCCGCTGGCGCCCGCCCGGAGTGCGGAGAACACCGGCTCGTCCAGGTCGAACGTTGTCAGCATGATGATCCGGGCCGGATTGCCGGCTGCGGCCAGCCGGCGGGTGGCCTCGATACCGTCCATCCGCGGCATCCGCACGTCCATCAAGATCACGTCCGGTACCAGCGACTGGGCCAGCGCGACCGCCTCGATACCGTCGCCCGCCTCGCCCACCACCTCGAGGTCCTCACGGCTGTCGATGATCATCATGAAGCCGGCCCGGACCAGGTCCTGGTCGTCGGCGATCAGCACACGGACGGTCACCGCCGCATCTCCTTGGGAATCATGCCGCTTCCACCGGCAGTTCGGCACGCACCCGGAAGCCGCCGTCGGGACACGGGCCGGCGTCGAGGGTACCGCCCAGCAGCCGGGCGCGTTCCCGCATGCCGACGATGCCCCGACGCCCGGACCCGTCGGCCCGTCCGACCGGGCGCGCCGGGCCGTCGTCGGATATCTCCAGTCGCACCGAGCCCGGTAGGTGCCGGACGATCACCCGGACTCGGGTGGCCTGGCTGTGGCGCAGCGTGTTGGTCAGCGACTCCTGCACGATCCGGTACGCCGACAAGTCCACCGCGGCCGGCAGTGGCAAGGCCGCCGCGTCCCGCTCCAGCTCCACCCGCAACCCGGTGGCCTGCAATGACGTGGCCAGCGCATCGAGTTGGTCCAGCCCTGGCTGGGGCGCGTCGGTTTCCGGGTCCTCCTGGGGGCTTACCGTCTGCAGCAGCAGTCGCAGCTCGGACAGCGTGGACCGGGCGGCCCGGTCGATCGACGCGAGCGCCTTGCGGGCCAGGTCGGGCCGGGTGTCGAAGACGTCTCCGGCAGCGCCCGCCTGCACCACGATCACCGACACCGTGTGGGCCAGCACGTCGTGCAGCTCCCGGGCGATCCGCTCCCGTTCCTGGGTGAGGATGCGGCGCGCCAGATCCTGTCGGCGCAGCGCCCTCGTGCGCCCCAGCTCGCCCAGCGTCCAGGCCAGCGACGGCCCGGCCATGGCCAGCAGCATGGTGGTCCAGTCGCCGTGCACCAGCTTCCACGGCGTGCTCGCCAGCAATAGGCCCAGCACCCACAGCGATCGGGTCGGCGGGCGGACCCGGGCGTAGCCGGCCAGCACCGCGGCGACCTGGCCGAGCCAGCCGATGTCGGGGCTGGCCAACTCGATGCCGACACCGGCGAGGATGCCGGCGGCCATCGAGAGCTCGGGGTGGCGGCGCATCTGCGCGACCGCAGCCGCCTGCATGGCGGCGCAGGTCAGCGCGAGCCTGTAGCCGGCCGTCGAGTCCGGGCCGGTCGGCGTGACCACGATCAACGCCACCAGCACGACGAAAAAGCCGGCCGCCGCGCCCGCGTCAAAGCGAAGACCCCGCTTGTGCACACAGTGATCGTAGGAGGCGAGGCCGGCCGCGGCATCGGTCCGGAGAACGACCCGCGGTTACATCCCCGGACGTACCGGTGGGGACATGTCTGGTGCAGAACCGCTTCGTCCAGACGACCCCATACGCCGGCTCGCCCCCGAATCATGAACCAGCGGTGCGCGGTCAACTTCGAAGACCGTGCCTTTCCACGAGCCGGCATGGTGGCCGCACGCATAGCGAACCCTCGAACTATGGCGCCCCGCCACATGTGCGCCTGACCTGCGGATTCCTACGGTGTGGCGACACGCAAAACGTCCCCGTCCCACGCCAGGAAGTGGTGCATCCGCACACACTTACTCAGTGTCACCGAAAGCCTGAGCCGACAAGGACGAGCCAACCGCCCGAAGAGGGACAACGCCATGCGATCACTGAAGCAGGCGAGGTAGCTCACGACACGGTGACTTCGTCCTCCTGGCCTGCCAGGCGGACCGGCGATCGCGCCCGCCCTGCTGAGGCAATGCGAGCGCCCATGCGCACTTGCGCCCTCATCCCGAGCCGGTCGAGGACCTGCGACAGCCAGCGATACCTGACGCACGGACGACGCGCTGACCTGTACGCGTGCCAGTTGCATGACCACTACTGGCCGTTGATCTGCAGAGTCTTTTGACACCTGCGTTCATGATCACGATTGCAGGGCCTCTCTGGAAGCGCCGTCTCCCTGCGGGCACCGCCAGAGTTGTGGGCCCAGGCCAGCTGCCCGGAACAGGCCGTCAGGAACCGTGGTAGCTCAGTGCGGCCCAGTCTGCGGAGTGGAGGTACGGCCGCGCATCCGGATCACGTAGTCGCAGGCTTCGCACCAGCCCTTCGAGGCCCTGGTCCTCGGTGAGCGGGATCAGAGCGGGGGCAAGGTCTTGAATCTTCTCCTGGTTGGTCGTGTCTCGCAGCCAGCGTTGCGCGGCGCGTAGCGCGCCAGCGGGTTCGAGTCGCTGGGTCCGCCACAGTTGGTAGAAGCGTGCCATCAGCAGGCTGACCGCTTCGCTGCGTACCGCCCATTGGCTTGCCACCACGCCGGCCACACCCGCCTGGATCAAGCCGCTCGGCAGGGAGATGACCTCATCGGGCAACGCGGTGCCGGGGCGGTCCGTGTCGCATGCGGACAGCACGCTCAGGCGGGCCCCGGCTCCGGCATCGGGGTGCAGCAGTCGCAGGCCCAGGATCTCTCGCAACGTGAGTTCCTGGTCGTCGGCCAGGATCAGCGCACTGTCCAAGGGGTTGTCAGTCTCGGCGCGACCGTGACAGATGAAGTGGTGGACCTGTGCTTGCGACAGGGCCGCCGTGACAGCCGTGCGGCTGGCCGCCCTGCCCCGCAGCACCTCGCTGGCCCGGAACCAGCGCTGAGCCCAAGCGGCCTCGGCACCTGCGTACCCGATGGGCTTCAATGAGGTTGGCGCAGGATCGGCGACGACCATGATGTGACCGGCCGAGGTACGGGCCGCGATCCGGCGGGTGACCTCCAGGGCCCGCGCGTTGGGCGCATAACTCACGGTCCGTTCGTCCAGCAGATAGTGCCGTGTGCTTGGAGCCTCCGGTGCCGGCCGCCAGGCCGCGTGCAGCGGGAGCATCGCGAGCGCTCCGGACGGCACGAGCACGATCTCCTCGGCGTCGCCGACCATCGGCAGGACGGCGGAGGCGACGGCCGACCAAGCCCAGCGGGTGACGGCGTCGAGTGCGCCCTTCCAGGCGCCGGCCTGCCCAGCAGGGCCTCGGTGCCCATCCCACAACGCGCCGACCCGGCGTCGGACCGCTGCCGAGGTCACCGTGGGCAGCTCGACCGCACCGACCCGTCCGTGGTGGTCCACCGCGAGTGCCACCCCGCCAGGTGCGGCTGCCGCGAGGTAGACGACGACAGCGCCGCGCGGCACCGCCCGGCAGACATCGGCGAACTCCGTTCTCACCAGGAAGTGTTGGAATCCGTCGACCGACCGGATCTGCGCAATCAGCTCGTCGACCGCCGCCCGACAGCGTCGCAGTGTCGCCGGCTCGGCGCCGCCGCGCATGGCCTCGTCCAACGCCGTGGTCGCCGCTCGGTACCGGTCAACCAGGTGGCCGTGGCCGCCTTCGGAGAGCTGGTCGAGGCTGGACCGGTCCGTCTCCAGCGCCTCCGACAGCAGCAGGCTCCGTCCGGCCTCCAGGGTGGTGACTGCTTCCTTGGGCCGACCGGCACGAAACAGTGCGTAGGCGGCCTCAGCCGGCATGCCCTGGGATTCGGCCAGCCACGCCTCCTTGTCTGCACGCATGAGTTGGAGCCGGAACAACTGCCCGATCGCCTCAAGCCCACCCGTGTAGGCCGTACATGCTTCATCCCAACAACCGTGCTCCATTGCCCAGTTTCCCCAGCGCCTGGCTGCGGCGAGCGCCCACTCCAGTGAGGTCTCCAAGCCGTGCTGGACGGCGTCCCGATAAGCGGCCACAGCCTCGGCTTCGATCACGCGAGCGCTGTCGCCACTGCTTGCGCTCAGACCTTGCAAGGCCGTGCCCAGGTTATAGGCGCGGGAGGCCCGTTCGGGAGCGCTCTCCGCGGTGAGGTCCAGCGCCTTCCGGTAGTGCACGACCGCCAGCTCGCCGAGCCCGTTGTCACCGGTCGCCCGCGAGGCGGCGGCCAACGCGTTGCCCGCATTGTTGTGCGCAGAGGCCATCTGCCAGTCGCTCTCCCGGCGAGCGTTGAGCGTCTTCAGCTGCAGGTCGACGGCGCGGAGCAGATCCGCCCGGTCGCCGTACTCCTGGTAGCGCGTCAGCAGCGCGTTGCCCAGGTTCGTCAGGCTGATCGGATCAGCTTGGGAGTCATCGTCCCCGATCTCCGTCACCAACAACCGGATCGCCTCATCGAGTACGGTCGCCTCCCGCGTGCGCAGATACTGGCGGCGCAGCAGACTGGCCAGCGTCCCGTGAAACGCGTTTCCGGTCCTCGGCGCCATGACGAAGTCGCGGCTCTCGGCCGCCTGGCGTAGCAACTCGATGGCACGGTTGAGATCGTCCAGGTTCCCGTAGACGTCGTACCTCCTGCTGAGTGCGCTGGCCAGGATGTACCTGAACCGATGGCCCAGCGGAGTCTCTCCCGCCGAGGCCACCGACCACTCGGCGTGTTCCACCGCCTCGGCCAGCGCCGCCGCGTCGCCGTGGGAACGGAAGCTGGTGTCCAGGGTCGACGCGAGCCCGGCTCGGCATAGCGCCGCGAGCCTCCGGTCGTCCCCGGCACAGTCGACGCTGCGCCGGGCGTGGTTCAGCGCGTCGGTGAGCAGGTCCGGCCGGCTGCCGCGCTGATACAGGTTGACCAGCGTGTTGGCGAGGCTGTACTCCAGCCATGCCTGCTCCGGGCCTCCGGCCGTGGCAAGCTGGAGTCCGTCCGTGAGAAGTTCGCGTGCCCGGGCCAGCTCCGCGTCGTTCGACTCGCCCACTCCGCACCAATTGTGCGCGACTGCCGCCCGAGTGAGCAGCGCCACCTGGAATTCGCGAGGGCCGGTACCGAAGTACGGGTTGGCCACCACCTGGTCAAGCGCTTCGGCGAGGCGTCGTCGGGCCGGTCCATCGCCGTCCACGTAGTCGGCGAGCGCACGGCCCGCCGCCACGAGGATGCCGCGGAAGCGGAGCGGCGGATGCAGGATCGGCGGCCACCCGAGCCATTCCTCGGCCGCTTGCACCCGTCGTGCGTTCACACCGGCCCCCCGGACACTCGCTCCAGTAGCGGCCCCCGCTCCAGGTAGGCCGTCAGCCGCCGACCTGCCTCGTACTCCTGCGCGGGATCGGCGGGGAGATCCCAGCCGAGGCTTTCATAGAGGTTTTTGCGATACAGGTCGAAGCACGCCTGGACCAGCTGGCCGTACTGCCTCGCCCTGGAGAGCGCCAGACGGTAGGCGACGACCATCCCCAGCAACGCGATACCCATTGCCCACCAGGTGAAGACCGTCCAGACGGCGAAGAGCAGACTCCACAGCCAAAGCTGCGCACTCTCGTCCAACCGGGCGCGAGCCGTGCCGACCTCGGCGCGCGCATGCTCGGGTACGGTCAGCCAGAGCTGCGGCCAACACACCACAGCGTCCAGACCGTACCGGTGGCGGGGCCGGGACTCGGCCGCCTTGAGGACATCACCCAGCCCGGTCGGCATCCGGTCCCGCGGTGCAGGAGGTACCGCCGCCCGTGCCGTGTTCAGTGCCGCATACTCGGCGTACTCGGTGGCCGACAGCTCCGCCCGACGGCGCGCCAGCTCCCGCCATCGCGCGGCCCGGCCATCGATGGACTTCCCGCGAGCCTTGACGAGGGCGGCCCGGGCCGGCGACGCCCACCCGGGCCAATAGCCCTCCAGCAGCCTTAGCACGCCCAAGCTCAGTGCCTCGGCCAGCCGCCCCGACCCGATCACCAGCAGCAGAGCGAGCACAGCGACCGCAGCCTGAGCGACCGCGGGCATGCTGCTGAAGTTCCGGCTCCAGGCATGTCCGAACTCCTGCCATCCTGCCGCGGGTCTGCCGAGGCCGGCCTGTCCCCATGACCAGGCGAGCACCCCGCCCAGCCAGAACACCAGCGCGGGCGAGGTCAGTAGCGCCGCCCACCGATCTGCCGCCTTGCTGCCCAGTCCCGACCACAGCGTCGTGAGCACGGCGGGTCACGTGATCCGGAGGAGGGGGACATGCCCGCTCGGACATCCTTCGGGCACCGACTCACCGGCCTCGAAGATCGGGTACGTGTAGTCGCAGACCGCACAGCCGTAGACGACCTCGGTCGAGGGGTCGCCATACCCGGCAAGGGGTGCGAAGCCCGAGCCGGCCTCGGGGCCGCGATACGTATCCTCCTCCCACGACAGACGACGTCCCAGGTCCTCGCGGATCGCGGCATCCGACGTCAGCAGCGCGAGGATCTCATCGCTCACCCGCTCACCAACTTCCGCCCGCCGGAGCAGTGCGTCCACCGCCGTGACCCATGTGCTGGCATCACCCGTCCACAGATCGGGCGACTCCACACGCATGGCACGGACCGCCGCGACAATGTCCTCGTCTCGCATCCCTACCCCACCCCCTTGCCGCCGTCATTCCGCATCGACAGCCGCACGTTCAAGCAGATCGTAGCGACGGAACGAACAGGGAGCTGATGAATCGTCAAACCAGCTCACTACCGTGCTGCATGGGGGGCGACCGAGGCGGTGTCAGGGTCGGCGTGACGAATATCGCCAGCATGTGTCATCTATCGCCAGGAGCCGCAGGACCAGGTGCTCGAACTCGGCACGGTGGTCCATTAGCCACGCCAGGTAGAACAGGCCCTGGTTGATGAGGCCGACGTCGATGCCGCGCTTTCTCGACGATGACCGGCGATCCGTTCTCGTCCAGCCCGAGCGAATCAATCCGGCCCTTGTGGACCGGCCCGGTGCTGTACTCGGTCGCCAGGAAACGGACGCCTAGCAGCGTCTCCATGTGCGCCTCACGAGCCTGCCGCGATGATTGCGTGCCCCAACTGCCGTGCGATCAGGACCCGCAGCACCGTGACCCTCCGCTGCCGCGGTGACCGCATCCTCACATGGCCAGCCTTCTCCATGCCGAGCGGGCCACCGAAGAGCGCTGACCGAGCCGACGGCGCGCAGATACCCCGCCGCTCTCCCCGGAACCGGCGGCTCAAGTCCGCTTCTTGCCGTGGTGAGGGCGGATCCACCGGTTCACGGTCGACCCACCCCTCACACTCTCAGCCCGTTAGACCGCCCCTGCGTTCCCGCGTACGTTCGGCCGGTGGCCAGTCCGGGCCGCCCTCGCAGCCACTCGACGTGTTCGCGCGTGAGGTACATCCCCCCGATCAGCGCATCTCCCTTCGGCGCCACTTGTTCGGGCTTGCAGAACTTGATCCAACACGGCTGGTGAACGAAGCGGTAATCGGCCGGCGGATCCTGTTCCAGCCGCATACACGCCTCTTCTACCTGCCTCATGCGCTTAAGCTGGTCGTCAAGATCACCGTCCGGCCGATATCCCCACTCGCTGCGCCCGGCTCCGACCTGGACCATCTTCTTGTACTGAACAAGGATGAAGCTGTCCCGGCTCACATGGTGATAGATCAGGTCTACTCCCAGCGTGTCCTCAGCCGGCAGACGGTTCACGTTGGCGATGAACAGTTACTGGTCGCCCTTGTGGAATACACGCGTCGCGAGATGCTCCGCGTCACTTCCGATCCAGTCAGGGAAGCGTTGCGCATCGTGAGCGACGAGGTGATCCTCGTGCGCCGGATGTCCCGGCAGCGTGGCGACCTGGAGGGGAAAGGGTGCACGCACCCCGACTCCACGGGCAGCGCCCTGGCGAGCCACGCAGCAATCCACCCGGGCAGGGGTGCGTGTCGGCCGGCCTGGACACCGTCGGGCCCGCTGCTGACCGCTTGCTGACCCGGGTGCGGAAATCACCGCCAGGCCTCCCTCCGGCACGGACGAAGGCTGTGGAATTCGTTTTCGGCTCGCTCAGGAGTCGGTACGAGAGAAGAAAGGCCGCGCCCGCTGCCGCATCTATCTTGCGGGGGTGCTCTGCGTGTTTCATAGAGGTGTGGTCTGCGGTGCGCGACCATACGGACGCGGTACAGCACATTTCCAGCCGGTGCGGGCCGTGGCGCTGATTGTATGGGTCGACGCGTTCGACACCAGCAAATCCGACGACGTCAAGGGCAGCAGCAGGCCGGCAGAACACCGAGACAGGAAGAAGGACGGGCATGTCCGGCAGTGAAAGTGAGAATCCGGCAATCCCCTCACCGACGCCCACACCGACTCGGCGGCCCAGGACGAACCGGGACTGGTGGCCGAATCAGCTGGACCTCCAGGTTCTCCATCAGCACTCGCCCCGGTCCAACCCGATGGACGAGGACTTCGACTACGCGGAAGAGTTCGCGACCCTCGACGTCGACGCGCTGAAGCGTGACGTCTTTGAGGTGATGACGACATCCCAGGACTGGTGGCCCGCCGACTACGGCCACTACGGGCCGCTCTTCATCCGGATGAGCTGGCATGCCGCGGGAACGTACCGCATCGAGGACGGCCGCGGCGGTGGCGGCAGCGGCGCACAGCGCTTCGCCCCTCTCAACAGCTGGCCGGACAACGCGAGCCTGGACAAGGCGCGCCGTCTGCTCTGGCCGGTCAAGCAGAAGTACGGCCGGAAAATCTCCTGGGCCGACCTCCTGGTATTCGCCGGAAACTGCGCCATGGAATCCATGGGGTTCAAGACGTTCGGGTTCGGTTTCGGGCGGGAGGACATCTGGGAACCCGAGGAGATCTTCTGGGGGCCCGAAGACACATGGCTCGGGGACGAGCGTTACAGTGGCGACAGGGAACTCACCGGTCCTTTCGCCGCCGTGCAGATGGGACTGATCTACGTCAATCCAGAGGGGCCCAACGGAAACCCGGACCCGATGGCTGCCGCCCGGGACATCCGGGAGACGTTCGGGCGCATGGCGATGAACGACGAGGAGACGGTCGCGCTCATCGTCGGCGGCCACACCTTCGGCAAGTGTCATGGCGCGGTCGACGCCAGTTACATCGGCCCGGAACCCGAGGCGGCCCCCATCGAGCAGCAGGGCCTCGGCTGGCGGAACACGTACGACAGCGGCGCGGGCCGCCACGCGCTCACCAGTGGTCTGGAGGGCGCGTGGACCACCGACCCGACCACGTGGGACAACGGGTACCTGGACAATCTCTACGGGTACGAGTGGGAGCTGACGAGCAGCCCCGCCGGCGCCCACCAGTGGACTCCCACGGACCCCTCGGCCAGGAACACCGTCCCGGACGCCCATGATCCGTCGAAGCGGCACGCGCCCATGATGCTGACGACGGACCTCGCGCTGAAGGTGGACCCCGTCTACGGCCCGATCACGAAGAGGTTCCACGAGAACCCCGACGAGCTCGCGGTGGCGTTCGCCAAGGCGTGGTACAAACTGCTGCACCGCGACATGGGACCCGTCTCCCGCTACCTCGGCCCATGGATCCCCGAGCCGCAGCTGTGGCAGGACCCCGTTCCCGAGGTCGATCACGAACTGGTCGGGGACGAGGACATCGCTGCCCTCAAGGGCAGGATCCTCGGCTCGGGCCTTTCCGTCCCCCAGCTGGTCACCACCGCCTGGGCGTCGGCGGCGAGCTTCCGCGGCACCGACAAGCGCGGCGGGGCGAACGGGGCGCGCATCCGGCTCGCGCCGCAGAAGGACTGGGAACTCAACGACCTTCCCGAGGTGACCGAGGTACTGCGCACGCTCGAGCGGATCCAGCAGGACTTCAACGACTCCCGGCCCGGCGGAACGCGGGTCTCCCTCGCCGACCTGATCGTCCTCGGCGGGTGCGCGGCCGTCGAGCAGGCCGCGCGGGACGCCGGGTACGACGTCACGGTTCCGTTCGCACCGGGTCGTACGGACGCCTCGCAGGAGCAGACCGACGCGGCGTCGTTCGCCGTGCTGGAGCCCAAGGCGGATGCCTTCCGCAACTACCTTCCGGAGGGCGAGAAGCTGTCGCCGGAGACCCTCATGCTGGACCGCGCCAACCTGCTGACGCTGTCCGCTCCCGAGATGACGGTGCTGATCGGCGGCATGCGGGCGCTCAACACCGGCTTCAAGGGATCCCCGCACGGGGTCTTCACCCACCGGCCGGGAACTCTGACCAACGACTTCTTCGTCAACCTGCTCGACATGAGCACGGAGTGGAAGGCGTCGGCTACGGACGAGAACGTGTTCGAAGGCCGGGATCGCGCCACCGGCGAGGTCAAGTGGACCGCCACCGCCGTCGACCTGATCTTCGGTGCGCACTCCCAGCTCCGAGCCCTCTCGGAGGTCTACGCGTCCCAGGACGCGAAAGAGAAGTTCGTACGCGACTTCGTGGCAGCGTGGAACAAGGTGATGAATCTCGACCGGTTCGACCTCGCCTGAGCCCGGCGTCCCGGTCGGCCCTCACCGGCCGCCCGGGACGTGGCTCGCCGGCCCACAGCCCGGCGCACGCCCTGTCGCGGCCGCTCACCGCGACGGTGACGCCCGCCGGCTCTTCCATGGCGCTACGCCCCGCCACTACGGCCTTGCTGCGCTCCGGCACCGTCGGCATCGCCGCGAAGGCGGGACGCCGTGCCTCACTTCGTCGTGGCGGCGGTGTGGTGCGGTCGGTTGTGCACCAGAAGGGCCGAGGCGAGGGCCGCGCGCGGGAACACGGCGGCGATGACGGTCAGGCCGGCGTGGACACCGGAGGTGAAGGCGTCGCCGACCGCGGCGGTCACGTCCAGCAGGACCACCGGCTGCGCACACTGACCCTGGTGAACGCGACTACCTCGGCCGCGCTGGCGCTCCTCAATATGCTGTGGTCCCTGTACCTGCTCCGGTCCCTCGCGATGAGCCCGACGGCCTTCGGCGTGACTCTGGGAGTCGGAGCCCTCGGCGCGGCAGCAGGTGCGCTTACGGTTCCGGCACTCGTGCGTTGGTACGGGCCCGGTCCGATGATGTTGGTCGCGCTCGCGGTCACCCCGCTCACCCACATCCCCCTGCTGCTAGCCTCCCCTGGCCTGGCAGATCGCCATCAGCGCCGCCCTGTACCTCCAACTGGCCTGTGCCGCGGCGGCAGGAACCACCCAACGCTCCATTCGTCAGGTCGTCACCGCCGACGGCATGCAGGCTCGCACGCAGGCCGTGAGCACTGGCTTACGCCAGGCGCGCGGCCGTTGGCCGCGTTGGTCGCCGGCGGCCTCGGAACAACGATCGGCGTACGCCCCACCTTGACCGTCGGCACCTTCCTGCTCGTGCTGCCCCTCGTGGTGCTGTGCCGTTCCCCCCTTCGCGGCCTGCGGCAGCTGCCCGAAGGGCACCCGGAACGCCACAACCGCGTGATGGGCGGAGGTGCAGCATGACCGCCGAGCCGAACGTGGTCGGCGCCCCTCTGTACCTGGAGCGGGATGGGGCCGTGCTGCTCGGGCAGCGACATCCCGCTTCGGCGTACGCGGTTGGCTACTGGCACGCGCTTGCCGGGCACGTGGAACGAGTAGCGCGGGGATCGCTGTCGCCGAGGGAGACCTCACCTTGTTGCACACCGTGCACCTGCTCGACCACGAGGACGCCGTCCCGCGCATCGAGCTCTTCTTCCAGCCCAGTCGGTGGAAGGGCCCAGAAGCATGCCGTGAGAGGAGCACTGTGAGTGTGTTCAAGTCGGCGGCCGGGGCCTACGCCCGCCACCGTCCCAAAGGGTGGCGGCGGAGCCGGTAACGACGTCGACCAGGTGCACGGCCTCGCCCACGTTCGTCGTCTGGCGGTCGGTACCGCGCATTGGGCGAGGAACCGCAGATGGACCGCCCTCCTCGGTCGCGGCGGTGATCCGCTTCGGGGAGTGCTCGGACAACCCGGCCAAGCGTTGAGCACCGAAATTGTCCGGCTGTCACCGATCGATCAGGGGTCCGGTCACCCGGCCCGCTGGGTCGTCTCCCCGGCCTGGGCGGGTACCGCGGGCAGGGGGACGGTGCAGGAGGCGCAGCGTCGGGCCTGGGCCGGGACGGGGCTGAGGCACTCGGGGCAGTCCCGCTTGGGGGCCTGGACGTCGTGGTGGGGAGCGAGGCGCTCGTGCAGTTTGTTGATCGGGAGGACGACGAGGAAGTACAGGGCGCCGGCGATGAGGAGGAAGCTGATCGCCGCGTTGATGAAGGCTCCGTAGGGGAACTTGGTGGCGCCTACGGTGAAGGTCTTGTGGGCCGTGTCGCCGGTGACACCGGTGGCCAGCCCCACGAGCGGGGTCAGAAAGGCGCTGACGAAGCCGTTGACGACTGCGGTGAACGCCACTCCGATGACGATGCCGACCGCCAGGTCGACCACGTTGCCGCGCAGAAGGCCCCGCCGACATGTTTCCCAGCACGACACGCCCTATCACCCGGGCGTCGTCTGCGCTGCGGTACATAACTCGCGCCCCGCAGGCCATCCCAACACTGCTACGTCCGATCTGCGAATCATGCCCGAGCAGCGCAACTCGGACAGCGCCCTTCGCGGCCTCGTTGCGGCCGTCACCGAGGCTCTGCCAGCGCCCCCATGGGGTGCGCACGCACTCCCACTCCCAAAACTATGGTGTCCCACCACATACGCCCCTGACCTGCACGTTCCTACGGTGTGGCGACACGCAAAACGTCCCCGTCCCACGCCAGGAAGTGGTGCCGATGTCGTCGCCCGCAAGCGCTCCACCAGCCCCGACCAGCCTCCCCCGCATCGTCGCCGCCAGTCTCATCGGCACCACCATCGAGTGGTACGACTTCTTCCTCTACGGCTCCGCGGCCGCGCTGGTGTTCAACAAGCTGTTCTTTCCCGACTCCGACCCGCTCGTCGGGACACTGCTGTCGTTTCTGACCTATGCCGTGGGCTTCGCGGCCCGCCCGCTGGGGGCCCTGGTGTTCGGGCACTACGGTGACCGGCTGGGGCGGAAGAAGCTGCTGGTGCTGAGCCTGGTGCTGATGGGCGGGGCGACGTTCGGCATCGGGCTGCTGCCCACCCACGCGACCGTCGGCGCCGCCGCACCCGTGCTGCTGACGGCACTCCGGCTCGTGCAGGGGTTCGCGCTCGGCGGTGAGTGGGGCGGCGCCGTCCTGCTGGTGTCGGAGCACGGC
Organism: Streptomyces sp. NPDC001606; assembly: GCF_053596835.1. NCBI lineage: Bacteria > Bacillati > Actinomycetota > Actinomycetes > Kitasatosporales > Streptomycetaceae > Streptomyces > Streptomyces sp. NPDC001606. The sequence continues at coordinate 204,349 of NZ_JBSFHC010000006.1, forward strand.
GATGCGCGCCGTCGGGGTTTCTGGGCGTCCTGGCCGCAGACCGGCGCCCCGGCCGGGCAGTTGCTGGCCACCGGGGTGCTCTCGCTGCTCACCGCCCTGCTGTCCGACGACGCCTTCGGCAGCTGGGGCTGGCGGATCCCCTTCCTGCTCTCCGGAGTGCTCGTGATCGTCGGGCTGTGGATCCGGCTGTCGGTGGACGAATCGCCGGTGTTCAAGGAGGCGTTGGCGCGGGCCGAGTCCCGGCGGGCCGACGAGCCGGAGCAGCCGCCGCTCGTCTCGGTGCTGCGGCACCACTGGCGCGATGTGCTCGTGGCGGTGGGCGCCCGGATGGCCGAGAACATCGGCTACTACGTCATCACCGCCTTCGTCCTCGTCTACGCCACGACCTCGGCCGGGGTCTCCAAGGAGACCGCGCTCAACGCCGTACTCATCGGCTCCGCCGTGCACTTCGCCGTCATCCCGGCCTGGGGTGCGCTGTCCGACCGGGTCGGGCGGCGGCCGGTGTACCTGCTCGGCGCGGCCGGTGTCGGCCTGTGGATCTTCCCCTTCTTCTCGCTGGTGGACACCGGTTCGTTCGGGTACCTGGTGCTGGCCGTGACGGTCGGCCTGGTGCTGCACGGCGCCATGTACGCGCCGCAGGCCGCCTTCTTCGCGGAGATGTTCGCCACCCGGATGCGGTACTCGGGCGCTTCCATCGGCGCGCAGTTCGCCTCCGTGGCGGCCGGTGCGCCCGCCCCGCTCATCGCCACCGCGCTGCTCTCCGACTACGGCAGCTCGACGCCGATCGCGCTGTATGTGATCGGCGCCGCGCTGCTGACGCTCGTCGCGGTGGGCGTGTCCCGGGAGACCCGGCACCGGGACCTGGCCCAGGACGAGGCCGGGCACGAGGAGGCCGCCGGGACCGGCTCGGCCGCCGAGGCGCGCACGGCCTGAGCCCCGCGCGCTCGTCCCCCGGCACTGACCGGACCCCGCTCGGGGGCCGGTCAGTGCCGTTCCGGCGCGGCCAACCGGTGCAGACGAAGGGCCAGTTGGATCTCCAGGGCCCGCGCGGGGGTCTGCCAGTCCGCGCCGAGCAGCCGGCCCACCCGCTCCAGTCGCTGGGCGACCGTGTTCACATGGACGTGCAGCACCTCCTTCGTGCGGGCCGGGCTCATCCCGCTGGCGAAGTACGCGTCCAGGGTGCGCAGCAGTTCCGTCCCGCGCTGCTCGTCGTACGACACCACCGGTCCGATGGTGCGCTCCACGAAGCCGGTGACGTCCCGTTCGCCGGCGAGGAGCAGGCCGAGAAAGCCGAAGTCCTCGGCTGCCGCTCCGTCTCCGGCCCGGCCGAGCAGCAGCAGCGCGTCCAGACAGCGGCGGCCCTCGGCATAGGCGGCGACCACGGAGCCGGGGTGTGCAGCGAGGTCCGTGACGGGGGCGGAGGCGCCGACCGTGACGGGCTGGCGCACGGCGGCGCCCAGCCGGCGGGCGGTGCGGCGGGCCACCTCCGTGGCGGTGTCGGCGGAGCCGAGCGGCAGCAGCAGGACGGTGCCGCCGTCGCGGGCGGCGGCCAGGCCGTGCCGGGTCGCGGCGAGGTGGGAGGCGGCGGACCACAGGCGACGGCGGGCCGCTGCCTCCTCGTCGGCGTCGGCCGCCGGACCGTCGAGACGCGCGGCGAGGACCACATGGGTGGCGTCAAGGTCGGCGTGCAGCCGGGCCGCGCGTTCACGCAGCAGGCGCGGGTCCCGGTCGCGCGCGTCCAACAGGTCGTCCAGCAGCTCGCCACGGACCCGCTGTTCGGCCTCGGCGGCGGAGCGGCGGGCGAGCAGCAGCAGTGAGGTGACCATCGCCGCGCGTTCCAGGGTGCGCTGGTCGACCGGGTCGAGGCCGGGATGGCCGCGCAGCACCAGGGCGCCGAGGAGTTCACCGCCCGCGGCCACCGCCGCGATCCAGTCGTTGCCGTGCCGCACGGCGTGCCCGTCGGCGCGGGAGGCCTCCAGCGGCTCGGCCGGCGCCGCGTCTGCCTCCGTGAACTCGACCGTGCCGTCGAGGACTTGGGAGACGGCGGCGGCCACGTCATGGACTCCGCCGCCGCGCAGCACGAGTTCGGCGAGCCGGTCGTGGACCTCGGAGGCGCGCTCGATGACGCCGCTGCGGTCCCGGATGATCTCGTTGGCGCGCTCGAGCCGGGCCAGCGCCGAGCGGGTCTCGGTGAGCAGGTTCGCGGTGTCGATGGCGGCCGCGGCGAGCGCGGCGAAGGAGCCGAGCAGGGCGATCTGCTCGCGTTCGAAGACCCGTGCTCTGCGGTCGGCGGCGAAGAGGACGCCGATGACGTGCGGGCCGAGCATCAGCGGCACACCGAGGATGGCGACCAGGCCCTCGTCGCGGACGCCGGCGTCGATGGTGTGGGTGTGCTGGAACCGGTCGTCGTGGAAGTAGTCGTCGGTGACGTACGGCCGCGCGGTCTGGGCGACGAGTCCGCCGAGGCCCTCCCCCATGCCGAGCCGCAGTTGCTGGAAGCGCGCGGAGACGGAGCCCTCGGTGACCCGCATGTAGGTGTCACCGCGCACCGGGTCGTTGAGGCTCAGATAGGCGATGTCCGTGCCGAGCAGTGAGCGGGCGCGCTGCACGATGGCCTGGAGCACGGCGTCCACATCGCGCAGTCCGGCCAGGTCGTGGGCGGTCTCGAAGAGCGCGGACAGCTCCGCCTCGCGGCGCCGGCGCCCCTCCAGTTCCGCCCGGACGCGCAGGGCGAGCCGCTTGGCGTGCTCCAGCGCGGCGATCCGCTCGGCCGGCCCGCCCTCGGCGCGGGCCAGGAGCGCCGGCTGCTCGTAGGCCTCCGCGGAGGCGTCGCGGGCCAGCAGCTCGAGGAACGGGGCCTCCGTGCTGTCGCGTGCTGCCGAGTGAACGTGATCGCGAGACATGGTCACAGGATTCCGCATCGGCCACCCGGCCCGTCAGGCCTGTGGAAAACTCTCGGGGCCGGCGGCGTCCGGCCCGTCAGTGGGCCGTCCACCCGCCGTCGAGCACCAGCGAGGTGCCGGTGACGAAGGAGGCCTGCGGGCTGCACAGGTAGGCCACGGCCTCGGCGACCTCCTCCGGTTCGATGAGCCGCCGTACCGCGCTGTCCTTCAGCAGGACTTCGGACAGCACCCGGCTCTCGGGAATGCCGTGGGCCTGTGCCTGGTCGGCGATCTGCTTCTCGACCAGTGGGGTGCGCACATAGGCCGGGTTCACACAGTTGGACGTCACCCCATGGGCGGCGCCTTCCAGGGCGGCCGTCTTGGACAGCCCCTCGAGACCATGTTTCGCGGCCACATAGGCGGACTTATAGGCGGAGGCGCGCAGACCATGGACGGAGGACACGTTCACGATCCGGCCCCAGCCCTGTGCATACATGTGCGGGAGCGCGCCGCGGATGAGGCGGAACGGCGCCTCCAGCATCACGGTCAGCACCGTGTGGAAGACGTCGGGCGGGAACTCCTCGATGGGGCGCACCAGTTGCAGCCCCGCGTTGTTGACCAGGACGTCGGTGCCGGCGGCGGCCTGTTCGGCGGCGTCGAGGTCGGTGAGGTCCACGACGTGCGGTACGACGGTCCCCGCGAGGTCCGCGCGTTTGGCCTCGTCGGCCAGGGCGGCGAGGCCCGGCCCGTCCCGGTCGACGGCCCGCACGTCGGCCCCGGCGGCCGCGAGCCGCAGCGCGCAGGCGCGTCCGATGCCGCTGGCGGCACCGGTGACGAGAGCGGTACGGCCGCCGAGGTCGAGGGCGAGCGGCTGGACAGGGGGGCCGTTCAACGGGCTGGGCGAGGTCATGTGCCGACCCTAAGCGGACCCCATCCCTCACCACATATGGTCGCCGCCCATACTTCAGCCAAGAGTCATAGGGTCAAACCATGTGGGTGCCTCGGACATGGCCTGCTTGATCCGGAAGAGGCCGAATTCGTGCAGGTCGGGCAGCGCGTCCACCGGAAACCAGCCCACGTCCAGGGACTCGTCGTCGTTGACCCGGGCCTCGCCGCCCACGGCGCGGCAGCGGAAGGTGATGTCCATGAACTGGCAGATGTCGCCGTTGTCGTAGGTGATCGGGTCCAGGGCCTGGACGAGGACCACCCGCTCGGGAACGCAGTGCACCGCCGTCTCCTCGAAGACCTCCCGCACGGCGCAGGCCGCGGGCTGCTCGCCCGGGTCCGGGATGCCGCCGATCACCGACCAGGTGCGGGTGTCGGCCCGCCGGCCCAGCAGCACTCTGCCGTCGTCGTCGAAGACGATCGCGGTGACTCCGGGGAGCCAGAGCAGCTGCTGTCCGGCGGAGGACCGGAGCGTGCGGATGAAGTCAGGAGTAGCCATGCGGCCGACCCTAACGGGCCGGTCCGCCGTTCCGTCCGTCCGGGGAATGCCCGGGACGTCGTACGCTCACGCGCCGGCGGTGCGACGCCGGGTACGCAGGCCCGACCCGATCGCCCAGCCGATGCCGCCCGCGGCGACCAGCACGAGGGCCATCTCCGGCAGGATGCCCAGCTCGGTGGCGGGTGTACGGGAGGTGCGCAGCGGCACCTTCTGCACGAGGTAGGCGGGCACGAACATGCCGGTCCGCTGGGTGATCTTGCCGTCCGGCATGATGATCGCGCTGACCCCGCTGGTCACCGGCACGGTCACCGTGCGGCTGTGTTCGACCGCGCGGATGCGGGACATGGCGAGCTGCTGGTAGGTCATCTCGCTGCGGTCGAAGGTGGCGTTGTTGCTCGGCACGGAGATCATCTCGGCGCCATGGGTGACCGTGTCCCGCACCGCCCAGTCGAAGGCGGCCTCGTAGCAGGTGGCCAGGCCCACCTTGGCGCCGTCGAGGTCGAAGACGCCGGGCTTGCTGCCCCGGCTGAAGTCCTGGCGGACCATGCCGGTCCAGTTCTTGTTGATGGCGCCGACCAGCCCGCGCAGCGGGAGGTACTCGCCGAACGGCTGGATCTGCCGCTTGTCGTAGGTCTGGGTCGGCCCCTTGACCGGGTCCCAGAGGATCTGCTCGTTGAGCAGCTTGCCGTCCCGTTCCACGACGCCGCCGACCGAGACGGGCACGCCGACCGCCTTGGCGGCGCCCGCGATGACGGTGGCCGCGTCCGGGTTGGCGAAGGGGTCGATGTCGGAGGAGTTCTCCGGCCACAGCACGTAGTCGGGCTTGGCGACCTTGCCCGCCCTGATGTCGGCGGCGAGCTCGAACGTCTCGCGCGCGTGGTAGTCGAGGACGGCCCGGCGCTGGGCGCTGAACTCCAGGCCCGAGCGCGGCACATTGCCCTGGATGAGCGCGACGGTGCGGGTGCCGGCCTCGGCCTTGTCGCTGACCAGGGGCGTCGCGGCGGCCGCTCCCGCGACCGGTACGGCCACGCTCAGCAGTGCGGCGGCCGCGGTCCCGCGCCGGACGGCATGGCCGCGGCGCCGCTCGGCGATCAGCCGGACGGCCTCGCACAGACCGAACCCGCACAGCACGACCGCGAAGCCGAGCACAGGGGTGCCGCCGACCGCGGCGAGCGGCAGGAAGACACCGTCCGCCTGGCCGAAGGCGATCTTGCCCCAGGGGAAGCCCCGGAAGGGCACGCGCGCGCGTACGGCCTCCCCCGTGATCCACAGGGCGGCGGCCCACACGGGCCAGGCAGGCAGCCGGGAGACGGCGCCGACGCCCACGCCGACCAGGGCGACGAACAGCGCCTCGATCGCGGCCAGGGCGAGCCACGGTCCGGGCCCCACCTCCACACCGGTCCACACCAGCAACGGGAGCAGGAAGCCGAGCCCGAAGAGGTAGCCGAGGCCCAGCGCCGCCTTCCAGCTCCGGCCGCGCAGCACCCAGCCGAAGCCGGCGAAGGCGGGCAGCGCGAGCCACCACAGGGTGCGTGGCGGGAAGCTGACGTAGAGCAGCACTCCGCACAGGGCGGAGGCGACGGCCGGGACCAGGCGCAGCAGGCGGCCGCCGAGCGCGCTGGGCGCGGGAGACGGCCGGAGCTGGTCCGGCTGGTCCAGGGAAGGTGCGGTGACGGTCACCCGGGTGAGTGTACGGCCGTCGACCTTGCTGTTGACAGCGCGGGCGGGGGGCCTGCTGATCGCGAGGGACGGGTGTGGCCGCCCCCGGGCCGGTAGTTCCTCGCCGCAGCGGGCGCCCGCTTTCCCGGACCGGGAGAGTCGTTCTGGCCACTACCGGAATGCGGACCTCTGCGCGCACATCGTCCCCAAACCCGCCATGAGCCGTTACGGTGAGCCCAGCCTGGGCAATGCGGCCGGTCTCGGTGCGTGTGTCTGGGCTTGCCATAGGTCGGGGGACCAGGTGCGAGGGGCGGCGGGTGGGGTCGACGGGGACGAGGTCCGCGACCGGTGCGGACGACACGGACACCGAAAGCGGCGAGAGAAACGTTTCCGACGGGGTCGGGATGATCCTGCTAGGAGCGTGCGCCGGATGGTCGCTGATCACCGCGGCGGCACATGACGGGCGGCCCGAGGGACTGCTGCTCGCGGTGCTGGCCGTGACCGCCGGCTATGCCGCGGGCCGGGTCTCCGGGACCCTGCTGCCGGTGGCCGCGCCCGGCGCCGGTGCGCTGGCCGGGCTGGCCCTGGCCGTGGCCCTGCCCGGCCTCTCCCCCGGCCCCGGGTACGCCGTACCCCTCGGGCATGCCGGGGCCACGGCCGCCCTGCTGGCCCTGGCCACCGGAGCGGCGTGCTGTGCAGCCTGGGCGACGCCCGTACCGGCGCTGCGCCTGGGTCTGTGGGCGCTGGCCGCCGGGATCGTCGGGGCCGGAGCGGCACTGGGGTCGGTGGCCGGTTGCGCGACCGGCGCGGCCGTCCTGCTGTGTTCCCTGGCCGCGGGCGCGGCGCCGCGTCGGGGTGTGGGGCTCGCGGGTCTGGCGGTGGCGGCGGCCGGGGTGGCGGCGACGGTCTGGGCGCTGGCCGCGGATGTGCTGCCGGGCGGCCTTGCCGAGGTGCTCACGCAGTGGTCGACTCCGCACCGGGTACGGGTGTGGCGGGATGCGCTGGGGCTCGGGGAGGGGGCGGGCGGCCTCGGCGTCGGGCCCGGCCGGTTCGGGGAGCTGAGCCGTACGGCACCGCCGGCGCCCGCGTCCGACGGCAGGGCCCACTCGGCGCTGCTCCAGCAGGCCGCGGAGCAGGGCGTGGTCGGGGTCGTGCTGCTCGGCGCCGTGTTCTGCTGGGTGCTGCACGCGCTGTGGCGCAGCCCTCGTACGACGCCGGTCGCCCTCACCGCGGGGGCGGCCCTGACGGCGCTGGCCGGGCTCGCCGCGGTGGGCAACGCGCTCAGTTTTCCGACGGTCACGGCGGGCGCGGGACTGCTGGCCGGCTGGGCGACGGCACGCCCGTGGGCGGGCGACGACGCGGCGCCGCGGCCCTGACCCGTGGGGGGATGGGCGGCGGACTCAGCCGGCCGTGCCGGGGGTGATCGCCCGCAGCCGGTCCCGGATGACCCGCACCGCCGACTCCGCGTTGTCGACAGTGATCGTGAAGGTGTGGCCGTCCCACAGCCGGAGCACGACGCCCTCTCCGCGGCGCACGACGACGGCGGTACCCTTCTCGGGGCGCCAGCGGTAGCCCCAGCCGCCCCAGTGGCGCGGGGTCACATGGGCGGTGAAGTCGGCGCCCGCCACATGCGAGAGCGGAATACGGCGGCGGGGCAGCCCGATGTGGCCGCACCGCACCTCGACGCACTCCCGGTCGCATCTGAGGTCGACGTGCACGAAGGCGAGGGTGCCGAAGAGGACCAGCAGGCCGGCCGCGATACAGCCCACGACGGACATCGCCAGGGCGGCGACGCCGGAGGTCCAGGCCGAGTCCACGGCCAGCTCGATGCCGAGTGCCAGGCAGGCCGCGCCGACCAGCGCCAGCAGCCACTGGACCCGGTTGGTGGCGCGGCCGGTCCAGACGTCGGTGCGCGCGGTGTCGTCGGCTCGGGGATGGTCCCTCATGTTTATGAGGTTACTCAGGTTTCGATCCGCGGGTACCCGCTCGCGGAGGGTGACCGCACCCGTCCGGCCCAGTGGCTGACAGGGACCTGTGAGCGCGCACACAGAGGACGCATATACAAAGAACGACCGTCATGTGTATACGCCGCACATGGGTGCGTCCGGTCGGGTCAGCTGCGGTCGGCGACCGGGCCGGGGACCGGCAGCAGCCGGCCCTCGGCGTAGTGCAGCGCGGGCGCGGGCAGCTCGCCCTCGCGGCCGCTGAGCAGCACGGTCAGGGTGCCTTCGGCGGGAGCCTCGGGGGCGGGCTGTTCGCCGATCCGGCGCAGGGCCTGCGCGGCCACCGCGCCGGCGGAGCCGTGCAGCACGAGCGGGGCGGCGCCGGGGCGCTGCACGGCGGCGCGGATACGTTCCGCCACCAGCTCGTAGTGGGTGCAGCCCAGGACGACGGTTGTCACATCGTCCGGAGTCAGCTCGGCCGCGGCGGTGACAGCCGCGTCGATGGCCGCCTCGTCCGCGTGCTCGACGGCCTCGGCAAGGCCCCAGCACGGCACCTCGTGCACCCGGACGCCGTCGGCGAAGTCCTGGATGAGCCCGCGCTGATAGGCGCTGCCGGTGGTGGCGGGGGTGGCCCAGATCGCGAAGGGGCCGCCGCCGGCCGCGGCCGGCTTGATCGCCGGGACCGTGCCGATCACCGGGATCCCGGGCTCCAGCCGGGCGCGCAGGGTGGGCAGGGCGTGCACCGTGGCGGTGTTGCAGCCGATGATCAGGGCGTCGGGCCGGTGGCCCGCGGCGGCCTCGGCGACGGCCAGCGCGCGCTGGGTGACGTCCTCGGGGGTGCGCGGCCCCCAGGGCATGCCGTCGGGGTCCAGCGAGAGCACGAGATCGGCGTCGGGCCGCAGTCGCCGTACCGCGGCGGTGGCCGCCAACAGGCCGATTCCGGAGTCCATGAGCGCGATCTTCACCCGGCCACGATAGACGATGGAGTCTTGCCGGCCGTTGCGGTGGGGCAGACTGCGGCCGTGAGCGCCCTGATGTGGATCACCGTGGTGTCCCTGGCCGCCTGGTGCTGGCTGCTGCTCGGCCAGGGCTTCTTCTGGCGCACGGACGTCCGGCTGCCGCCGCGCCGGGAACCGGACGCGTGGCCGTCGGTCTGTGTCGTCGTACCGGCCCGGGACGAGGCCGCCGTACTGCCCGCGAGTCTGCCGTCGCTGCTGGCGCAGGACTATCCGGGGCGGGCCGAGGTCTTTCTGGTGGACGACGGCAGCACGGACGGCACCGGGGAACTGGCCCGGGAGCTGTCCCGGCGGCACGGCGGGCTGCCGCTGACGGTCGCTTCGCCCGGGGAGCCGCCCGCGGGCTGGACGGGCAAACTGTGGGCGGTGCGCCACGGCATCGGCCTGGCACGCGCGCGCGACCCGGAGTTCCTGCTGCTGACGGACGCGGACATCGCGCATGCGCCGGACAGCCTGCGCGCCTTGGTGGCGGCGGCCCGCACCGGCGGTTTCGACGTGGTGTCGCAGATGGCCCGGCTGCGGGTGGAGAGCCTGTGGGAGCGGCTGGTCGTCCCGGCCTTCGTCTACTTCTTCGCACAGCTGTATCCCTTCCGGTGGATCAGTCGTGAGGGCACGCGTACGGCCGCGGCCGCGGGCGGCTGCGTCCTGCTGCGCGCCGGTACGGCGGAGCGGGCACGGATCCCGGACGCCATCCGGCATGCCGTGATCGACGACGTGGCACTCGCCCGCGCGGTGAAGGGTGCCGGCGGCCGTGTCTGGCTGGGGCTGGCCGACGGGGTGGACAGCGTGCGCCCGTATCCGCGGCTGCACGACCTGTGGCGGATGGTCTCGCGCAGCGCGTACGCGCAGCTGCGGCACAACCCGCTGCTGCTGCTCGGTACGGTCGCCGGGCTGGCGCTGGTCTATTTGGTGCCGCCCGCCGCGCTGGTCGCGGGCGCGGCCGCCGGCGGTGCGGCGACCGCGGTCCTGGGTGCGGTGACGTGGGCGGTGATGACCGGCACGTATCTGCCGATGCTGCGGTACTACCGGCAGCCGCTGTGGCTCGCTCCGCTGCTTCCGTTCACCGCGTTCCTGTACCTGCTGATGACGGTCGACTCCGCCGTGCAGCACTACCGGGGGCGCGGCGCCGCCTGGAAGGGCCGTACGTACGCGCGTCCGGACGCGGTGCCGGAGGAGGGCTGAGCGGGGTCACTTGCGGCCCGGCGTCCAGTTCATGTCCCACCCGTAGGCGCGGTCCACGGTCCGCTGCGGGCTCACCCCGCGCTCCGGGACCAGATAGCGCGCCTCCCGCTGCACGATGAGGTCGCCGCCCTGGTGGGTGATCAGGGCGAGCGCGCACACCGTCGAGGGGACCGTGCACTCGTCCAGCGAGAAGTCGATCGGCGCGCCGTACTGGGGCTGGAGGGTCACGGTGGCGTGCAGGCCGGCGAAGGAGGCGGCGCCCTCGTAGACGGTGACGAAGACGAGGATGCGCCGGAACTCCTGGATGTGGTCGAGGTTGACGGTGAGGTTCTCCCCGCTCGCGACGGCGCCGGTGCGGTCGTCGCCGTCGAGGTGGATGTACGGGGGCCGGTGCAGGGAGCCGAAGGAGTTGCCGAGGGCCTGGACGACGCCCTTGCGGCCGTCGGCGAGTTCGTACAGGGCGCACAGGTCGAGGTCGAGGTCGCTCTGCCCGCCGCCCCGGCGGCCGCCCCAGCCGGGGAACTGCTTGCGGACCTGCCAGTTGAGGTTCACGCGCATGGTGCCGGAGGTGCCGCCCTGCTTGGCCAGCGAGACCGAGGGGGCGGCCTTCGTGAGGGTCACCTTGGACAGCCGTACCGGCCGGGCCGCGGGGGTCGGCGGGGCGGCGGGCGGAGGTGGCGGGGTGGTCGCGGCCGGCTGCGGCGGGGGCCCTGCCGGCGGCGGCAGGGTCACGGTCGGCTGCACCGCGGGGACCGCGGTCGGCTGCACCGGCGGGGCCGCGGGAGGCGGCGGCGCGTTCACCGGGGCGCTCGCCGCGGGCGGTGCGGCGTGCTGCGGCTGGTCCACGGTGATACCGAAGTCCGTCGCGAGGCCCTCGAGTCCGCTGCTGTACCCCTGGCCGACGGCGCGGAACTTCCAGCCGCCCTGCCGGCGGTAGAACTCGCCGAGGACGAACGCCGTTTCGCTGGTGGCGCCGGGGCTGTCGAAGCGGGCCACCACGGCGCCGGTCGCGGCGTCGGTCACCTCGATGTAGAGACCGGGGACCTGCCCGAACGTTCCGCCGTCCGCGGAGGCGGCGAGGACGATGCGCTCCACGGCGCTCTCCACGCGCGCGAGGTCGGCGAAGAGGGTGTCGGCGACCTGGGCGCCGGCCGTCCGCTTGCCCTCGTGGCGCACCGCGCCGGAGGAGTGCGCGGGCTGATTGTAGAAGACGAAGTCGCCGTCGGAGCGGACCTTTCCCTCGGCGAGCAGCAGCGCCGAGGCGTCCGCGTCGGGCACGCCGGGCCCGGACCGCCAGCCCAGTTCGACGCGCAGGGCCGCGGTCGGCACCTGCGTGTTCGACCCCTTCGGCATTGACATGTCCGCCCCCAACCCGTGTCGGTTTTCCGGTGTCTCCGGTCGTCGGAATCACCCCTGCCCGCACAACCTATTCCCGTCCGGGTGCACACCCACGGAGCGGCGCCGGAAGATCGCCGGTCAACCGGCGGTAACCCCGCAGGAACTCGGGCTTTACACGATCCAAACATGGATTCGCGTCCCTTTTTGCCACGTTCGCTCGGATTGGGGGTACCGGACCACTGCCGACACGGAAAACAACCCTCTTATCGGTCTCCCCAACCAGCACATCGTGGGCTTAACTTATGTGCCATGACCTCCCCCCGCTCCACTTATGGTGGCGGCTACTACTCCGCCTCCTTCCGGGACACCCCGATCTACGACTCGCTCGTGGCCGAGCGGGGCACCCCGCAGATCGCCCCGATCCGGGTCCCCGCCGCCTACGACACGGGCGGCAACCTCCCCGCCCTGCCCTCGGCGCTGCCCGCCCTCCCGGCGGCGCCGTCCCCGCAGGCCCCTGCCTACGGTTACCCGCAGACGCCGCAGCCCGCTCCGCTGCAGCAGGCGCCCACGGCGTACATCCCGCAGCAGGCGGCCGCCCCGCGCGGCTACCCCGGCCCGCAGGCCCCGCAGCAGCAGCCGATGGCGCCGGGCACCGGGTACGAGGCCATGCGCCCGGCCGCGCCGCGGCCCGCGCAGGCCCAGTACCAGGATCCGTACAACAACCAGCAGTACCGCGGCTACTGACCGACGGGTCCCCGCTGTCGGTGCCGACTGGCACGATGGCGTCATGGGAAACACCGAAGTGCACTCGCTCCACGTCCATCCGGTCAAGGCGTTCCGGGGCCTTCGGTGCCGTGAGGCCGTGGTGGAGCCCTGGGGCCTGGCCGGGGACCGACGCTGGACACTGGTCGACGACGGGGGAAAGGTCGTCACACAGCGCGAGCAGCCGCGTCTCGCGCTGGCCGCCGCCGAGCCCTTGGCCGGCGGCGGCGTTCGTCTGTCCGCGCCCGGGCGGATACCGCTGACGGTCCGGGTGCCAGAGCCGACGGCGACCGTGCCGGTGGACATCTTCGGCACGAAGGTCGAGGCGGTCCCGGCCGCGGCGGAGGCGCATGCCTGGTGCAGCGCCTATCTGGGGTCCGGTGTCCGGCTGGTCCACATGGACGACCCGGCCACCCGCCGCCCGGTCGACCCCGGCCACGCGCTGCCGGGCGAGACGGTGAGCTTCGCCGACGGCTATCCCCTTCTGGTCACCACGACCGCGTCCCTCGACGCCCTGAACTCCCTGATGGCCGAGGGCGACCACGCCCATGAGGGCCCCCTGCCCATGAACCGATTCCGGCCCAATCTCGTCGTGGCCGGCACCGACGCCTGGGCCGAGGACAGCTGGTCGCGCCTCTCCGTCGGGGACGTGCTCTTCCGTGCTGCGAAGCCATGCGGCCGGTGTGTGGTGACCACCACCGACCAGGACACCGCCGCTCGCGGCCGTGAGCCGCTGCGGACCCTGGCCCGCCACCGCAGGGTGGGCGGCAAGCTGCTCTTCGGCGTGAACCTCGTGCCGCTGTCCACCGGGACGATCCGGGTCGGGGACCCGGTGCGGGTCGAGGAGTAGGCCGGGGCGACGGCCGGCAGGCCCCGCTTTCCGGTGCACCGGACCGGGAACCGCGGGCGGGTGCCGCTCGTTGAGAGGGCGTGGGACATCCGTGCGGCTCCTGGTGCCGGCGGGTCGCGGCTGATGGGGGCTCCGTCTCCCGGACCCGGGCGCGGGTGAGCGTCCGCTCCGGGGGCTTGACGGAGCGTGAGGGGGTGAGGAGTTGCGGGCAGTCTGTGGCCTGTGGCGCTGGCGGCGCAATCCGCTGCGCCGCGCGACCGATCTGGCCGAGGCATGGGTGGCCCTCGTGGCACTCCTGCTGATCGCCGTGGCCGCACCCGTGGCCGGCTGGCTGGTCGGTACCGCCGCTGAGAACTCGTTGCAGCGCGCCGTGCGGGTGCAGCAGCACACCCGTCATCTCGTCACCGCCACCGTCGTGCACGCCCTGCGGGGCGCCCCGCCGGAGGCCGACCCCGACACCTCCGCCGCGCGCGACGCGCCCAGCCGCGTCCTCGCGGACTGGACCGCACCGGACGGCACGCACCAGCACGGCCCGACCCTCGCGGACCTGAAGTCCCCGCACTCCGGCGAGCACTTCCGGCTGTGGACGGACCCGCACGGCCGAATAGCGGCCCGCCCGCTGGACTCCGCCACGGCCACGGCACACGCGGTCCTCGCCGGGCTCGGCGCGGCCCTGGTCACCGCGGCCTTGGTGGAGAGCGGCCGGCGCCTGGCCGTCTGGCGCATGGTCCGCCGGCGGTACGCCCGATGGGACCAGGCCTGGGAGCGGGCGGGCCCGGACTGGGGCAAGGCGGGCACCGGCAGCTGACGGCCTTACGGCTCTGGTCAACCCACCGTGCACGCACACGCTACGGTGGACCGGCCGAAGCGCTTTCGGCGACAACCCGCGGGTGAACGACCGGCGGGGACGCAGGTCTTCGGGAGTCCGCATGCACACCGGCCCGCGCGGCTGAGCGCCTGCCCTCTCCCGGCGGCCGAGGCAGCGCCCCCGCGGGGAGCGAGCCATCAGTACGACGAGGTGGGGGCACAGCAACGCCATGGCACAGGGCACGGTCCAGGTGACGCACACCGGTACATCGCGGTGGCGGCGCCGCACGGGTGAGTACGCTTCGCTCGCCGCCGCCCTGGAGGCCGCCGCCGACGGCGACGTCCTCACCATCGCCCCCGGGACCTACCGGGAGAACCTGGTCGTGCAGCGGGCGGTGACGCTCCGTGGCCCGGAGGGTTCGCCGGGCTCGGTGCGGATCGCACCGGAGGCGGGGGTGCCGCTGACCGTGCGTGCCTCGGCCGTGGTGCAGGACCTGCATGTCGAGGGCCAGGACGCGGCGGCGCCCGCGCTGCTGGTCGAGGAGGGCACGCCCGAGCTGCTGGGCCTGCGGATCGTCACCCGGTCCGCCGCCGGCATCGAGGTGCGCGGCGGCGCCCGTCCGACCGTGCGCCGCGCCACCGTCGACAACCCGGCGGGCATCGGCATCGCCGTACTCGACGGCGGCAGCGGGGTGTTCGAGGAGTGCGAGGTGGTCGCGGCCGGGCAGGCGGGGGTGGCGGTCCGCGGCGGCGGCCATCCGCGGCTGGAGCGCTGCCGGGTGCACCACGCCTCGGGCACCGGGCTGACCGTGACCGGCGAGAACTCCTCGCTGGAGGCCGTCGGCTGTGAGATCTACGAGGTCCGCGGCTCCGGCGTGCAGGTCACCCAGCAGGCCACCGCCCAGCTGACCGACTGCGATGTGCACCGCACCACCGCCGACGGGGTCACGCTGGACACGGACGCGGTGCTCACGCTCGCCGACTGCCGGATCCACGACATCCCGGAGAACGCGGTCGACCTGCGCTCCCGTTCGGTGCTCACGCTCACCCGCACGACGGTGCGTCAGTTCGGGCGCAACGGCCTGTCGGTGTGGGACCCGGGGACCCGGGTGGACGCCAACCAGTGCGAGATCTTCGACAGCACCGGCGACTACCCGGCGGTGTGGGTGAGCGACGGCGCCACGGCCGTGCTCGACTCCTGCCGGGTGCACGACGTGCCGGACGCGCTGTTCGTGCTGGACCGCGGTTCGCGCGCGGACGTCGTGGACAGCGACCTGTCCCAGGTGCGCAACACCGCGGTCTCGGTGAGCGACGGGGCGACCGCGCAGCTCGACGACTGCCGGATCCGGGAGGCGGCCACCGGCGCCTGGTTCCGGGACCACGGCAGCGGCGGCACGCTCAGCAACTGCACGCTGGACGGCACCCAGACCGGAGTGATCGTCACCAAGGGCGCCGACCCGACCATCGAGCGCTGCACGGTGGAATCCCCCGCCGAGGCCGGGTTCTACGTCTCCGCGGGCGGCCGCGGCAGCTTCCTGAACTGCCGGGTGAGCGGCAGCGGGGGCTACGGCTTCCATGTGATCGACGGCTGTCGTACGACGCTGCGCCGGTGCCGTACGGAGCGGTGCGCGCGCGGTGGGTACGAGTTCGCCGACGCGGGGCTGGACAGCGGGTCCGGAACCGGCCCGGTGGCGGAGGACTGCACCAGCGACGAGAGCGGCAGTCTGCGGCAGCCGGTGCTCCGCGAGACGGCCGTGCAGACGGCGCCGCACTCCCCCGGGCTGCTCGGCTCGGTGCCGGTGCAGCACACCGCCGTACCGGAGCCGTCGGCCGCCCCCACGGGGCCGGAGAAGCCGGTGCGGACGTCGAAGGACGTGCTCGGGGAGCTGGACGCGCTGGTCGGACTGGAGAGCGTCAAGCGCGAGGTGCGGGCGCTGACCGACATGATCGAGGTGGGCCGGCGCCGTCGGCAGGCGGGCCTGAAGGCGGCCTCGGTCAAGCGGCATCTGGTCTTCACGGGCTCCCCCGGCACCGGCAAGACCACGGTGGCCCGGCTCTACGGCGAGATCCTCGCCTCCCTCGGCGTGCTGGAGAAGGGCCACCTGGTGGAGGTGTCCCGGGTCGACCTGGTCGGCGAGCACATCGGCTCCACGGCGATCCGCACCCAGGAGGCGTTCGAGAAGGCGCGCGGCGGGGTGCTGTTCATCGACGAGGCGTACGCGCTGTCGCCGGAGGACGCGGGACGGGACTTCGGCAAGGAGGCCATCGACACGCTGGTGAAGCTCATGGAGGACCACCGGGACGCGGTCGTGGTGATCGTCGCCGGTTACACGGCGGAGATGGAGCGCTTCCTGACCGTCAACCCGGGCGTCGCCTCGCGCTTCTCCCGCACCATCACCTTCGGTGACTACGGCCCCGAGGAACTGCTGCGGATCGTGGAGCAGCAGGCCGACGAGCACGAGTACCGGCTGACGCCGGGTGCCTCCGAGGCACTGCTGAAGTACTTCACGGCGATCCCGAAGGGCCCCGCGTTCGGCAACGGCCGTACGGCCCGGCAGACGTTCGAGGCGATGGTGGAGCGCCATGCGAGCCGGGTCGCCCAGCTGGCGGACCCCAGCACCGACGATCTGACCCTGCTGTACGCGGAGGACCTGCCGGAGCAGCCGTGAGCGCTCGGACGGCCGCGCTTGTGGGTGGAGACGGGGTCGGCCTGGTAGTCGGAGTGGCCGAGGATCGGGGCCGGGAGCGGATGCTCGGGGGTGCGGCCGTAGGCGAGGAGATCGCGGGCGAGCCCGGTGGTGTGTACGGCGAGCCGTGCGGCCAGGAGCAGCAGGACCGCGAGGGTCGCCGGGATCGCGGATGCCTGCCTGGTCAGCAGGACCGGCGGGGCGGACGTGACAGCGGTGACCGCAGTGGCGTGTGCGCATCGTGTACGGCTGGTGGCGCACCCCGTACCCGCCCGTGAAAAGATGGACGCCCGCGCACCTTCGAACGGACGGAACGTCCTGGTCGGAGGCGGCACGGAGGGTGTTTCGGACGAGTGGCGGCGAAAGGACCGGAGCGTACGTGAGCGAGAATCAGAACCTGCTCGCGGAGCAGCGCCGCGCCCTGATCCTGGACGAGGTCCGGCGCCGGGGCGGAGTGCGGGTCAACGAGCTGACCCGCAAGCTCGGCGTCTCGGACATGACCGTCCGCCGGGACCTGGACGCGCTCGCCCGCCAGGGTGTGCTGGAGAAGGTGCACGGCGGGGCGGTGCCGGTGGTGGAGGCGAGCACCCACGAGCCCGGGTTCGAGGCGAAGTCCGGGCTGGAGCTGAGCGCCAAGGAGGACATCGCCCGCAGCGCCGCCCGGCTGGTCACGCCCGGCACGGCGATCGCCCTGTCCGGCGGTACGACGACCTACGCGCTCGCGCAGCACCTGCTGGAGGTGCCGGACCTGACCGTGGTGACGAACTCGGTGCGGGTCGCCGATGTCTTCCACGCGGCGCAGCGCACCGCGGGGCAGCGGCCCGGCGCGGCCACGGTGGTGCTGACCGGTGGGGTGCGCACCCCGTCGGACTCGCTGGTGGGGCCGGTGGCCGACCAGGCGATCGCCGCGCTCCACTTCGACGTGCTGTTCCTCGGGGTGCACGGGATATCGGTCGAGGCGGGCCTGTCCACGCCGAACCTCGCGGAGGCCGAGACCAACCGCCGCCTGGTGCACTCCGCGCGCCAGGTCGTGGTGGTCGCCGACCACACCAAGTGGGGCACGGTGGGCCTTAGTTCGTTCGCCACGCTGGAGCAGGTGGACACGCTCGTGACCGACGCGGGCCTGCCGGCCGCGGCGCGCGCGGAGATCTCCGAGTATCTGCCACGGCTGATCGTCGCGGGCGAGCCGGAACCGGAATCCGAATCGGACGACGACATCTGACGTACCGTCAACTACGCTGACCGTCAACGCCCCGCGTTCGTAGCGGACTTACGGGACTTCACGAGGAGTTCGCCGTCATGGCTCAGCGTCTGCGTCCGGTCGGACCGGAGTTCGTCGCGTCCGCGCCGGTGCGGCTCGCCTTCACCCGGGAGCTGGCCGCCGCCCCGGGCAGGGTCTTCCACGCGCTCGCCGAGGATGTGCCCGGCTGGCCGCAGTGGTTCTCCGCGGTGGCCTCCGCCCGGCCCACCGAGGGCGGTCGCGAGGTACGGCTGCGCGGCGGCGTCCGCTTCCGGGAGACCGTGCTGGAGGCGGAGGCGCCCACGGTGTACGCCTACCGGGTCGACGTGACCGACGTCCCGGGCGCCCGTGCCTGGGTCGAGGAGTGGCGCCTCGATCCGGCGGGCGCCGGTACCCGGGTGCGGATGACCTTCGCCCTCGACGGCACGTCCCCGTTCCGTCTGGCGTGCCGCCTGGCCCGCCCTGCGGTGGGCCGGGCCTTCGGACAGGCGATGAAGGCTCTGGAGGGACGGCTCGCCTAGAGCGCGGCCCGGCGTGTTCGAGTGAGCTGTTCGCCCTCTCCGGGTCAGTCCGGCCACACCCCGGTGGTCAGCAGGGTCTCGATCGCCGCGGTGTAGGGCGTGATGTCCAGGCCCTGTTCCTCGAGCCAGGTGTCCGAGTAGTACTTGTCGAGGTAGCGGTCGCCAGGGTCGCACAGCAGGGTGACGACGCTGCCCCGACGGCCCTCGGCCACCATCTCGGAGACGATCTTCAGCGCGCTCCACAGTCCGGTGCCCGTGGAACCGCCCGCCTTGCGGCCGATCGCCCGCTCCAGAGCCCGTACGGCGGCGACGCTGGCCGCGTCCGGCACCTTCATCATCCGGTCGATCGCGCCGGGCACGAAGCTCGGCTCCATGCGCGGCCGGCCGATGCCCTCGATCCGGGAACCGCAGTCGCAGGTGACGTCCGGGTCGCCGGTGGTCCAGCCCTCGAAGAAGCAGGAGTTCTCCGGGTCGGCCACACAGATGCGGGTGTCGTGCTGCATGTAGTGGACATAGCGGGCCAGCGTCGCGGAGGTGCCGCCGGTGCCGGCCGTGGCGACGATCCAGGCGGGCTCCGGGAACCGCTCCAGTTCCATCTGGCGGAAGATGGATTCGGCGATGTTGTTGTTGCCGCGCCAGTCGGTGGCCCGCTCGGCGTAGGTGAACTGGTCCATGTAGTGGCCGCCGGTCTCCGCTGCGAGGCGGGCGGACTCCTCGTACATCTTCCGGGAGTCGTCCACGAAGTGGCACTGGCCGCCGTGGAACTCGATCAGACGGCACTTCTCGGCGCTGGTCGTGCGCGGCATGACCGCGATGAAGGGCACGCCGATCAGCTTCGCGAAGTACGCCTCCGAGACGGCCGTCGAGCCGCTGGACGCCTCGATCACCGGGCGACCGGGGCGGATCCAGCCATTGCAGAGGCCGTAGAGGAACAGCGAGCGCGCGAGGCGGTGCTTGAGGCTGCCGGTCGGATGCGTCGACTCGTCCTTGAGGTAGAGGTCGATGCCCCAGTGTTCGGGCAGCGGAAAGCGCAGCAGGTGGCTGTCCGCCGAGCGGTTGGCATCGGCCTGGACCTTGCGGACGGCCTCTTTGAGCCAGTCACGGTAGGCGGCGTCGCTGCGGTCGACGTCGAGGGTGGCGCCGGTCCGGGTCTGGGGGGTGATGCTCACGGCGGGCTCCTTAGGCTGTGCGCCGACGACGCCTCGCGTGGCCGACACCTCGAGCATAGGCATCTTTAGCACCGCTTCCCACCTGCATAAACACATCTTTCAGCCACTCCAAGGCACGCTGGGGCACAGGCGTGCGAGGCGGCCGGAGCGCACTGGCGCGAGTGCTCCGGGCTCCGTACTCATGTGCCTCGTGCGTACTGGTGCTCCTCGCCGCATCGGGGCAGACTGCACGCGACGGGACGATCGTCCCGAACGGGGGCGCAGTCAGGAGCAGGAGAGCCACGGGAACAGCTACAAGGGGGCGGCAGGGAATGGCGGAGCCGGAGTTCACGGCCACGGGCGTGCGGATCGGCAAGCGGATGCGTTCGCTCACCCGGGCCGGGCAGGTCCGGATCAACGGCGGCAGGCTGGAGTTGCTGACCAGCTACGGCAGCGAGATCGACAGCGCGCCGGTGCAGGCGGTGCGCGCGTCCAAGCCGTGGTACGCCCCGGACGACCGGGCGTTGGCCGATCTCAACGGCACGCGGTATCTGCTCACACTGGGCGAGCAGGACCCGGCACCGGGCCGGTCCGGGCCGCCCGCGGCACGGCGGTTCATCGAGGCGGTGCGGCGCGCGGCCGGGCGCGGCAACTGAACGCCGCGCCGCCCGGGCGCCGGTGTGCCTGCATGCCGGCCGGTGCACCGCTGCGCCGATGCGCGTGGGTGCCGGTTCCCGGGTGCGGGCACCGGGCGGGGTCATCCGGTCGCGGCGAGTTGCGGGAGCGCTGCCGCTGCGTCACGCTGGTCTCACGTCACTCTGGGTTTACCGGCGATAACGCTGCGAACCAGCCCGCCGGCCACGACAGCAGGCGGACGTTTGGACGCAAGCACCCTGCTGGATCCGTTGTTCTCCGTGTTCTTCCGGTCCTTCAGGACCTCTACATCGGGGAGTCGCAGCCGTGATCAGTCATCCAAGCAGGCACTGCACGGTGGAGCTCCAAGCCCTGCCGTCGCGGATCGGCCAGGTCCGCAGAATCGTATCTGCGCAGTTGCGCTACTGGCATCTGGACCCGTTGATAGACCGGGCCGCGCTCGGCGTGACGGAGCTGCTGAGCAACGTCCACCGGCATGCGAGACCCGACAAGTCGTGCACCGTCGAGCTGGAACTGCTGCCGGACCGGCTCACCGTCTCGGTGCGCGACAACGACCCGCGCCTCCCCGTACCGGCCGAGGCCGCGGGCGCGACGGACACGGCGGACCTGTCGGACGCGCCGGCCCTGACCGACGCCCTGGACCCGCTGGACGCCACCCCGCTGGCCACCTGCGGGAGGGGGCTGGCGATGGTGGCCGCGGTGAGCGAGAGCTGGGGCGCGCGGCCCGACGGCGAGAACGGCAAGGTCGTATGGTTCACGCTGCCCGCGACGGCAGCAGTGCGCACCCAGCCGGCGCATGCGCCGCACACCACGCCCGAGACACGGCCCGCTCCGGAGCCCGTCCGCGTCGGACCGGCCGCCGTGACGCCCCGAGCCACCCCCGTCGGCGCCGGGACCGCCGTACCCGCGGGCGCGGGAACAGGAGCGCCGCTGTCGGTGGCTCCGGTGGCGAGCGCGGGCGCGCCGGGGAGTACCGGCCCCGCACCGGCAAGCGCGGCCACCGCACCCGCGGTGGCGCACGCCGCCGCCGCGCCAGCTCCCGCCCGGTCGGCCGTCCCCGGCTGACCGGGCGGTGACCCCGCCCTCGCGTCGACCCCGCGGGCCACGGCCCGCGGGGCGCGCGGCGTTCTGCCGTATCTCGCCGGAGGCGAAGCGGCCCCCTGTTCCGGGACAGGGACTGGCGGACTGTAACTACTAGTATGTACAGTGATCTCATGAGCACCCCGGAACGACTGATCGAGTCCACCCGCGAGCTGCTGTGGGAGCGCGGCTACGTGGGCACGAGCCCCAAAGCGATCCTGGAGCGCGCCGGCGCGGGCCAGGGCAGCATGTACCACCACTTCAAGGGCAAGCCGGACCTCGCCCTGGCCGCGATCCGGCGGACCGCGCAGGAGCTGCGCGCCACCGCCGAGCGGGCCCTGGACGGTCCGGGCACGCCGTACGAGCGGATCGAGGCGTATCTGCTGCGCGAACGCGATGTGCTGCGCGGCTGCCCGATCGGCCGGCTGACCATGGACCCGGACGTGATCGCCAGCGACGAGCTGCGCGCCCCGGTGGACGAGACGATCGCGTGGATCCGGTCGCGGATCGCCGGGATCGTCGAGGAGGGCAAACAGCAGGGGCAGTTCGCGCCCGAGCTGGACGGCGCGGAGATCGGTGCCGCGGTCGTCGCGACCGTGCAGGGCGGCTATGTCCTCGCCCGGGCCTCCGGCTCCCCCGCCGCCTTCGACGCGGGCGTCCGCGGACTGCTCTCCCTGCTCGCCCCTACCCCCCGACAGGAGAAGTGAGCCACGTGCACATCACCAGACGGCGTCCCGACACCGTGCGGGGCCCGGCGGAGAACTTCACCGGCACGGTCTGGCTGGACGAGATAGCCGCCCCGGCCGCCCCTTCCCGGCTGCGCATGTTCAACGTCCACTTCGCCCCGGGCGCCCACACGGCCTGGCACCGGCATCCGCACGGACAGGTGCTGCACGTCCTGGAGGGCGAGGGGCTGGTGCAGCGCAGGGGCGGTGCGGTGGAGGAGATCCGCGCGGGCGACACCGTCTGGATCGAGCCGGAGGAATGGCACTGGCACGGCGCCGGGCCGCGCACGTTCATGACCCACCTCGCCGTGGTGGAGGCCGCCGCGGACGGCACCACGACCGAGTGGGACGCCCATGTCCACGACGACTACCCCGCCTGAGAGGGAGCCCGCATGCATGCGATGCAGTACGAGTTCACCCTGCCCGCGGACTACGACATGGGCGTCATCCGCTCCCGCGTCGGCCGCGTCGGCCATCTCCTGGACGACTGGGACGGCCTGGGCATCAAGACCTATGTGATGCGCGAGCGGGGGGTGCACGGCTCCCCGGTGAACCAGTACGGACCGTTCTACCTCTGGAACACCATGGAAGGCATGAACAGCTTCCTGTGGGGAGGGCTGTTCCAGGGTCCGGTCGACAGCTTCGGGCGGCCGGAGATACGGCAGTGGTCGGGTCTGGCGTTCGAGGAGGGCAGCGCCTCCGGTTCCGCCGCGTCGTACGCCGTACGCAGGCGGCTGCCGGTGCCCGAGGGCGTGGAGCTGGCCGCGTTCATGGCGGACGCGGCGGCCGAGACCGAGCGGCTGGCTGCGGAGGACGGCGCGGTGCTGGCGGCGTCCGCCGTGGACACGCGCGCCTGGGAGGTCGTCCACTTCTCCCTCTGGGAGCACGACACGCCGAAGGCCGACGGCGATGTCTTCCAGGTGCTCCATCTCTCCGCCCCCGGTCGCGCCCTGCTCCCCCGCGGCCGGCAGTGGTGACCGGCGTCCGCACGGTCCTCGGGGACATCCGGCCCGAGGAGCTGGGCCTGTGCGACGCGCATGACCATCTCTTCCTGCGCAGTCCGCTGCTGCCCGGGCAGGAGCTGGCCGATGTCGCCGCCGCCGAGGCCGAGCTGGAGGCGTTCCGGGCGGCGGGCGGCGCCGCGGTCGTGCAGTGGACGCCGTACGGCATGGGCCGGCGGGCGGCGGAGCTGGCCGCGCTGTCCCTGAGGTCCGGGATACGGCTGGTGTGCGCCACGGGGCTGCACCAGGCGGCGCACTACAGCGCGGAGTTGTTGGACGGGCTGCGTGGCCGGCTGGCCGAGGTGTTCGTCACCGAACTGACCGAGGGCATCGGTACGACGGGGGTGCGGGCCGGGCTGATCAAGGTGGCGGGTGGCTTCCATTCCCTCGACGCGCACGCCCGCTGGACCATGGCCGCGGCGGCCGAGGCACACCATGCCACCGGCGCGCCCATCGCCGTACACCTGGAAATGGGTACCGGTCCACTGGACGTACTCGACCTGCTGTGCGGCGAGTTGGGGGTGCCCGGTGACCGGGTGGTGCTCGGGCACCTGAACCGCTCGCCCGATCCGGTGGTGCAGCGGGAGGCCGCCGCGTCCGGCTGCTGGCTGGCCTTCGACGGGCCGTCCCGGGCCCATCACGCCACGGACTGGCGGATGCCGGAGGCCGTACGGGCGCTGGCCGAGGCCGGGTTCGGGGACCGGCTGCTCCTCGGCGGGGACACCGTCGTCGCCGGTGCGCGCTCGGTCGACGGCGGGCCGGGGATGCCGTACCTGCTGCGCCGGGTGCGGGACCGGCTGGTGGCGGCGGTGGGTGCGGAACTGGTGGACCGCATCCTCGGCGAGCACCCCGGGAGGGCGTTCGGCGTCGACTGGAAGTGAGCCGGCGGCGGGGCGGACCGTGGCTCGATCATGTCGGTTCCTGTCCCGGCCGCTGGTTTCGGCGCGATCCCCGGCTTCGGAGGATGGGCGGGACATACCGCCTGTTCATGCCGAGGAGACGATCCGCCATGCCCCTGGAGATGCGCGACCGCTGCGAGCGCTGTACGACCACCGCCCTGCCGGCGGACGGGCCGGCCCTGATCTGCTCGTACGAGTGCACGTTCTGCGAGGCGTGCGGCGAGGCGCTGGCGCAGGTCTGCCCCAACTGCGGCGGGGAACTGGTCGCGCGCCCGCGTAGGCCTGCGGGGGCCGTCTGAGCACACCGCCCCGACCGGCCAACAACGCCTTCCGGGCGACCCTCTCGTGTATCTCCAACGCTGCGGGCAGCCGGGATCGTTCCCGTTCCGGATGTGACTCTTCCCCCGCTGAGCAGGCCTTTCGCTGGCCGCTCCGCGCTCCGCATACTCCCCCGTCGGCGCAGTGGGCTCCGTCGGACGACGACGGGCGGAGATGGGGGACCGTTGAGAACACAGGCATCGAACCGCGGCCACGAGACGTCCTGGCTCGTGGCGCGCGGCATCCTGCCGGAGCCGGGCCCGAGGCGGACCCTGGCGGTCGCCAGCTTTGTGAACATGCTCGGCAGCAGCGTGTTCGCGCTGACGGCCGCCGTCTTCTTCACCCGCTCCGTGGGCCTGTCGGCGGCGCGGGTCGGTCTCGGCATGGGTGTCGGTGCCCTGGTCGGGCTGCTGTCCGGGATCCCGGTGGGGCGGATCGCCGACCGGCGCGGCCCGCGCGGGGTGTATCTGGTGACGCTCACGGCGCAGGCCGTGGCCATGTCGATGCTGGTCCTGGTCCGCTCGTTCTGGCTGTTCACGGTGGTGGTCTGCCTGACCGAGCTGGCCGGCTCGGCCAGTCGGGCGGCCCGTGCACCGCTGGTGCGCGGTCTCGCCGGTCCGCAACCGGCGCGATTCAGGGCCTATCTGCGTGCCGCCGTCAACCTGGCCCACACCCTCGCTGCGCTGCCGGCCGCGCTCGTCGTGCAGCTGGACACGCACACGGCGTATCTCTGTCTCGTGCTGGGCAACGCCCTCAGTTTCCTGGCCACCGCCGCGATCGTCAGCCGGCTGCCCGGGCTGCCGGCCGTGCCGGTCCCGACGGGCGCGGCCGGCCCGGGCCGCTGGACGGCGCTCAGGGACCACCGGTACCTGCTGATCACCGTGCTCGACGGCATCATGTCCCTGCACGGCGCGGTGCTGCTCTTCGCGCTGCCGCTGTGGATCGTCGGTCACACGCACGCGCCGCGCTGGTTCGCCGGCGCCGGTGTGCTGCTCAACACCGTCATGGTGATCTTCCTCCAGGTCAGGACCGGCGGCCGGGTCGACACCACGGACAGGGCCGCACGGGCCTGGCGGCAGGCGGGCCTCGCCTTCCTGGCCGGGATGTCCCTCATGGGTCTGGCCGCCGGCCTGCCCGGCTGGGCCGCGGTGCTGCTGATCCTGGCCGGGGTGGGCGTGCACACCCTCGGTGAACTGCGCCATGCCGCGGGCTCGTTCGAGCTGCGTTACGCGCTCGCCCCGGCCCATGCACAGGGCCAGTACTCGGGGGTGTTCAGCTTCGGCAGCGGACTGGCCGGCGTGGCGGCGCCGTCCGCACTGGCCTGGCTCTGTCTCGGTGCGGGCGAGCCGGGCTGGATCGCCATGGGCGCCGTGTTCGTCTGTGCGGGGCTGCTGGCGCCGCCGGCGGTCCGCTGGGCGCAGCGGTCCCGGCCGGGGGACGTGCCGGGTACGGGTGCGGGTGATCCCCTGGTTCAGGGCGAGGTCCGCGTGTAGTGCCGTAGCACCGGTTCCAGGTAGTCGGTGCGGGGGCCGGGCAGGCGGGCGAGGCCGGCCGGGGAGCCGATCAGCTCGACGCGGTCGAACTCGGGGTCCGCGCCGCGGGCGGTCTCCCGGCTCACCAACTGAGCGTAGTCGGCGCGGAGTTCGCGCTCCGAGCGGGGCGGGGCCAGGAACAGCACGCCGACGCTGCCGCGGGCGCTCCGGGTGGTCAGCCAGGGGGTCAGGGCGTCGGCCGGGGTGCCGGATCCGGTCTCCTCGGCCAGTTCGCGGGCCGCGTGCAGGCGCAGGCTCGTGCCGTCCAGCCCGGCGTCGGCGGGCGGGGGTTCGAGGGTTCCGCCGGGCAGCTGCCAGCGGCCCGGTGTCGCCGTCGACGCGGACATGCGGCCCACCAGCACCCGCCCGTCCGGGCACGGCTGCACCACCGACACGAACAGCGAGCACAGCGCGGGGGCGTCCGGTACGCCGCGCAGGGTCCGGCAGCGGTAGGTGGCCCGGGCCCAGGACAGGACCACGCCGTCGGATCCGTCACGGGCCAGCCCGGTCAGAGCGGCCACCGGGCCGTCGAACAGCGCGGGGTTGGCCCGTACCGCCTCCGCCCAGCGGCGGTCCATCAGTGAGCGGTGCTGCGGTGACAGCCCGGGCGGGGCCGTCTCCACCAGCCGGATGCGTCCGGCGGGCAGCAGTTCCACCGCGGGGAGGTCCTTCGAAGGGGGTACGGGAGTGGGCAGGTCCTTCGAAGGGAGACCGTCGGCGGCCTGGTCACGGGTCACCGCAGTGCCTCCAGCGGGTCGTCCAGCACCGGCTGCCAGGCCAGTTCCGCCGCGCCGACCAGGCTGTTGTGGTTCAGGGTGCACGGCAGAATCGGCACCCCGCCGCTCTGCCCCCACAGGCTGCGGTCGGCGACGACCGCGCGCAGCCGGCCGGGGTCGGCGTCCAGCAGGGTGCGGTGCAGGCCGCCGAGGATGATGCGGTCGGGGTTGAGGATGTTGACCAGCCCGGCCAGGCCGAGGCCGAGGCGGTCGATCAGGGCCTCGGCCGCGGTGCGGACGGCGGGATCGTCGTACTGGGTGCGCAGCAGGTCGTTGGCCTGCTGGAGCAGGGAGACCTCGGGGCCCGGCTCCCGGCCCGCCTCGACCAGCAGCGCCAACGGGTCCGCCTCGACGTCCAGGCAGCCCCGGCTGCCGCAGTGGCAGGGGCGGCCCTCCGGGTTCACGGTGAGGTGGCCGACCTCCAGGGCGAGACCCGAACTCCCGGTGTGCAGACGGCCGTCCAGCACCAGCGCGCCGCCGACGCCCCGGTGGCCGGTGGCCACGCACAGCAGGTCCCGGGCGCCCCGGCCGGCGCCGTGCCGGTGCTCGGCGAGGGCGGCGAGGTTGACGTCGTTGCCGGCGAAGGCGGGCTGGGTGATCCCGGCCTCGCGGACGCACTCCGCGAAGATACGGCGGACCGGGGCGCCCACGGGCCAGGCCAGGTGCAGCGGGTTGAGGGCGAGGCCGTCGGGTTCGGCGACGGCGGACGGCACGGCGAGTCCGGCGCCCACGCACCGGCGGCCGGTGCTGCGCAGCAGTTCGGCGCCCGCCTCCACCACGGAGCCGAGCACCTTCGCCGGGTCGGCGTCGATGGTCTCGCAGCCGGGCGCGGTCGCCACGATGCGTCCGCCCAGGCCGACGAGTGCGGCGCGGAAGCCGTCGGCGTGGACCTGTGCGGCGAGGGCCACCGGGCCGTCCTCGGCGACCTCCAGCCGGTGCGAGGGGCGGCCCTGGGCGCCGGCCGGCGCGCCCGGCCGGGCGTCCACCCGGATCAGGCCCAGCGCCTCCAGTTCGGCGGCGACGGCTCCGGCCGTGGCCCGGGTGACGCCGAGTTCGGCGGTGAGCACGGCCCGGGTCGGGGCGCGTCCGGTGTGCACCAGCTCCAGCGCGGGTCCGAGCGCACCGCGCCCCCGGTCCAGCCGCGCCCTCGAGGTGGTCCGCTCCCCCGCCGTCCGGGAATCCTTGCCGCTCATGAGGGCGAGTCTCCCATGATCCGCTCCGCTGGTGGCCCGCGCCGCCGGTTACCGGCCGCTCACCCGCAGGGTGATGTTCAGCCGTCCCGTCAGGCCCAGCCAGGGCGGTGCGGTGCCCGGGTGCACGCGGGGCACGCCGTGATAGGCGAGCCTGGACGGTCCGCCGAAGACGAACAGGTCGCCGCTGCGCAGCTCCACATCGGTGTACGGCCGGCCGCGGGTCCCGGTGTTGCCGAAGCGGAACGCGCAGCTGTCGCCGAGGCTCAGCGAGACCACCGGCGCGTCCGCCCGCTCGTCGCTGTCGCGGTGCATCCCCATGCGGGCGGTGCCGTCGTAGAAGTTGATCAGTGCGATGTCGTAGGCGTGGTGGTCCTGCGGGCCGAGCGCGTCGGCGGCGGCGCGCCGGGCCAGGGCGCCGAGCCAGGCCGGGAAGGGCTTCACGGGCGCGCCGTCGCCGTCGACGGCCGTACGGGCGTAGGTGTACGGATACCAGTGCCAGCCCAGACAGACCTGCCGCGCGGTCATCGTGCCGCCGCCGGGGGTGTGCACCGTGCGCAGGCCGGCCGGGGGCCGCGCCCACGCCCGGCAGGCGGCGAGCAGTTCGCGCTGCCGGTCGGGGTCGAGCCAGTCCGGGACGTGCACGGCGCCCGGCGCGACCTGCGCGCGCTCCCTCGGAAACAGCTCCGCATCCATGCCCCCATCCTGCCCCCACCCTCGCTGAGCTGCGGCTCCGCTAGCCTGGAGGCACGATGAGCGAGCGTATGACGACACCGTGGGGCGAGGTCGAGCTGACCCGTTTCCCCGAGGATCCCCGCGACCGGCTGCGTGCCTGGGACGCCTCCGACGCGTACCTGCTGAGCCATCTGGCCGAGGAGGGGGTGCCGCTCACCGGGTCGGTCGTCGTGGTCGGCGACCGCTGGGGTGCGCTGGTGACCGCCCTGGCGGAGCACCGGCCGACGCAGATCACCGACTCCTTCCTGAGCCAGGAGGCGACCCGGGTCAACCTGGCGCGCGCCGGGGTGCAGCCCGGGGCGGTCCAGCTGCTCACCACCCAGGACCCGCCACCGGAGCGGGTGGACGTGCTGCTGGTGCGGGTGCCGAAGAGCCTGGCGCTGCTGGAGGACCAGCTGCTGCGGCTGGCGCCCGGGGTGCACGCGGGCACGGTCGTGGTCGGCACCGGCATGGTGAAGGAGATCCACACCTCCACGCTCCAGTTGTTCGAGCGGATTCTCGGGCCGACCCGGACCTCGCTGGCCCGGCAGAAGGCCCGGCTGATCTTCTGCACCCCGGACCCGGCGCTGGAGCGGCCCGCGAACCCGTGGCCGTACAGCTACGCGCTGCCGGACGGCATCGGCGCGATCTCCGGCCGTACGGTCGTCAACCAAGCCGGTGTGTTCTGCGCCGACCGGCTCGACATCGGCACCCGTTTCCTCCTGGGGCATCTGCCCGCCCCGGGCGCGGGGCGCGTGGTGGACCTGGGGTGCGGCAACGGTGTCGTCGGTACGGCGGTGGCGCTGGCCGATCCGTCGGCCGAGGTGCTGTTCGTGGACGAGTCGTTCCAGGCCGTCGCCTCGGCGGAGGCGACGTACAAGGCCAACGGGGTACCCGGCCACGCGGAGTTCCGGGTCGGGGACGGGCTGGCCGGGGTGGCCCACGACAGTGTGGACCTGGTCCTGAACAATCCGCCGTTCCACTCCCACCAGGCGACGACCGACGCAACGGCGTGGCGCATGTTCACCGGGGCGAAGCGGGCGCTGCGGACGGGCGGCGAGCTGTGGGTGATCGGTAACCGGCACCTGGGGTACCACGTGAAGCTGAAGCGGTTGTTCGGCAACAGCGAGCTGGTGGCCAGCGACCCGAAGTTCGTGGTGCTGCGGGCGATCAAGCGGGGCTGAGCATCTCACGGAGGCGTGCGCGGGCGTGTGGCCAGTCGGTGTGCCTACCGCACCGACACACCCGCCGACGACCAGCAACCCCACCGCCGCACCACCCCCGACAACCACCAACCCATCACCGCCCCGTCGCCCTCGCACCCAGCACGCCGATGATGCGGCGTACCTCGGTGGCCATCGCCTCGCGGCCCACGCTCAGGTAGGTGCGGGAGTCGACGGCTTCGGGGCGGGCGGCGAGGAAGGTGCGGATGGCGCGGGTCATGGCCGCGTTGAGGGCGGTGCCGACGTTGACCTTGGCGATGCCGCCGGCGACCGCCGCGACGAGTCCGTCGTCCGGCACGCCGGAGGAGCCGTGCAGCACGAGCGGGATGTGCAGCGCGGCGGAGAGCCGCTTGAGCAGGGCGTGGTCGAGGGCGGCGGTGCGGGTGGTCATCGCGTGCACGCTGCCGATGGCGACGGCGAGGGCGTCGACCCCGGTCCGGCGGACGAAGTCCCGCGCCTGGTCGGGGTCGGTGCGGGCGCCGGGGGCGTGGGCGTCCAGCGGGGGGCGGCCGTCCTTGCCGCCGATCTGTCCCAACTCGGCCTCGATGCAGAGCCCTTGGGCGTGCGCCCAGTCGGCGGCGGCCCGGGTGGCGGCGAGGTTCTCGGCGTACGGCAGCCGGGCGGCGTCGTACATCACCGAGCTGAAGCCCGCGCCGGGCGCCTGGCGGAGCAGGTCGTCGCTCTGCACATGGTCGAGATGCAACGCGACGGGCACGGCGGCGCGTTCGGCGGCGGCGACCGCGGCGCGGGCCAGCGGCAGCAGCCGTCCGTAGCGGAACTTGACGGCGTTCTCGCTGACCTGGAGGACGACGGGCGCCCCGGCCGACTCGGCGCCGGCGATGACGGCCTCGACGTGTTCCAGGGTGATGACGTTGAACGCGGCGACGGCGGAGCGGGCCGCGGCGGCCCGGGCGACCAGCTCACCGGTTGACGCGAGAGGCACGGGGGTGTCCTTCCGGGCGCGGTGTCAGGAGGCGAGGATCACCGAGCGGGTGAGGTGGCGGGGCCGGTCCGGGTCGAGGCCGCGCGCAGCGGCGACGGCGACCGCGAGCCGCTGGGCGCGGACCAGTTCGGCGAGCGGGTCCAGGGTGCCCGCGGTCCACAGTCCGCCGGTGGCGCGGACCTGTTCGGCGAGCCCGTCGGGTGCCTCGCCGAACATCCAGGTGGCGGTGGACTCGGTGGTGATGCTGATCGGTCCGTGCCGGTACTCCATCGCCGGGTAGGACTCGGTCCAGCACTGCGCGGCCTCGCGCATCTTCAGCGCGGCCTCATGGGCGAGTCCGACCGTCCAGCCGCGCCCGAGGAAGGTGAACTGGGTGCGATTGACGAGCTGTTCGGGCAGGGTTTCCCGGAGGGCCGTGCGCGCGTCGGTGACGGTGGACTCGCTGTGCAGGCCGAGGTGGGCGCGCAGCAGGGTGAGGGCGGTGGTGGCGAACCGGGTCTGGACGACGGAGCGTTCGTCGGCGAAGTCCAGGACGACGAGGTGTCCGGCGGCGGAGGAGATGGGGGTGTCCGGGTCGGCGGTGATCGCGGTGGTGACCGTACGGTCGCCCAACTCGCCCAGCAGCCGCAGCACTTCGGTGGTGGTGCCGGAGCGGGTGAGGGCGACGACCCGGTCGTACGACCGCCCGTGCGGGAACTCGGAGGCGGCGAACGCGTCGGTCTCGCCCTGCCCGGCGCCCTCGCGCAGCGCGGCCACCGCCTGCGCCATGAAGTACGAGGTCCCGCAGCCCACGACGGCGACCCGCTCGCCGGGCCGCGGGAGCGCCTCGCGGTGCCGTCCGGCCTCGGCCGCCGCCCGGGTCCAGCACTCGGGCTGGCTGTTCAGCTCGTCCTCGACATATGTCATGCCGACACCCTCCCTGCTGATTGTTCCTGCAAGATATAGCGAATTTTCGAGCACAATCAAGCATCCGGGCGCAGAGTGAGGTGCGCTAGGGTCACGGGAGGTCGAAAGAACGACCGGAGAACGGAGGGTGGGGATGTCCCGGGACGCCCGCTGGAAGGCGCTGCTGGAGCTGCTCGTCGAGCGCGGCCGGCTGGAGGTCGAGGAGGCGGCGGCCGAGCTGGCGGTGTCGGCGGCGACGATCCGCAGGGACTTCGACCAGCTCGCGGAACAGCAGATGCTGGTCCGCACCCGGGGCGGCGCGGTGGTGCACGGGGTGTCGTACGAACTCCCGTTGCGCTACAAGACGGCGCGGCGCGCCTCCGAGAAGCAGCGGATCGCCAAGGCGGTGGCCGGCCTTCTCGCGCCGGGCGAGGCGGTGGGACTGACGGGCGGCACGACCACCACGGAGGTGGCCCGCGCGCTCGCCGTACGCGGGGATCTGGCCACCGGCTCACCGGCGCTGACGGTCGTCACCAACGCGCTGAACATCGCCAACGAGCTGGCCGTCCGCCCCCAGTTCAAGATCGTGGTGACCGGCGGGGTGGCGCGCCCGCAGTCGTACGAACTCATCGGCCCGCTCGCGGACGGGGTGCTCGGGCAGATCACGCTCGACGTGGCCGTGCTCGGTGTCGTCGCGTTCGACGCCGGGCACGGTGCGGCGGCCCACGACGAGGCGGAGGCCGCGATCAACCGCCTGCTGTGCGAGCGCGCGGAGCGGGTTGTCGTCGCCGCGGACTCCAGCAAGCTGGGCCGGCGGGCGTTCGCCCGGATCTGCGGCACCGAACTGGTGAACACCCTGGTGACGGACACGGCGGTGGACGAGCGCATGGTGCAGCGCTTCGAGGAGGCGGGCGTCGGCGTCCTCGCCGTGTGAACCGCCGAGCCACCGTCGGCCCGGACCTCACCTGCCGCTGTGGTCGGCGCTGACGAACCCCGCCCCGCGTTGGTCGTTGCACCCCACCGGTGGCCGGTCGGCCGGGTCGGGCCAGGACTGCTGGGCCTGGAGTGCCACGCTCACCAGGGTGAGCAGCAGGTCGACGTCGCTCGCGGCGTCGAGGCGCAGGGTCACCCACTGGGAGCCCGGCACGATCCGGATGGCGCCCGAGCCCCGGAGGTCCTTGGCGAACCGCCGGATGCACCGGTCGGTCAGCCGCAGATCGACATCACGGTCCGAGTGGAAGTGGGCGATCTCGCCCTGCGCCGAGCTGACGGCCTGTCCCAGCCCGCAGCTCGGTACCGCCTGATTCAGATCCGGCCAGGTCGCCAGTTGCGCGAATGCGCGCGAGGCCAACGTCATGGGGCCATCATGGCGCGCTCACCCGCCCGCAACCAGCTCGTGCGCAAGCATTAACCGACCTGTATTCGCGCGGGGACTGTGGGCGACGGGCCCTAAGCGGCCGCGCAGCGGGCCATGTTGACCGCGCATTCCGGCCAGCGGCTCCAAGTCGCCGCAGGTCAAGGCGGTCTCGGGGGTCCATGGACGCCCGGAGCCGGGCGCCGGGGCAACCGGTGTGCCGTACACCGGCGAAAGGGAGGGCAGTCCCCGGACCGGGTGACGGCGAGAACCCGTCCGTCGTCGGGGCAGCCCCCTGCCGGGTGAGGCCCTGCGGCCGCACCCCTCGGGAAGTCGGTGCGGAGCCGGCAGAGTTCGGCGGAGGCACTCCGCGGCGAGGGTCCCTCCCGGAACATCGGCGGCCCTGCACCCGGCACCGCCCGTCATCGCCGTACCCCTTCGCGACCGTTTCCGCGGGCGCCGCCCCGCCCTTGCGGTGTCGCCCGGGGCAACCCTACGCTGAATTTGTGCCGCAAATAAACAAAACCCGAACGCACAGCGTCGTGCCGGGTCCCGGCAGCTCCCTGCGCCGCCTGCGCACGGCGCTCACCGCCTTCTTCGCCGTCGACGGCTTCCTCTTCGCGGGCTGGGTCGTCCGCATCCCCGACATCAAGCACCAGACGCACGCCTCCGCCGGCGCGCTCGGGCTCGCGCTGCTCGGCGTCTCCGCGGGGGCCGTGCTGACCATGACCCTGACCGGGCGCCTGTGCCGCCGCTACGGCAGCCATCCGGTCACCGTGGTCTGCGCCGTGCTGCTGTCGCTCAGCATCTCCCTGCCCCCGCTCACCCACTCCGCGCCTGCCCTCGGCGCCGTACTGCTGCTGTTCGGCGGCGCGTACGGCGGGATCAACGTCGCCTTCAACAGTGCCGCCGTCGATCTGGTGGCCGCCCTGCGCCGGCCGGTCATGCCCAGCTTCCACGCCGCCTTCAGCCTGGGCGGAATGCTGGGCGCGGGGCTCGGCGGGCTGGTCGCCGGCGCCCTCTCCCCCACCCGTCATCTGCTCGGCCTGGCGGTGATCGGGCTGCTCGTCACCGCCGTGGCCGGGCGCGCCCTGCTGCGGCTGGAGCCGCCCACGCCCGCGCCGGGGACGCGTCCGGCGCCGTCGGACCAGGGGCGGGCACCCCGGCCCGGCGGATCCCGGCGACTGGTCTTCGTGTTCGGGCTGGTCGCGCTGTGCACCGCCTACGGCGAGGGTGCCATGGCCGACTGGGGCGCGCTCCATCTCCAGCAGGACCTGGCGGCCTCCGCGGGCACGGCCGCCGTCGGGTACGCGTGTTTCGCGCTCGCCATGACCCTGGGCCGGCTGACCGGGACGACGCTGCTGGCCCGGCTCGGCCGGGCCCGGACCGTGATCGCCGGCGGCACGGTCGCGGCGGCGGGCATGCTGCTCGGCTCGCTCGCCCCCTCCGTGTGGGCCGCGCTGGCCGGCTTCGCCGTCACCGGGCTCGGGCTCGCCAATCTCTTCCCGGTCGCCGTGGAGCGGGCCGGTGCGCTGACCGGGCCGTCCGGGGTGGCCGTCGCCTCCACGCTGGGCTATGGCGGCATGCTGCTCGGACCGCCCGCGATCGGCTTCATGGCCGAGTGGTTCTCGCTGTCCGCCGCGCTCACGAGCGTGGCCGCGCTCGCCGCGGTCGCCGCCGCCGTCGGGGTGTCGACGCGGCGGGCGCTGGGCGACTGACGCGGCTGCGGCGGTGGTGCGCCGGGCCGCGCGGCAGGGGCGGCCGGCGCCGGAAAATCGTGGTCCTCGAGCGCGCTCCATCCGGCACACTCGCCCCATGGACACTGCCGACTTCCTGAAGACACTGGACCGCGAGGGCCGGCTGCTCGCGGCGGCCGCCGCCGTATCGGGCACCGAGGCCAAGGTGCCGACCTGCCCCGAGTGGCAGGTGCGGGACCTACTGCGGCACACGGGTGCGGTGCACCGGTGGGCCGCGTCGTTCATCACCGACGGGCACCGCGAGCCGCAGCCCTTCGGTGAGCAGCCGGACCTGGACGGGGCCGAGCTGGTCGACTGGTACCGGGACAGTCACCGGCTGCTGGTCGACGCCCTCGCGGCCGCCCCCGCCGACGTGGAGTGCTTCACCTTCCTGCCCAACAGCCCCTCCCCGCTCGCCTTCTG
The DNA here is from genome assembly GCF_053596835.1 of Streptomyces sp. NPDC001606. Taxonomy (NCBI): domain Bacteria; kingdom Bacillati; phylum Actinomycetota; class Actinomycetes; order Kitasatosporales; family Streptomycetaceae; genus Streptomyces; species Streptomyces sp. NPDC001606. Next base: position 239,281 of record NZ_JBSFHC010000006.1, read on the forward strand.
GACCCGGCGCCAGGCGCACGAGACGGCCGTCCACCGGTACGACGCCGAGATGGCGCGCGATGGTGTGGCGTCCCCGATCGCCGTGGACTTCGCGGCCGACGGCATCGACGAGTTGCTGCGCGGCTTCCACGCCCGGGAGCGGAGCCGGGTGCGCACCGAGCAGCCGCGGGTGCTGCGGGTGCGTGCGACGGACGCGGGACCGGACGCCGTGTGGACCGTACGGCTGTCGGACCAGCCGCCGGTGGCCGAGCGGGCGGAGTCGGGCCCGGCCGAGGCCGAACTGTCCGGCCCCGCCGACCAGTTGTACCTGGCGCTGTGGAACCGGGTGCCGGTGCCGCAGGTGACCGGCGACCGGTCGCTGGCCGAGCTGTGGCGGGAGACGTCCGCGATCTGACGCCCCGCCGGAGGATCCGGCGCCCGGTCAGTCCGCGTCGGACAGCATCCGGGCCAGTACCGCGCGCTGCACCGGCCGTACCTCGCCGTGCAGCGCGCGCCCTTTCGCGGTGAGGGCGACCCGGACGCCCCGCCGGTCCTCCGCGCACATGCCCCGCTCGACCAGGCCGTCCTTCTCCAGCCGGCCGATGAGCCGGGACAGCGCGCTCTGGCTGAGATGGACGCGCTCGGAGATCTCCTGCACCCGGTAGGCGCAGCCGCCGTCCGCCGCCGCACCCTCGGCCAGCAGGTCGAGCACCTCGAAGTCGCTGGCGCACAGACCGTGCTGGTGCAGCGCCCGGTCCACCTCGCACTGGGTGCGGGCATGCAGGGACAGAAGGTCCCGCCACTGCTCCACAAGCGCCTGCTCAGGCTTCTTAGCCGCCATGAGCGCACCGTAGCAGAAAAACGATTTTGTTGCACCGGCATTAAATGCATTTGCATCCAATGCATGCGCATGTAGTGTCTCGGTCATGACCTCTCCGCTCACCCCCACCCCGTCCGACGGGCGCTGGACGCCCCGGCTCTGGGGCACCCTGCTGGTGCTGTGCGCCGCGATGTTCCTGGACGCGCTGGATGTGTCGATGGTCGGTGTCGCCCTGCCGTCCATCGGTTCCGACCTGCATCTGTCCACCTCGACATTGCAGTGGATCGTCAGCGGCTACATCCTGGGCTACGGCGGTCTGCTGCTGCTCGGCGGCCGTACCGCCGATCTGCTGGGCCGGCGCCAGGTGTTCCTCGTCGCGCTCGGCGTCTTCGCGCTCGCCTCGCTGCTCGGCGGGGTCGTGGACTCCGGGCCACTGCTGATCGCCAGCCGCTTCATCAAGGGTCTGAGCGCGGCCTTCACCGCACCGGCGGGCCTGTCGATCATCACCACGACGTTCCCCGAGGGCCCGCTGCGCAACCGGGCCCTGTCGATCTACACCACCTGCGCCGCCACCGGCTTCTCGATGGGCCTGGTCCTCTCCGGCCTGCTCACCGAGGCCAGCTGGCGCTTCACCATGCTGCTGCCGGCGCCGGTCGCGCTGATCGCCCTCGCCGCGGGGCTGCGGCTGCTGCCGCGCAGCGCCCGCGAGGAGCAGCACGCCGGCTACGACATCCCGGGCGCCGTCCTCGGCACCGCGTCGATGCTGCTCCTGGTCTTCACCGTCGTGCAGGCTCCGGACACCGGCTGGACCACGCCCCGCACCCTGCTGTCCTTCCTGGCCGTGGTGGTGCTGCTGACCGCGTTCGTGCGGGTGGAACGGCGCTCGCCGAGCCCGCTGATCCGGCTGGGCGTGCTGCGCTCGGGCAGCCAGCTGCGGGCCCAGCTGGGCGCGGTCGCCTTCTTCGGGTCGTACGTCGGCTTCCAGTTCCTGACCACCCTCTACATGCAGTCCCTGCTCGGCTGGTCGGCGCTGCACACGGCGCTCGCCTTCCTGCCGGCAGGGGCGCTGGTGGCGGTGTCCTCCACCAAGGTCGGCGCGATCGTCGACCGGTTCGGCACCCCGCGGCTGATCGCGGCCGGCTTCGCGTTCATGGTCCTCGGGTACGCGCTGTTCCTGCGCGTCGACCTGCACCCGGTGTACGCGGCGGCCGTGCTGCCCTCCATGCTGCTGATCGGCGCGGCCTGTGCGCTGGTCTTCCCCTCGCTCAACATCCAGGCCACCAACGGCGTCGAGGACCATGAGCAGGGGATGGTCTCCGGGCTGCTCAACACCTCCGTACAGGTGGGCGGCGCGATCTTCCTGGCGGTGGTGACGGCCGTGGTGACCGCGCACACCCCGGCGCATCCCACCCCGCAGGCCGTCCTCGACAGCTACCGGCCCGGCTTCGCCGTGGTCGCCTGCATCGCCCTGGCCGGGCTGCTGCTCACCCTCCCCGGGCTGCGCAGCCGTCGTACCCAGCCCTCCCTCGTGGTGGCCCGGTCCGCCGCGGCACAGACGGAGGGGGAGCGCGTGGCGGTGCACGACTGAGCCGTCCCCGACGACAGCCCGACAGCGCGCCCGGCGGCGGCAGTTGCCCGCCCCGGGCGCGCCCGCGTATCGGCGGCGGGCGCTGGGGCACACTGGGGTCATGGACACGTACGGGGGACGCCGCAGCGCGGCCGAGCGGGACGCAGCGACGGTCGAGATCGGGTACGCGCTGGCCAGCGCCGCGTTCGCGGCGTTCGTGGTGCTGGGGGCCGTGGCCGGGCCGGTGCTGCTGTTCGACCTGCCGAAGCCGATGGTCCTGGTGCTGCCGCGGCTGGGGCTGTTTCTGGCGCTGGCCGTGTTCGTGGTGCGGGTGGTGAGTGTGCTGCGGCGCTTCCGCCGGTCGGCTCGGCCCGGCCGGCCGGGGCGCACCCACCCGAACTCGTAGGCGAGGGCGGCGAGTCGGGCGCGGTCCGGGGCGCCCAGCCGGTGCCGCCGGCCGTGGGCCGCGACAGGGTGATCACGGGTACGCCCCGGGGAGTACGGCGACGATCGGCGGCCGGGTCAGCGCGGCACCGCCCGTCAGCGCAGCCCCACGCGTCAGCACAGCCCCACGCCGTGGGCGAGTCCCGCCGCCGCGTGGCGGAAGAAGGCGGCCCGGTCCTCGACCACGTTGTTGAACTGGCCGAACAGCTCGAAGCTCACCAGCCCGAACAGCTGGGCCCAGGCCGCCACCAGCGCCGCGGCCGCCTCCGGGGGCAGGTCCGGGACGAGGTCCGCCGCCATGCGCTCGGCCTCGGGGCGCAGCCCGTCGGACAGGCTCAGCTCGGCGAGGCCGGAACTCTGATGGGCGTCCCGGACGATGCCGATGAGGACCAGGCCGACCCGGGAGGCGGCCGGGACGGTCGTCTCGGGGGCGGCATAGCCGGGCACGGGCGAGCCGTAGATCAGCGCGTACTCGTGCGGATGGGCCAGTGCCCAGCCGCGCACCGCCTCGCACACCGCGGTCCAGCGGGCCACCGCGGGGGCGTCGCTCGCGGCGCGCAGCGCCTTCTCCGCCGCCTCGCCGAGGGAGTCGTAGGCGTCGATGATCAGGGCGGTCAGCAGGTCGTCACGGCTGGGGAAGTAGCGGTACAGGGCCGACGAGACCATGCCCAGCTCGCGAGCCACGGCACGCAGCGACAGTTTCGCCGCCCCCTGTGCGGCGAGCTGTCTGCGGGCCTCTTCCTTGATGGCCGCGGTGACTTCCGACCTGACCCGTGCGCGGGCGCCCTGTGCAGTGCTCATGCCAGCAGTGTGCCACGAACGAGATCGGTGCACACAAAAGAGAGCACTGCTCTTGCACCGGAGCACCGATCTGCTCCAGACTGAGGGCAAGCGAGAGCACCGCTCTCCCGGACCGTGGGGGTCACCATGTCGTCGTCTTCGCCGTACTACCTCAAGGGCAGCCCGATGACCGTCCGCCTGAACAGCGTGATCGGCTGGCTGGCCCGGCACGGCCTCAGCCTCGCCGGCTCCGCGGAACTGTCCGTGCGGGGCCGGACGAGCGGCCGGATGCAGCGCATCCCGGTCAACCCGCACACGTACGAGGGCGGGCAGTATCTGGTCTCGGCGCGCGGGCACTCGCAGTGGGTGCGGAACATGCGCGCCGCCGGGGGCGGGGAGCTGCGCGTCGGCCGCGGGGTGCGCACCTTCACCGCGGTGGAGCTGCCCGACGCGGAGAAGGTGCCGGTGCTGCGGACCTACCTGGAGCGGTGGGGCTGGCAGGTCAAGGACTACTTCAACGGGGTGACGGCCGCGTCCTCCGACGCGGAGCTGCTCGCGGCCGCCCCCGATCACCCGGTGTTCCGCATCACCGTCACCCGGTGAGGCGCCCGCCGACCCGGTCGACGGACGCCCCCTCGGTACTCCGGCGCGGCAGGGACGTGCCCCCGGCCCGCCGGCCCGTTCCTCAGGAGGCGGACGCGTCCTCCGCCTCCGCCTCCACCGGAGCCGACGGGCCCCGGTCCAGCGCGGTCAGGGCGCGCTGGGCGATCGGGCGGGTGCGGACGATCTCGCCGAGCGAGGTCGAGCCCTGGGTGATGTCGCGGAACGCCCGCCAGGCCGGGCGGAAGCCGGTGAGGGCCGCGTGGAAGAGGCCGGGGCGCCGCTCGAACAGGGCCAGCATCCGCTTGCCGACGCTCATCTCGACGCCGAGCCCGGCCTTGATCGCGAACGCGTAGTTCAGGGCCTGGCGGCGGGTGTCGACGCCGTCGTGCGCCTCGGCGATGCGGACCGCCCACTCCCCCGCCAGCCGGCCCGAGCGCAGCGCGAAGGAGATGCCCTCACGGGTCCACGGCTCCAGCAGTCCCGCCGCGTCGCCGCAGACCAGGACCCGGCCGCGGGAGAGCGGGGAGTCGTCGGCACGGCAGCGGGTGAGGTGCCCGGAGGAGATGGCGGGCTCGAAGCCGGCCAGCCCCAGCCGGGCGATGAAGTCCTCCAAGTACCGCTTGGTGGCCGCGCCTTCGCCGCGCGCGGAGATCACTCCCACGGTGAGCGTGTCGCCCTTGGGGAACACCCAGCCGTAACTGCCCGGCAGCGGGCCCCAGTCGATGAGCACCCGCCCCTTCCAGTCCTCGGCGACCGGCTCGGGGACCGGGATCTCCGCCTCCAGGCCGAGGTCCACCTGGTCGAGCTTGACCCCGACATGGGCCCCTATCCGGCTGGCGCTGCCGTCGGCGCCGACGACCGCGCGGGCCAGCACCGTCTCCCCGCCCTGGAGGACCACGGCGACCGTGCGCCGGTCCGGCACCGCCGAGCCGTGCTGCTCGACCCGCTGCACGGTGGCGCCCGTACGCAGCTCGGCGCCCGCCTTCTGGGCGTGCTCGACCAGCTGCTGGTCGAACTCGGGCCGGTTGATCAGCCCGAACAGCATCTGCTTGGAGCGGCGGGTGCGGGTGAAGCGGCCGTTGTTCGAGAAGGTGACCGCGTGCACCCGGTCCCGGAACGGCAGCTCGAATCCGGGCGGCAGCGCGTCGCGCGAGGGGCCGATGATGCCGCCGCCGCAGGTCTTGTAGCGGGGCAACTCGGCCTTCTCCAGCAACAGGACGCGGCGCCCCGCGACCGCCGCCGCGTAGGCCGCCGAGGCCCCCGCGGGTCCCGCGCCCACCACGACGACGTCCCAGACCTGCTGCACGTCGTCTGCCGAAGAGTTCTCGCCGCTCACGATGGTCTACTGCTCCGATCAAGCCGCTGCCGAAGTGTCCCCCGCATCCTACGGCGGCCGTCGTCGCAGGCCACTGTGGGAGGATCGGGTTACTCACCAGGTAAACGTCGCACCCACGAGGAGCGTGCCCATGTCGTCGAATCCGGTCGCCGAGACCGTCGCCTCGCTGCTGCCCCGGGCCAAAGCGGAGCTGGGCGAGCTGGTCGCTTTCAAGTCGGTGGCGGACTTCACGCTGTTCCCGAGGAGCGAGAGCGAGGCCGCCGCCAACTGGATCGCGGACGCGCTGCGCGCCGAGGGCTGCACCGACGTGGCCCTGCTCGACACGCCCGACGGCACCCAGTCGGTGTACGGCTATCTGCCGGGCCCCGAGGGCGCAAAAACGGTTCTTCTGTATGCCCACTACGACGTGCAACCGCCGCTGGACGAGAGCGGCTGGACCACTCCGCCGTTCGAGCTGACCGAGCGGGACGGCCGCTGGTACGGCCGTGGCACCGCCGACTGCAAGGGCGGCTTCATCATGCACCTGCTCGCGCTGCGCGCCCTGAAGGCGAACGGCGGAGTCCCGGTGAACGTGAAGCTGATCGTCGAGGGCTCGGAGGAGCAGGGCACCGGCGGCCTGGAGCGGTACGCCGAGCAGCACCCGGAGCTGCTGGCGGCCGACTCGATCGTGATCGGCGACGCGGGCAACTTCCGCGTCGGTCTGCCGACGGTCACCACCACCCTGCGCGGCATGACCCTGGTCCGGGTCCGGATCGACACCCTCGCGGGCAACCTGCACTCGGGCCAGTTCGGCGGGGCCGCCCCGGACGCGCTGGCCGCGCTGATCCGGGTCCTGGACTCGCTGCGCGCCGAGGACGGCTCCACCACGGTCGACGGGCTCGGGGCGGCGGAGACCTGGGAGGGCCTGGAGTACACCGAGGAGCAGTTCCGCGCGGACGCCAAGGTGCTGGACGGCGTGGAGCTGATCGGTGACGGCTCGGTCGCCGACCGCATCTGGGCCCGCCCCGCGGTCACCGTCCTCGGCATCGACTGCCCGCCGGTCGTCGGCGCCACCCCGTCCGTGCAGGCCAGCGCCCGCGCGCTGATCAGCCTGCGGGTGCCGCCGGGCGTGGACGCGGCGCAGGCGAGCAAGCTGCTCCAGGCCCACCTCGAGACGCACACCCCGTGGGGTGCCCGGGTCACCACCGAGCAGATCGGCGAGGGCCAGGCCTTCCGCGCCGACCCCTCCAGCCCGGCCTACCAGGCGATGGCCGACGCGATGGCGGTCGCCTACCCGGGCGAGACCCTCCAATACGCCGGCCAGGGCGGCTCCATCCCGCTGTGCAGCACCCTCGCCGGGCTCTACCCGGAGGCGGAGATCCTGCTCATCGGCCTGAACGAGCCGGAGGCACAGATCCACGCGGTCAACGAGAGCGTGTCCCCGGAGGAACTGGAGCGGCTGTCGGTCGCCGAGGCCCTGTTCCTGCGCAACTACGCGGCGGGCTGAGGCGATTGCCGCCGACGGGGTGGTGGCGGGCGGTGAGCTGAGGCGATCTGCCGCCGGCAGGGTGGTGACCGCGCGGCGGGCCGAGGCCATCTGCTGACGGCTGCGCGGTGCCAGCGGCGCGGGCTGATGCCTTCGGCCGATGGCTGTACGACGACAGCGGGGTGAGCCGACGCCGTCTGACGACGGCATTCCGGCGATCACGCTGCACGTTGGTGCCATCTGCCAAAGGCTGCGCGGTGTCGGCAGCGTGGCTGATGCCTTCCGCCGACGGCTGTACGACGACAGGGGCGTGGGCTGATGCCTCCGGCCGGCGGCGCCCCTGCGACCACACCGAGGGCCGGCGCCTTCCATCGACGGCGGCCCAAGGACAGCGGCGTCAGCCGAGCCCGCTCAGTGACAGCGGCGTGTGCTGACGCCATCTGCCGACGGCTCCCCGGCGACTCCGCCAGGCGCTGACGCCTTCCGCCCCCGGCATTCCGGCGACCACGCCGCGCGCTCATGCCATCTGCCGACGGCTGCCCGGCGACAGCGGCGTCAGCCGAGGCCACTCGGTAACAGCGGCGCGAGCTGACGCCATGTTCCGACGGCTCCCCCGGGAAGCACGCCGTGCGCTGACGCCCTCCGCCGATGGCTTCCCAAGCACTGGTGCCCTCGGGCGACGGCATTCCCCCCAGCCCCCTCCATGCGCTGACCTCTTCTGCCCACGGCAGAGCGCTCTCGTGCTCCGGCGGCGGTGTTGCCTACCGTCGGCGCATGGACGTCATCGCGCTGTTGCCGCACCTGCACCTGTTCCGCTTCCCGGTCGGTCAGGCCTATCTCTGGTCCGACGGCGAGGAGTCGACGCTGATCGACGCGGGGCCGGTCGGGTCCGGGCGGGTCATCGCCGAGGCGCTCACGGCGTTGGGGCGCGCCCCCGGGGACGTACGGCGGATCGTGCTGACCCATTTCCATGAGGATCACGCGGGCGGGGCGGGCGAGTTCGCCGCGCTGAGCGGTGCCGAGGTGCTGGCGCATCCCCTGGACGCACCGTTCGTCCGGGGTGAACTCGCGGGCCCCCCACCGCGGTTGGTGGAGTGGGAGCGGCCGCTGCACGCCGCGGCGCTCGCCGCCCTGCCCGGGGATCCGCCGGTGCCCCCGCCCGCGGTCACCGGTGTCCCCGACGGCGCGGTGCTGGATTTCGGCGGGGGTGCGCGGGTCGTCCATGTGCCGGGGCACACCGACGGCAGCATCGCCCTGTTCCTTCCTGATGAGGGCGTGCTGTTCACCGGGGACACGGTGGCGGCGTCGCCGGTGGACGGCACGGTGATCCCGGGGGTGTTCAACCTCGACCGCCCGCGCCTGCTCGATTCGCTGGGGCGGCTGGCCGGGCTGGACGCGGACGTGGCGTGCTTCGGGCACGGCGACCCCGTTCTGGGGGGCGCCGCCGCCGCGCTGCGCGGGGCGGCCGCCGGCTGAATCCCGGGAGCGGGCCTCAGCCGACCGGTACCCCGGCCTCCAGATAGAGCGCGGTGCCGCGCTCACGGGCACGCAGGGCCCAGCGCAACCGCTCGTACCGCACCGGCGGCAGCATCTCGGCGGCCTCCTGCTCGCTGGCGAAGCGCCAGCCGCGCAGCTCCGGCCCCGGCAACAGCACCCGGGACGCCGCATCGGCCGCCAGCCGGCCGCCGTCGAAGAGCAGCCGCAGTCCGCCGAAGCCGGGCGGCGCGGGCCGCTCCCAGTCAACGACGAGCAGCCGGGGCACCTCGGCCAGCCGTATCCCGGTCTCCTCGGCGACCTCGCGCATGCCAGCGCGGGCCGGGGCCTCGCCCGGTTCCACCACTCCGCCGGGGAACTCCCAGCCGGGCTTGTAGGTGGGGTCGACCAGCAGCACCCGGTCCTGTTCGTCGAAGAGCAGCACCCCCGCGGCGAGCGTCTCAGCGGTCGGCTCGGGTGTCTGCACGATGTCGCAGGCGGGTACGGCGCCGCTGCCCACGGCATCGGCGATGCGCACGGCGGTCTCGTACGGGGTGAGCTCGCTGGTGTCGAGGAGGTGGGCGTCGGCGGTCAGCCAGGAGGCGAGCGCGGCGCGGTAGGGGTCGAGGTGGTCGTAGGCCCACTGGCGGGTCCTCAGCTCGCCGTCGGGCAGGTCCGGCGGGACGTCCCGGGTGGCTATCCGCTCGCGCAGGATCGTTTCCGCCGGGGCGAGGAGCAGATGGTGCACGGGGATCCTGCGGGCGGCCAGGCCGCCGAAGATCTCGTCGCGGTACTCCTGACGCAGCAGGGTCATGGGGACCACGAGGGTGCCGCCCAGCTCGGCGAGCATCGCGGCCGCCGTGTCCACCACGAGCCGGCGCCAGATCGGCAGGTCCTGGAAGTCGCCGGCCTCGGCGAGATGCTTCGGCGGCAGCAGGTGGGGCAGCGCCGCCCCGACGACCTCGGGGTCGAAGAGCGTGCTGTGCGGGACCAGCTCGATCAGTTCCCGTGCGGTCGCGGTCTTCCCCGCACCGAATGCGCCGTTGATCCAGACGACGGTCACGGACTCCCCCTCCTGTGTCGGCCCCCTGTGGCTTGCCCGCAACACCCTGCCACGGAAACCCCCTCCCGGTGAGGGCGCCCGCACAGCAGTGCCGGTGCCCCCGGCGGCGGGGACACCGGCACACACGCCGTACGGCCGTGGGGTCGGCCCTAGTTCTGCCCGGGGGCGTGGTCGTCGACGGAGAAGCTGTCCTGGCTGACGAGGTGGCCGGCGGAGTCGAGGGTGTCCGGGAGATTGAGGCCGCCGAGGGGGCCCGGTTCCGCGGCGGGGGCGGCCGCGTGGGACGGGGTGACGGCGGCCACGACGAATCCGGTGGCGAGGGTCGCGAGGGCGAGCATGCTGCGCTTCTTCATGTGCTGATCAACTGCCGGGACGGCCAGGAGTCACGCGGCAATCCAACGGCGGCCGAACCTGGGCGGGGCCGCGGCCGCCGCCCACCGGGGCCGCCCACCCCCGGTGCGCCGAAAACGGCTGGCCGGGGCGCTCGGCACGCCGGTATCGTCCGGCATCTCGTACCGCCCGCGCCGACTGCGGGCGTCTCGCCCCCGACCTCAGGAAGCGCACCATGACCGGCCCACGCCCCACCACGACCCTCTGGCGCCCCACCGGCCCCGAGGAGCTGGAGCTGGTGCGTGCGACGGAGTGGCGTGCCTGGCCGCCCCGGCTGCCCGAGCAGCCGATCTTCTACCCCGTCCTCAACGAGGACTACGCGATCCGCATCGCCCGGGACTGGAACGTCAGGCACGACGGCGCGGGGTTCGTGACCCGCTTCGAGGTGGACTCGGAGTTTCTGGGCCGGTACCCGGTGCAGCGGGCCGGAGGCGAGACGATCCTCGAACTGTGGGTTCCCGCCGAGGAGTTGGACGAGTTCAACCGCCATATCGTGGGCCGGATCGAGGTCGTACACGAGTTCCGGTGAGCCGGAGCGCGACGGATCGGGAGTGTGTGTGAACGGTTCCCTCGCATCCGGCACGGCCGGTGCGGACCTGCTGGCGGAGGCCGAGCGGTCGGCGGCGCGGCTGGTCCGTGCCGCGGCCGGCCTGACCGCCGCGGAGCTGCGGGCTCCCACGGCGCTCGCGCCCTGGACCCGCGGCCATCTGCTCGCGCATGTCGCCCACAGCGCGGACGCCTATGTGTGGCTGCTGCGGCTCGCGCACACCGGCCGCGCGCCGGGGCCCCGCGCGGACGCGGCGGCCCTGGCCGCGGGCGTCGAGCGGGACGCCGTACTGCCCCCTGGCGACCTGACGGCCCGCCTGCGGGAGAGCCTCGACCGGTTCGCGGCCGAGGCGCACGCACTGCCCGCGCCCGCCTGGGACCGGCTCGTCCCCGCGCTGGCGGGCTGGCGGCACCCGGCCCGGTACCTGCTGCTGCGCTGTCTGCGCGAGCTGGAGACCCATCACCTGGACCTCGACACCGGCTACGCCACCGCCGACTGGCCGGATCTGTACGTCGTCCGGGCCCTGGACGACACCCTCGCCACGCTGCGCGCCCAGGGATTCCCGATCGGCTCGGCCGAAGCCGTCGATCTCGGCCGGCGCTGGTCCGTCTCGGCGGACGGCCCCTCGGTCGCGGGGGCCGGTCACCAGCTCCTCGGCTGGCTCGCGGGCCGCACCTCGGCCCACGCCCTGACGGTGGGCGGACCCGCTGGCCCGCTGCCCGAGCCGCCCGTCTGGCCCCAGCCGCCGCTGCCCGGCTGGGGCCGGGTCGGCGACGAACCCTGACCACCGCCGGGCCGAACAGATCCGAACGCCCTGCCGTCCACCATCCGCTGCAATCAGGTGTTCTGACGGGTCATCGAGCACAGCGGGCACAGCTCTTCCAACAGAGTCCGACAGGTCCTACCGTAAACGCGCACCGATGACGCGTGCATGCCCTTCGGGCAGCGCCTGCCGTCATCCCGCCTTTTCGCGAGTCGGAGGATCGACGATGCGTCAGCCTCACCCCCGCACGACCCGCACACCCCTGCGAAGAGCGGCCGGAGCGCTCGCCGCCGCCCTGCTGTGCACGGCGGGGCTGGCCGCCCCCGCCGTCGCGGCCCCGGTCACCGAACCCGTCGCCCCCGCCCTGGCCGACGGCCTTGCCGCCACCCCGCCCATGGGCTTCAACAACTGGAACTCCACGCACTGCCGGGCGGACTTCGACGAGACCATGGTCGAGGGCATCGCGGACCTCTTCGTGGCGAAGGGACTGAAGGACGCCGGCTACCAGTACGTCAACCTGGACGACTGCTGGGCACTGCCGCAGCGGGACGCGGACGGCAAGCTGGTGCCCGACCCGGCCCGCTTCCCGCACGGCATCAAGGCGGTCGCCGACTACGTCCACGCCAAGGGGCTCAAGCTCGGCATCTACACCAGCGCCGGCACCAGGACCTGCAACAGCGCGGGCTTCCCGGGCGCGCTGGGCCACGAGTACAGCGATGCCCGGCAGTTCGCCGACTGGGGCGTGGACTACCTCAAGTACGACAACTGCAACAACCAGGGCGTCGACGCCCGGACGCGCTACCGGACCATGCGGGACGCGCTCAAGGCGACCGGGCGGCCCATCGTCTACAGCATCTGCGAATGGGGGGAGAACAAGCCCTGGGAGTGGGCCTCGGACGTCGGCCACCTGTGGCGGACCACCGGTGACATCAGCGACAACTGGTCCTCGATGCTGTCCATCCTGAAGCAGAACCTCCCGCTCGCGCCGTACGCGGGCCCGGGCCACTGGAACGACCCGGACATGCTGGAGGTCGGCAACGGCGGCATGACGGACACCGAGTACCGCTCGCACTTCTCGCTCTGGTCGGTCATGGCCGCACCGCTGCTCATCGGCACCGATCTGCGCAAGGCATCCCCCGCGACCTTCGGCATCCTCGGCAACAAGGAGGTCATCGCGGTCGACCAGGACCCGCTCGGCAAGCAGGGCACGGTCGTCTCCTCGGCGGGCGGACGCTGGGTCGTCGCCAAGGAGATGCGGGACGGCAGCCGCGCGGTCGCCCTGTTCAACGAGTCCGGCACCGCCCAGCGGATCGGCACCACCGCGAGCGCGGTCGGCCTGCCCGCCGCCGACGCCTACACCCTGCGGGACCTGTGGCAGCACCGCAGCTACAACACCGCCGGCACCCTCGCCGCCACCGTTCCGGCCCATGGCACCGTCCTGCTGCGCGTCTCGGCCGACCCGGGCTGGGCGGCTCATCCGCCCGCGGTCGAACTCGGCCTGGACGGCAGCCCCCTGCTGAAGGCGGGCACCCCGGCCACCCTGACCAGCACCGCGACCGATCTCGGCCGTACCCCGGCACACACGGTGTCCGTCTCACTGACCGGCCCCGACGGGTGGACCGTACGGCCCGCCTCCGCGACCACGGCCACCACCCTCGCCACCGGCCGCTCCCTGCGCACCGGCTGGCGGGTGACCGCCCCGGCCGGCACCCCGACCGGGTCCTACGACCTCACCCTCAGGACGAGTTACCGCGGGCCGTCCGGGGAGCGGGTCGACGGCGTGCTGCCGCTGACCGCCACGGTCGTCGTACCGCCGCCCTCCGGGACGTCCTACCTGAGCGATCTGCCGTGGCTGTCCGCGGTCAACGGCTGGGGGCCGGTGGAGCGCGACACCAGCAACGGGGAGAGCGCCGCGGGAGACGGGCATCCGATCACCATCGGCGGGGCGGTGCACGCCAAGGGGCTCGGGGTGCACGCCCTGAGCGACGTCTCCTTCTACACCGGCGGGAGCTGCACCGAGGTGACCGCGGAGGTGGGAGTGGACGACGAGAAGGGCACGGACGGCACCGTGGCCTTCGAGATCTGGGCGGACGGCACCAAGGTCGCCTCCACCGGAGTGCTGACCAACGCGATGCCGGCCCGGCCGGTCACCGCGGACGTCACCGGTGCCCAGGTGATCCGGCTCGTCGTCACCGACGGCGGCGACGGCGTCGACTCCGACCACGCGGACTGGGCGGATGCACGGCTGAGCTGCTGAGCTGCTGACGTCCGGCGGAAGCGCCTAGCCGTGGACAGCCGGTCCCCGGGTCAGGGCCGCCGCTGCCGCGCCGACCAGGCCCGCGTCCGTGCCCATCCGGGCCGGGACGACCGTGAGGCGGCGGACGAAGGACAGGGTCGCGTAGTCCGCGAGGGCCTTGCGCAGGGGGGCGAAGAGGATGTCGCCCGCCTTGCCCACGCCGCCGCCGATCACCGCTATGTCGATCTCCACCAGCGTGGCGGTGGCGGCGATACCCGCGGCCAGGGCCCGTGCCGCTCGCTCGAAGGAGGACCGGGCGACCGGGTCGCCCGCCCGGGCGGCCTCGGCCACCGCGGCGGCCGAGGTGTCCCCGTCGGGACCCGGCCGCCAGCCCTGCTCCAGGGCCCGGCGGGCGATGTTGGGGCCGCTGGCGATCCGCTCGACACAGCCGCGCGAGCCGCACGGGCACGGGTCTCCGTCGAGGTCGACGCTGATGTGGCCGATGTGCCCGGCGTTGCCCGTCGGGCCAGGGTGCAGCCGGCCGTTCAGGACCAGGCCGCCGCCGACGCCGGTCGAGACCACCATGCACAGGGCGTTGTCGTGGCCGCGGGCGGCGCCCTGCCAGTGCTCGGCGGCGGTGATGGCGACGCCGTCGCCGATCAACTCGACCGGCAGTCCCCCGGTGGCCGCGCCGACCCGGTCGACCAGCGGATAGTCCCGCCAGCCCGGCACGTTCACCGGGCTGACGGTGCCCGCGGAGGCGTCCACCGGGCCCGCGCTGCCGATGCCGACGGATCCGGCCCGGTCCCACAGGGGCGATCCGGCGAGCTCGCCGAGCACCTCCTCGACGGCCCGCATGACCGTTTCTCCGTCCTGCTGGGCGGGGGTGGCGCGCTGAGCGCGGGCCAGGATCCGGCCACGGCCGTCCACCAGCCCGCCGGCGATCTTGGTGCCGCCGATGTCCAGTGCTGCCACGAGGTCGGTGTGCATCAGAGTCAGATCTCCCCGTTGAAGCTCGAGAACCCAGAATGAGACAGGCCGGTCAAGCGGTGGGGCGCAGGCCGACAGACAGCGGTGGACAGTCTCTCGCGCATCTGACAACGTTGTCCACACTCTATGCTCGACGCCACATCCTCATACAAGCCCACGGATCATGCATCCCGGTGGCGGACATGACCGACGATCAGACAGGACGGCGCACCGTGCCCGAGACCACCCGCCGCGCAGACCGCGTCCCCGGCACCCGCTACGGCACCCGCCCCACCATGAAGGACGTGGCGGCCCGGGCCGGGGTCGGGCTGAAGACGGTCTCCCGGGTGGTCAACGGCGAACCGGGGGTCACGCCCGACACCGAGCGCCGGGTGCAGGAGGCGATCGACGCTCTCGGCTTCCGCCGCAACGACAGCGCGCGAGTGCTGCGCAAGGGCCGTACGGCCAGCATCGGGCTGGTGCTGGAGGATCTGGCCGACCCGTTCTACGGCCCGCTGAGCCGCGCCGTCGAGGAGGTCGCGCGCGCCCACGGCGCCCTGCTGATCAACGGCTCCAGCGCCGAGGACCCGGAGCGCGAGCAGGAGCTGGCGCTGGCCCTGTGCGCCCGGCGGGTGGACGGTCTGGTGGTGATCCCGGCCGGGGACGACCACCGCTATCTGGAGCCGGAGATCCGGGCGGGCGTCGCGACGGTGTTCGTGGACCGTCCGGCGGGGAAGATCGACGCGGATGTGGTGCTGTCCGACAACTACGGCGGCGCCCGCGACGGCGTGGCCCATCTCATCGCCCACGGCCACCGCAGGATCGGCTTCATCGGCGACATGCCGCGCATCCACACCGCGGCCGAGCGGCTGCGCGGTTACCGGGCGGCGATGGAGGACGCGGGGATACCCGTCGCGGAGCACTGGATGTCCCTCGGGGCGACGGACGCGGAGCGGGTGCGCCGGGCGGCGGAGGACATGCTCGGCGGGCCCGACCCGGTCACCGCGGTCTTCGCGGGCAACAACCGGGTGACGGTGACGGTGGTCCGGGTGCTCGCCGAGCGGTCCCGTCCGGTCGCCCTGGTCGGGTTCGACGACTTCGAACTGGCCGACCTGCTCCAGCCGGGTGTCACGGTGGTCGCCCAGGACGCGGCCGCCCTGGGCCGTACCGCGGCCGACCGGCTCTTCCGCCAGCTCGACGGCACACTGGTGGCGCCGGAGCGGATCGAGCTGCCGACCCGGCTGATCACCCGGGGCTCGGGCGAGCTGCCGCCCGCCGACTGAGCCGCCGATGACCGGGCGCACCCTGGAGGAACTCGGCCTCGCCGTGGCTCCGCGCGACCATCCGCTGGCCTATCCCGGCGCCTGGCCCGCCGACTCGGGGCTGCTGCACGGCGACCGGATGCTGCCGCTGGAGCGCCTGGTGCACGCCGACCGGGCGCCGGTGCTCGCGGTCGGCTCCAACGCCGGCCCCGGCCAACTGCGGCACAAGATGGCCGAGTTCCGCATCGACGCGCCGCTGCCCATGGTGCGGGCCCGGGTGTCCGGCGTGGACGTCGGCGTCTCGGCGCACGTGAGCCGGCTGGGTTATGTGTCCGCCTCCCCCGTGCGAGCGCGGCGCGGGTGGTGCGAACTGTTCGTCATCTGGCTCGACCGGCGGCAGCTGGAGGCGATCGACGCCAGCGAAGGGGTGCCGCTGCCCGACGGCAACTTCCGGCGGGCGTGGCTGCCCGCACCGGACGTACGGGTCGAGCTGGCGGACGGCTCGGTGCTGCCGGGCGTGTACGCGTACGTCAACCGGCACGGCGTGCTGCGCAACGGCGACGGCGCTCCCCGCCGGCACCCCGGCCAGCGGCCCCTGCTCACCGAACTGCTCGGGCGGTCGGCCCGGTTACGGCAGCTGTTCGGGCAGACACCGGAGGAGTTCGCCGGCCGGGCCCGCGGTGACGCGGCGCTGTGCGCCCGGGGCACCCGGCTCTTCGCCGAGCAGCGGTGGGTGACGGAGTCCGGCCTGGAACCGTACGCCGAGGCCCGGCGGGGCGGGGAGAGGGGCTGGGCCTCCCTTTCGGATCGGGTCGGCCGCGGCGCCGGCGCCCCGTGACGCGGGCAGGGTCCGAAAGACAGGCCCTGGAGGCCTACTTCGCGGAGGCCGTCAGGTCGCCGCGTCGGGGGGCCGCGAAGCCTTCCAGGTCGGCGCGGGTCAGGCCGGTGAGCCGGGCGACCTCGGCGATGTCGAGGGCGCCGCAGTCCAGGCCGCGCAGCAGGTAGCCGCTGAGCGCCTTGGCGGTGGCGGGCTCGTCCATGACGTCGCCGCCCGTGTGGTTGGCGTAGCGGGCGAGCCGGGCGGCGGCCTGCTCGAAGCCCTCCCGGTAGAAGGCGAACACGGCCGCGTAGCGGGTGGGGATGTGGCCGGGGTGCATGTCCCAGCCCTGGTAGTAGGCGCGGCCGAGGGCGCGGCGGGTGAGGCCGTAGTGCAGCCGCCAGGCGTCGTGGACCTTCTCCGTCGGGCCGACCGGCAGGACGTTGGTGGAGCCGTCGGAGACCCGGACGCCGGTGCCCGCGGCGGCCACCTGCATGATCGCCTTGGCGTGGTCGGCGGCCGGGTGGTCGCTGGCCTGGTAGGCGGCGGAGACGCCGAGGCAGGCGCTGTAGTCGAAGGTGCCGTAGTGCAGTCCGGTGGCGCGGCCCTCGGCGGCCTGGATCATCCGGGCGACGGTGGCGGTGCCGTCGGTGGCGAGGATGGACTGGCTGGTCTCGATCTGGATCTCGAAGCCGATCCGGCCGGCGTCCAGGCCGTGCGCCTTCTCGAAGGCCTCCAGCAGCCGGACGAAGGCGCTCACCTGCTCGGGGTAGGTCACCTTGGGCAGGGTCAGCACCAGGCCCTCGGGCAGGCCGCCGGCCGCCATCAGCCCGGTGAGGAAGACGTCGAGGGTGCGGATGCCCCGGTCGCGTACCGCGGCCTCCATGCACTTCATGCGGATGCCCATGTACGGCGCCGCCGTGCCGTTCCGGTAGGCCTCGGCGATCAGGCGGGCCGCGCGGGCGGCGGCCGCGTCCTCCTCGGTGTCGGAGCGGGGGCCGTAGCCGTCCTCGAAGTCGACGCGCAGGTCCTCGATCGGTTCGCGCTCCAGCTTGGCGCGGACGCGGGAGTAGACCGGCTCGGCGAGGTCGTCGGCGAGGCCGAGGACCGCGGCGAAGGAGGCGGCGTCGGGGGCGTGTTCGTCGAGCAGGGCGAGGGCCTGGTCGCCCCAGGTGCGGAGGGTGTCGGCGGCGAAGGCGTCACCGGGTACGTAGACGGTGTGTACGGGCTGCCGGGTGCCGGGGTCCCCGGGGTAGCGGCGCTCCAGCTCCGCGTCGACCGGTGCCAGGGAGGCGCTGATCTCCTCGCTGACGGCGCCCGCGAGGCTCGTCGCCACCTTCTCCTGCTGACCCATCCCAGACCCTCCAATTTTCCGCTGTACGGAATCGATAATCCGCAGAATGAAGTTATCCGGCCGGGTTCCCGCTGGTCAACACCCACCGGCGCGTCTTCAGGATGCACGAAAGGCCCCCGTGACCAGCGCGGTCACAGGGGCCTTCGGTCAGCCGTGGGAAGGCTCAGCCCTTGCGGGCCTTGATCTCCTCGGTCAGCTGCGGGACGACGTCGAACAGGTCGCCGACGACGCCGTAGTCGACCAGCTCGAAGATCGGGGCCTCGGCGTCCTTGTTGACGGCCACGATGGTCTTCGAGGTCTGCATGCCGGCGCGGTGCTGGATCGCGCCGGAGATGCCGTTGGCGATGTACAGCTGCGGCGAGACCGACTTACCGGTCTGGCCGACCTGGTTGGTGTGCGGGTACCAGCCGGCGTCGACGGCGGCACGCGAGGCACCGACGGCCGCACCGAGGGAGTCGGCGAGCGCCTCGATGATCGAGAAGTTCTCGGCGCCGTTGACACCGCGGCCACCGGAGACCACGATCGCGGCCTCGGTCAGCTCCGGGCGGCCCGTCGACTCACGCGGCGTACGGCCGGTGATCTTGGTGCCGGTGGCCTTCTCGGAGAAGGACACGGACAGGGCCTCGACCGCACCGGCGGCCGGGGCGGCCTCCACGGCGGCCGAGTTCGGCTTGACCGTGATGACCGGGGTGCCCTTGACGACCCGGGACTTGGTGGTGAAGGAGGCGGCGAACACCGACTGGGTGGCCACCGGGCCCTCGTCGCCGGCCTCGAGGTCGATGGCGTCGGTGATGATGCCGGAGCCGATGCGCAGCGCCAGACGGGCGGCGATCTCCTTGCCCTCCGCGGAGGACGGGACCAGCACGGCGGCCGGGGAGACGGCCTCGTAGGCGGCCTGGAGGGCGTCCACCTTCGGCACGACCAGGTACTCGGCGTACTCGGACGCGTCGTGGGTGAGGACCTTCACCGCGCCGTGCTCGGCGAGCGCGGCGGCGGTGTCGGCGGCGCCGTTGCCCAGCGCGACGGCGACGGGCTCGCCGATGCGGCGGGCCAGCGTCAGCAGCTCCAGGGTGGGCTTGCGGACGGCACCGTCCACGTGGTCGACGTAGACGAGGACTTCAGCCATGGGATTGCTCTCCTGCGTAACGAAGTTGAGGGGCGGTCAGCGGGGGCGAGCCCTTAGATGAACTTCTGGCTCGCGAGGAACTCAGCGAGCTGCTTGCCGCCCTCGCCCTCGTCCTTGACGATGGTGCCGGCCGTGCGCGCCGGGCGCTCGTTCGCGGCGTCGACCACGGTGAACGCACCCTCCAGGCCGACCTCCTCGGCCTCGATGTCCAGGTCGGACAGGTCCCAGGACTCCACCGGCTTCTTCTTGGCCGCCATGATGCCCTTGAAGGAGGGGTAGCGGGCCTCGCCGGACTGGTCCGTGACGGACACGACCGCCGGCAGGGAGGCCTCGAGCTGCTCGGAGGCCGCGTCGCCGTCGCGACGGCCCTTGACCACGCCGTCCTCGACCGAGACCTCGGACAGCAGGGTGACCTGCGGGACGCCCAGACGCTCGGCGACCAGCGCCGGTACGACGCCCATGGTGCCGTCGGTGGAGGCCATACCGGAGACGACCAGGTCGAAACCGGCCTTCTCGATCGCCTTGGCCAGCACCAGGGAGGTGCCGATGGCGTCGGTGCCGTGCAGGTCGTCGTCCTCGACGTGGATGGCCTTGTCGGCACCCATCGACAGGGCCTTGCGGAGCGCGTCCTTGGCGTCCTCCGGACCGACCGTCAGAACGGTGATCTCGGCGTCGTCGTCCGCGTTCTCCTTGATCTGCAGCGCCTGCTCGACCGCGTACTCGTCCAGCTCGGAGAGCAGACCGTCCACGTCGTCGCGGTCGACGGTCAGGTCATCGGCGAAGTGCCGGTCGCCAGTGGCGTCGGGCACGTACTTCACAGTGACAACGATCCTCAAGCTCACGCCGGCTCTCCTACTGCATCGTCATTTCCTGGCTGCCTCTTGCAGGCAGCATAGGCGCCTGAAGCGGCCGATCCCGGTCGGGGCGTCGGCGCGCTCCGACCGAAATATTACTCGTCAGTACACCCAGTTCATGCCCGCTAAGCAAGCGCTTTGAACTGTGACCTTCGCAACGCAGCGTAACCGGAACTGGACGGCCGCGCAGGCGGGGAGGACGTGATCAATCCCGCAGACCGTTGAAGCGCCCCTGGTGGTAGAGGAGCGGGCGGCCGGAGCCGGAGGGGTCGCCGAGGACGACCTCGGCCAGCACGATGCGGTGATCACCGGCGGGCACCCGGCCGACGATCCGGCAGACCAGCCAGGCCAGCACGTCGTCGAGCAGGGGAACGCCCTCCGGGCCCTCGCGCCAGGCGGTGGGCGCGCCGAAGCGGTCGGCGCCGCTGCGGGCGAAGGTGGTGGCCAGCTCGGTCTGGTGCTCGCCGAGCAGGTGGATGCCGACGTGGTCCGTCTCGGCTATCGCGGGCCAGCTGGAGGCGCCCGTGCCGATACCGAAGGAGATCATCGGCGGTTCGGCGGAGACCGAGGTGAGGG
This sequence comes from Streptomyces sp. NPDC001606, assembly GCF_053596835.1. Lineage (NCBI taxonomy): Bacteria > Bacillati > Actinomycetota > Actinomycetes > Kitasatosporales > Streptomycetaceae > Streptomyces > Streptomyces sp. NPDC001606. Next base: position 259,705 of record NZ_JBSFHC010000006.1, read on the forward strand.
AGGTGGCGGTGAAGCCGACCGGGCCGGAGGCGCCGCGCGCCGTGATCACCGCGACACCGGCGGCGTGCCGGCGGAAGGTGGAGCGCAGCAGGTCGGGGGAGGCGAGCTGGTGGGTGCCGAGATCGGGCGTGGCCGTCATGGAGTTGTCCTTCTGCCGGGCGGGACGAGCGGGTCGGTGGCTGCTCAACGCCCCGGACAGCAGGCGCTCGCGGTGCGGGCGAGGTCGACGTGGGCCCGTCCGTGGAGAAGGAGATCGATCGGCATACGGTCAGGCTGACGATAGCCGGTGTGCGCCGTCAAGTGCGGCCTGCGAACTGGGAGATCCCTCACGGTGATCCGAAACCCCCTCAGACCGCCTCTCCCAGGGCCGCGATGACGTCGGCCTTGCGGGGCTGTCCGGCGGCGCGCCGCACCTCCCGGCCCGCCGCGTCGAGCACCAGCACGGTGGGGGTCTTGACGATCCGCAGGGCGCGTACGAGGTCCAGGCGGGCCTCCGCGTCGATCTCCACGTGGGTCACGCCGGGCACCATGGCGGCGACCTCGCCGAGGATGCGCCGGGTGGCCCGGCAGGGTGCGCAGAAGGCGCTGGAGAACTGGACCAGGGTGGCCCGCTCACCGAGTTCACCGCCCAGTTCGGCCGCCTCCAGCCGCCTCACGTCGTCCCGCTGACGCACCTTGACCTCCCGTTCCACCGCCTCTTCCGTGGCGACACCAGCGTAAAGGGGACTTAAAGATACGAGGTGGGATGTAGGCCGACGTGACGAGGATCTCGCGACTCCGGGGCACCAGGACTGGCTGTCCGTCCGTTCTTCGGGCACGATCTGCGAGACGCCGTAAACCTACGGCTGCGTAACTTTCCCGCCGGGAGCCCCTTTCCCGAGCAGAGCAGAAAGGGCCTGTCCCACCTATGGCAGAGCTGGTCTACCGTCCCGTCGTCGGTTTCGCCAAGACGATGTTCAAGGTCTGGGACCTCAAGATCGACTGCCAGGGCTCGGAGAACATCCCACGGTCCGGTGGTGCCGTCCTGGTGAGCAACCACATCAGCTACCTGGACTTCATCTTCAACGGTCTGGCCGCGCTGCCGCAGAAGCGCCTGGTGCGTTTCATGGCCAAGGAGTCGGTCTTCCGGCACAAGGTCTCCGGGCCGCTGATGCGCGGCATGAAGCACATCCCGGTGGACCGCAAGCAGGGCGAGGAGGCGTACGCGCACGCCCTGGACTCGCTGCGCTCCGGCGAGGTGATCGGGGTGTTCCCGGAGGCCACCATCTCGCAGTCCTTCACCCTGAAGAGCTTCAAGTCGGGTGCGGCGCGGCTCGCCCAGGAGGCGGGTGTGCCGCTGGTCCCGATGGCGGTGTGGGGCACCCAGCGGCTGTGGACCAAGGGTCAGCCGCGCAACTTCAAGCGCAGCCACCTGCCCGTCACCATCCGCGTCGGCGAGCCCGTCGAGGCGCCCCGCGACCAGTACGCCGGCGCCATCACCCGGCGGCTGCGCGAGCGCGTCCAGGAGCTGCTGGAGGCCGCGCAGCGCGCCTACCCGGGCCGCCCGAAGGACTCCGGCGACTCCTGGTGGCTCCCCGCGCACCTCGGCGGTACGGCGCCGACGGCGGACCAGCTGCGCGCGGCCGAGGCGCACTGACCCCAGGCCGCCCCTGCGGCCACTGCGGCGCGCGAGCGCCCGGGCGACGGCGTGCCCCAGGTGAAGCGTCAGAGGGCGTCGGGGAGCGTCTCCCACAGATAGGCCCGGTCCGGGGCTGCTTCGAGCACGTCGAGGACCGCCGGGTGCGGGGCAGGGAACAGCCCCGGATAGTCCCGCTCACCGCGCGCGGGGTCGGCGGTCCAGGCCAGCCGCTCGCCGTCCAGGGAGAAGCGCGCGTCCACACCGGGTTTGTTGCCGCGGGGGTCCTGCCGGTGCCAGGCGCCGTTGAAGCGCACGGCGACCAGGCCGTGCAGGGCGTGGCCGCTGCCGTCGTCGTGCATCAGCCGCTGGTAGCACAGGGCGGTGGGGATGTCCTCCGCCCGCAGCAGGGCCGTCAGCGCGTGCGCCTTGGCGTAGCAGATGCCGGTGCGCTGCTCCAGGACGTCGGAGGCGCGCCAGGTGACGCGCGGATCGCCGGCGTCGGCGGAGTGCGGGATGGTGTCCCGGACGAATTCAAAGGCGGCCTGCGCATAGGCATACGAGTCCGCGACCCCCTGGGCGAGACGGGCGGCCGTCTCCCGCACCACCGGATGCTGGTGGTCGATGGCCTCGTCGGCGGCCAGATATGCGGACAGGTCGGCGGTGTGCTGGATCAGCTCCATGCCCGCAGAGCATAGAAATGCGATCACCCGCCAGTCAATGACTTTTCGGGTGACCGCATATCTATGCACTCCGTTCTAGCGCGCCATCTCTTCCTTGAGCGCCGCCACGAACGCGTCGACGTCCTCTTCCCTGGTGTCGAAGGAGCACATCCAGCGCACCACGCCGGCGGCCTCGTCCCAGAAGTAGAACCGGAACCGCTTTTGCAGACGCTCGCTCACGTCGTGCGGAAGCCGGGCGAAGACGCCGTTGGCCTGCACCGGGTAGAGGATCTCCACGCCGTGGACCGCGCGGACGCCCTCGGCGAGCCGCTGGGCCATCCCGTTGGCGTGCCGGGCGTTGCGCAGCCACAGGTCCTTGGCGAGCAGCGCCTCCAGCTGCACCGACACGAAGCGCATCTTGGACGCCAGCTGCATGGACAGCTTGCGTAGATGCTTCATCCGGCGCACCGCGTCCGGGTTGAGGACCACGACGGCCTCACCGAACAGGGCGCCGTTCTTGGTACCGCCGAGCGACAGGATGTCGACGCCGGCCGCGTTGGTGAACGTGCGCATGGGCACGTTCAGGGAGGCGGCGGCGTTGGCGATCCGGGAGCCGTCGAGGTGCACCTTCATGCCGTGCGCATGGGCGTGCTCGCAGATCGCGCGGATCTCCTCGGGCGTGTAGAGCGTGCCCAGCTCCGTGCTCTGGGTGATCGACACCACCTGGGGCATGGCGCGGTGCTCGTCCTCCCAGCCCCAGGCCTGCCGGTCGATCAGCTCGGGCGTGAGCTTGCCGTCGGGCGTGGGCACGGTGAGCAGCTTCAGGCCGCCCATCCGCTCGGGGGCGCCGCCCTCGTCCACGTTGATGTGCGCGCTCTCCGCGCAGATCACCGCGCCCCAGCGGTCGGTGACCGCCTGGAGCGCGACCACGTTCGCGCCGGTGCCGTTGAAGACCGGGAAGGCCTCCGCGGAGGCACCGAAGTGGCTGCGGATGATCTTCTGGAGGTTCTCCGTGTAGTCGTCGTCCCCGTAGGCCACCTGGTGGCCGCCGTTCGCCAGGGCTATGGCGGCCAGGATCTCCGGGTGGGCGCCGGCGTAGTTGTCACTGGCGAAACCGCGGACCTCGGGGTCGTGATGACGACGCGCGTCGGTCTTGGGAGGGTTCACGGCTTCTCGGTCAGCCACAGACGGTTTCCGTTCACTTCTGCGGCGGGCTTGCTCCAGACGCCCTCGATGGCCTCGGCCAGCTCCTTGACGTCCGTGAAGCCCGCGAACTTCGCGTTGGGGCGTTCGGCGCGCATGGCGTCGTGCACCAGTGCCTTCACCACCAGGATGGCAGCCGCCGACCGCGGGCCCTCCTCGCCCCCGGCCTTGCGGAGGCCGTCGGCCATGGCGAGCGTCCAGGCCTCGGCGGCGGCCTTGGCCGCGGAGTAGGCCGCGTTGCCCGCGGTGGGCTTCGACGCCCCGGCGGCGCTGATCAGCACATAGCGGCCCCGGTCGCTGCGCTGGAGGGGCTCGTAGAAGGCCAGGGAGGTGTGCTGCACGGTACGGACGAGCAGCTTCTCCAGCAGGTCCCAGTCCTCCAGGCTGGAGTCGGCGAAGGCCGCGCCGCCGCGCCAACCGCCGACCAGGTGGACCAGACCGTCCACGTGGCCGTGCTCCTTCTCGATGCGCGCGGCCCACTCCCGGGTCGAGCCGAGGTCGAGCAGGTCCACCGTCTCACCGGTGACCGTGGCACCGCCGCGCGCATAGCGGGCCGCGTCCACGGCCTCCGCCAGGCGCTCGGGGTTGTTGTCAGAGCCGACGACCGTCGCACCGGCCTCGGCGAGCCGGATCAGCGCCGCCCGCCCCGCGGGCCCGCCCGCACCGGCCACCGCGATCACCGCACCGCTGAGAGCCCCGTTCCCCGCCATCTTCTTCCCCTTCAGAGCAAGCGTGTTCTGGACGCGGTCGCTCACGCGGCGATCCGCTCGGCACTGTCGGCCGTGATGCCCTTGGTGGAGGCGATCACGTTCTTCAGCTTCTTGGACAGGGCCTCATAGAACATGCTCAGCGGAAACTCGTCCGGCAGCACGTCGTCCACCAGCTTGCGCGGCGGCTGGGTCAGGTCCAGGGCGTCGGGCCCCTTGGCCCACGTGGAGCCGGGGTGCGGGGCGAGGTAGGTGGAGACCAGCTCGTAGCCGGCGAACCAGTGCACCAGCTTCGGGCGGTCGATGCCGTCCTTGTAGAGCTTCTCGATCTCGGCGCACAGCTGGTTGGTGACCTGCGGGGCGCGCTCCCAGTCGATGGAGAGCTTGTTGTCGGTCCAGCGCAGGACCTCGTGCTTGTGCAGGTAGGCGAAGAGCAGCTGGCCGCCGAGGCCGTCGTAGTTGCGGTTGCGGTCGCCGGTGACCGGGAAGCGGAACATCCGGTCGAAGAGGACCGCGTACTGCACGTCACGGGCCTGCGGGACGCCGTCCGCCTGGAGCTTCACGGCCTCCTTGAAGGCGGTGAGGTCGCAGCGCAGCTCCTCCAGGCCGTACATCCAGTACGGCTGGCGCTGCTTGATCATGAACGGGTCGAACGGCAGGTCGCCGTGGCTGTGGGTGCGGTCGTGGACCATGTCCCACAGCACGAAGGCCTCTTCGCAGCGCTTCTGGTCGTGGACCATCGCGGCGATGTCCTCGGGCAGCTCCAGGCCCAGCAGGTCGACGGCGGCCTCGGTGACCCGGCGGAAGCGCGCGGCCTCGCGGTCACAGAAGATGCCACCCCAGGAGAAACGTTCCGGCGCCTCGCGGACGGCGATGGTCTCCGGGAAGAGGACGGCCGAGTTGGTGTCGTAGCCGGAGGTGAAGTCCTCGAACGTGATGCCGCAGAAGAGCGGGTTGTCGTAGCGGGTGCGCTCCAGCTCGGCCAGCCACTCCGGCCAGACCATGCGCAGCACGACCGCCTCGAGGTTGCGGTCCGGGTTGCCGTTCTGCGTGTACATCGGGAAGACGACCAGGTGCTGAAGGCCGTCCGCGCGCTGGGCGGCGGGCTGGAAGGCCAGCAGGGAGTCCAGGAAGTCCGGCACCTCGAAGCCGCCCTCGGCCCACCGGCGCAGGTCCTGCACCAGCGCCGTGTGGTACGCGGCGTCGTGCGGGAGCAGCGGGGAGAGCTGCTCGACCGCGTCGATGACCCGGTGCACGGCCGCCTCCGCGTCCGCCTTCGCCGGGGCACCCTCGGCGTCGAAGTCGATCGACCCGTCCTTCGACTGCCATGGCCGAATCTGCTCCACGGCATCCTTGAGCTGAGGCCAGGCCGGGTGCTCAACCACCCTGGTCAGCGGAGAAAGCCGCTCCTCCGCACTCGCCTGCACAAGAATTTCCGTCATGTCCCATCCTCCACGGGAGAACCTCGCGTATGGACACCGTATGCATACCCCGTTTCACTCATCAAGAGCTTGACCAGGAAATTTTTCTGCGGAGACCCTTGGTGACGGATGTTTTTGCGGTCTGAAACCGTGACGGCGGTCACTTCCGTCGGTGCGGGCGAGGGCACGAGAGGGGTCCGATCCGGTCGCCGCGGCGGGGAGCGACGCGCCCGCCACAGGGTGACGGCCCAGTCGGAAACCGGCCAGTCGACGCGCGCCGGGCGCCCGCCCCGCGCGCATGCGGGGTCTTCGCATCCCCGGCGGTTAGGCTGCGAGCGTCGCCGAGCCGCTGTCGACGGAAGCGAGTCGAGCCTTGAACTTCCTCACCATCGGTCACCGCGGGGTCATGGGCGTCGAGCCCGAGAACACCCTTCGCTCCTTCGTCGCCGCGCAGCAGGCCGGCCTGGACCTGATCGAACTCGATCTGCATCTGAGCAAGGACGGCGCGCTCGTCGTCATGCACGACGCCGAGGTGGACCGGACGACCGACGGCACCGGGCCGATCGCCGAGAAGACCCTCGCCGAGCTGCGCGCCCTGGACGCGGGGCGCGGGGAGCAGGTGCCGGTGTTCGAGGAGGTGCTGGACGCGGTGAGCCTGCCGGTGCAGGCCGAGATCAAGGATGTGGCGGCGGCCCGCGCGCTGGCCGAGGTGCTGCACGCGCGGGACCTGGTGGGGCGGGTGGAGGTGTCCTCGTTCCACGACGCGGCGGTCGCCGAGATCGCCCGGCTGGTACCGGGCGTGCGCACGGCGCTGGTCGCCGGCCGGTACGGCACGGACGTGGTGGAGCGCGCGGTGGCGGTGGGCGCGGCGACCCTGTGCCTGAACATCCGCCGGATCACCCTGGAGATCGTCGAGCACGCGCGCGCGTCCGGGTTGCGGATCTTCGGCTGGGTGGTCAACACCCAGGAGCACCTGCGGCTGGTCCGCGCGCTGGAGCTGGACGGCGCGACCACCGACTACCCCGACATCAAGCGCACCGGCCGCTTCACGGCCTGACGCCCTCCGCGGTGCTCAGCCCAGCTGCTTGACCAGCAGCTCGAACCGGAGGTCGTCGCGCTGCGGGATGCCGAAGCGCTCGTCGCCGTACGGGAACGGCGTCATCCGTCCCGTACGGCGGTAGCCGCGGCGCTCGTACCAGGCGATGAGGTCCTCGCGCACCGAGATGACCGTCATGTGCATCTCCGTGGCACCCCAGGTCGCGGCGGCCTGACGCTCGGCCTCCGCTATGACGGTCTTGCCGAGTCCCGCGCCCTGGAGTTCCGGGCTGACCGCGAACATGCCGAAGTAGGCGTGCGCGCCGCGGTGTTCGAGCTGGCAGCAGGCGACGATCCGGCCGTCCTGCTCGACCGTCAGCAACCGGCTGTCGGGCAACTTGATGATCTCCAGCACGCCCTCGGGGTCGGTCCGCTGCCCCTCCAGAATGTCCGCCTCGGTGGTCCATCCGGCCCGGCTGGCGTCCCCGCGGTAGGCCGACTCGACCAACGCGACGAGGGCGTCGACGTCGGCGTCCGTGGCGTCCCGGAAGACGAGTCCGGTGGCGGCGGTGTCCATGGGGCGTTCTCCGATCTCGGGCGTGGCTCGGGCTGGTCCGAGGGTAACCCTGCCACTAGGCTCCGCCTGCATGGTGCACGTTCTCAGCAGCCGGACGCTTCTGCGGCCCACCGACCCCGAGCGTTCCCGTGCCTTCTACGGCGGGCAGCTCGGCCTCTCCGTCTACCGGGAGTTCGGCGAGGGCTCCGAGCGCGGCACGGTCTACTTCCTCGGTGGCGGCTTCCTGGAGGTCTCCGGCCGCTCCGACACCCCGCCCTCCCCCGCCGTACGGCTGTGGCTCCAGGTGGCGGACGCCTCGGCCGCGGCCGAGGAACTGCGGGCCAAGGGCGTGGAGATCGTACGGCCGCCGGTGCGGGAGCCCTGGGGCCTGATCGAGATGTGGATCGCCGACCCGGACGGCGTCCCGATCGTCCTGGTGGAGATCCCGGCGGACCATCCACTGCGGTACCGGCCGGGGATCTAAGGCCTCTCTTTCGGATCTTGCCGGCGTCGCGGGCCCTGGCACGCACAGGTCAGCCGAGAAGGCGCCGGCGCCGCAGCCGACCTGATCCGAAAGAAAGGCCCTAGCCCGCGGCCGTCGCTGCCCGAGAGGCGGGCGGGTGCTGGAGGTCGGCTGCGACCCCGCCCGGGCTGCGGCCGCTTCGCTCTACCACGGAGAGCGGCCCTCGAGGCCGGTGAGCAGTTCGGAGAGGAGGGAGGCCACTTCGTGCTGGGCGTCGGGCGTGAGGACGGACAGTACGGCCGTCTCGTAGGCGAGTTGCTCGGGGAGGATGCCGTCGACGAGGTCGCGGCCGGCGTCGGTGAGCCGGACGTGCGCGACCCGGCGGTCCCGGGTGTCGCCGCGCCGTTCGACCAGTCCGCGCTCCGTCAGCTGCTTGAGCCGCTTGGTGACGGCGGCCCCCGAGGAGAAGGTCTCCCGGGCCAGCTCCCCCGGCGTCAGCTCGTGGCCGGTGCGGCGCAACGCGCCCAGCAGGTCGAACTCGGCTCGGCTGAGCCCGGCCCGGCGCAGCGGCGCGTCCTCTGCCTGCTGGAGGAGCGCGGCACAGCGGTTGATCCGGCCGATGATCTCCATGGGCCCGGTGGGCAGTTCCGGGTGGACGGCGCGCCACTGCCGGACGACGGCGGCGACCGTGTCGCCGCGCGCCGTGTCGGTGCCGGATGCCCCGCCGCCGGCTGCCGGTGCGCCGTTCGTCGCCGTCATGGCCTGGTGTCCTCCGTCGTGCTGTCCGGGTCGCGGCCTGCGACCGCCTGCGCCTGGACCGGTGCGTGGTCCTGCGGTACGAGGCCCTGGCGCCGTACCGTCGCCGCGAGCGTACGGTGTCCGGACTGCTCGGTGCGCACGACCCGCTCCGTGGGCAGGGCGCGCTGCCACCACTCGCCGGCGGCGGCGTCGGCGACGGCGCGCAGCTCGACGAGGGCGGCGGCGAGGGTGCGGCGGGCGGTCTCCAGGGCGCGGGACGAGGGGTCCGGTTCGGCGAGCAGCCGGGCGGCGCTCTCCCGGGCGCGGTCCGCCGCGGTCAACGCGTGGTCCAGGCGTTCTCCGGCGCGCTGGTTGGTGACGACGACGGCGGCGAGGAAGCCGGCCACGGCACCCACGAGGGTGTCCCCGACCCGCTCGGTGATCAGCTCGGCGGGGTTCTGGGCGCGAGCGAACTCGGTGATGAGCAGGGCCATCGGGGTGACGCAGACGGTGCCGAGCCAGTAGTTGCGGCCGATGAGCGCCTCGGCGCCGAAGTTGAGGGCGAGGCAGCACAGCACCAGGGCGGCCGGGTGGACCCGGGTGAGCGGGACGACGGCGGCGAAGGCGAGCACTCCGACGAGGTTGCCGACGACCCGCTGGACGCACCGGCTCCAGGTGAGGGTGACATTGGCCTGGTAGAGGGAGGCGGCGGTGACCAGCGCCCAGTAGGGGCGGCCGACGCCGAGCGCGAGGGAGGCGTAGCCGGCGAGGGCGCAGCCGGTCGCGGTGCGGACGGCGAGCGGCGCGAGCGGGGCGAGGCGGCGCCGCAACGGCGGCCGGGGGGTGGCGAGTTCGATGTCGACGCCGAGGAGTTCGGCCGCCGCCTCGGCCGGGATCCCGACGCCGGGGACCGGGCCGGTGCCGCGCAGGGCGCGGGCCCAGGCGCGCAGTCGTGCGGGGTCGGTGTCGGCGGGTGCGGCGAGGGCCACCTCGGCGCGGACCAGGAGCCGTTCGAGGGTGCGGCGGGTGCGGTCGGGCCGGGGGCCGGCGGCGAGCAGCGCCTGCCAGGCGGCGTGCACGGCGGCGGCGCTCGCGGCGCGGGCCCGGGCGTGACCGTCGCCGGTACCGGTGCCGGTGCCGTGGGTGGCGGCGTATGCGGCGACGGCGTTCAGGGCCTGCGCGGTGGCGCGGCGCTCGGGGCCGTGCGGGCGGAGCAGTCCGGGTGCCATGCAGATGAGCCAGGCCCAGGCTCCGGCGGCCAGGGCCAGCCCGAGGTGCGCGGGAATCCGGCCGAGGGTCTGGGGTGCGAAGAGCGCGGCGGAGCTGATGAAGGTGAGCACCACATGGCCGGGCGGGCCGATCCGGGTGGCGTCGCACACGGTCTTCTGTGCGGCGGCCAGCAGGGCGCCGACGGCGACCAGGACGACGGCGTCGCTGGTGAGCGAGGCGGCGAGCAGGGCGACGGCGAGGCCACCGACCATGCCGAGCACCACCCAGGCGAGGGTGCGTGCCCGGGCGGCGTAGGGCCGGTTGTGCGCGTACAGCGCGCACAGCGACCCGGCCATCGTGTACATGGCGAGGTCGAGACGGCCGAGTGCGAGCAGGGCCAGGTTCGGCGGGGCGACGGCGGCGACCACGCTCAGGGCGGGCTTGAACCAGATGTCGGAGGGCCGGCCGAGCCGGAGGGCTCCGGCGAGCGGAAGTCGGTGGGGAGTAGCACTGCTCATCCCATTAATTTAGCAGGTGTTTTACTCGTGAAACAGTATGCGCTCCCGGCGGGGTGCGCTCCGCCGAGTGCCCCCCGTGTACACCCGTGCGCTCGGGTGCGCTCTGCGCCGCCTGGGCATGGCATCCCTCGACCGACCGTCCAGCGTCGAGCGGGGAGGTGCGCGTGCACGGACCGGTTCCTGCCGCCTGGCTGCTGGTCGCCCTGTGCGCGGCGACCGGGGCGTACTGTCTGGTGCGGATGCGCAGCAGCGTCGAGGAGCAGCGCCGGGCCGCGGGCGGCGAGGCGCTGATGGGCTTCGGGATGGCCGCGATGGCGGTACCGGCCGCGGCGTTCACTCCCCCGGGCTGGGCGTGGCCGGCGTACGCGGGCGTGTTCGGCGCGGCGGCACTGCACGCGCTGTGGACCGCGCGCAGCAGCCCGCGCCATCTGCACCATCTGGTCGGGGCGGCGGCGATGGTCTACATGGCGGCGGCGATGGCCGCGCAGCCGCCCGCCGCCCACCATGTGCACGGCGGGACCGGGGTGCCGCTGGTCACCGGTGCGCTCCTGGTCTACTTCACGGCGTACGTCCTGTGTTCCGGCGCCCGCCTGGTACCGGCCGCGGCCTCCGCCGGCGGCACGGCGGACCGGCGCTGGGGCGACCGCCCGGAGCTGGCGCGGGCCTGCCGGCTGTCGATGGGGATCGGCATGGTCGCAATGCTGCTCACGATGTGAGTTCCCGGCCGGACGTGCCGTCGTTGCCTGCGTCACTTCGGCGCCGGGGACCGTACCGCCGGGCGGCCGCCCGCTCATAGGGTGCTGCCCATGATGGTCCCCGTGACCCTGCTGCTGCTCGGCGCCCTCACCGCCGTCGTCGCCCCGCGGCTGCTCGCCCGGGCCGACTGGCCGGACCGTGAGCCCGTCGTCGCCCTCTGGGTGTGGCAGTGCGTCGTGGCGGCCGTGCTGTTGTGCTGCGCGCTGTCGATGACGCTGAGCGCGGCGGCGGCCTGGCAGGCGGTGCGCGGGCATCTGTTCGCCCCGGCTCCGCCCGCGGTGGTGGACGCGTACACCCTCGGTACGGCCGGAACCTGGGCCGCGGCCACCGCTCTGCTGCTCGCCTGCGGCGGGCTGTGGAGCCTTGCGATGCTGGTCCGCGAGGTCGTACGGGCCCGGGCGCGGTCGCAGGCAAGGCGAGCCGAAATCCGGTTCCTGGCACCGCTGTTGCCGGGCGAGGAAGCGGCGGGTGGCCGGCTGCTGGTGCTGGAGGGTGAGCGCCCGGACGCCTGGTGGCTGCCCGGCGCCGCGCCCCGGCTGGTCGTCACCACGGCCGCGCTGCGCCGCCTGAAGGGGCGTCAACTGGACGCTCTGCTCGCCCATGAGCAGGGGCACGCACAGGCCCGGCACGACTGGCTGCTGCACTGCTCGGCCGCGCTGGCGGGCGGCTTTCCGCAGGTGCCGGTGTTCGCGGCGTTCCGCGACGAGATGCACCGGCTGGTCGAGCTGGCCGCCGACGACATGGCCTCACGCCGCTTCGGCCGGCTGACCACCGCCCTCGCCCTGGTCGAACTCAACGAGGAGCGGGGCGTGTTCGGCCCGGTGCCGGCCCCGCAGGCCCACGTTCCCCACCGCGTCCACCGGCTGCTGGCTCCCCGGGAGCGGCTCCCGGCACTGCACCGGCTACGGCTGACGGCGGTCGCCGCGCTGGTACCGGCGGTCCCGGTCGTGGTGGCGCTGGTCCCGGGGCTGCGCGCACTGGGCTGACCGCGGAAGGCCACCCGCGGCACGGACGTGTTCGGTGCGCTGCCGGTGGCGTCGGCCGTGATGGGGTGCGAGTGGCCGGGGGCGGACCGGACGGAACTGCCGCCGTGCGGTCCGGATAGAGTCCGGACCATGACCGCCGTACTCTTCGACTTCTCCGGGACGCTGTTCCGCGTCGAGTCCACCGAATCCTGGCTGCGGGCCGCGCTCGACGAGACGGGTCTCACCCTGAGCGAGCCCGAACTGGCGGCGGCCGCAGGCGCGTTGGAGGCGGCCGGTGCGCTGCCGGGTGGCGCCGAACCGGTGCGGCTGCCGGCCGAGCTGGCCGGTGTCTGGGCGGTGCGGGACGAGAGCGCGGAGGCGCACCGGGCCGCCTACACGGGCCTGTCCCGCCTGGTTCCACTGCCCGACCCGGCCCTGCACGACGCGCTGTACGAGCGGCACATGTCGCCCTCGGCGTGGACGCCGTACCCGGACGCCGGGAAGGTGCTGCGGACGCTGCGCGAGCGGGGCATCGGCGTCGGGGTCGTCAGCAACATCGCCTGGGATCTGCGGCCGGTCTTCCGCGAGCACGGGCTCGACGCGTATGTGAACGCCTATGTGCTGTCGTACGAGTACGGGGTGCAGAAGCCCGATCCGCGCCTGTTCTCCACCGCCTGTGCGGCGCTGGGCGCCGATCCGCGGCAGGTGCTGATGGTCGGCGACAGCAGGCCGGCGGACGGCGGTGCGACGGCGCTCGGCTGCCGTGTGCACTTCGTGGACCACCTGCCGGTCTCGCACCGGCCCGACGCCCTGCTCCCGGTGCTGGACCTGGTCGGCTGACGAGTCGCCAACTGGCATGGCGCGGCGGCGAGTTCGCGTATTTTCCGGTACCGCCAGGGTGTGCGCCGTCCGTCTGAGACGATCCCCCGTGTCGTCCCAGACGGACGGCAGCTCTGGACAGGCCTCGCGCATGGCGGTGCCTGGTGCGTTGAGTATAGTTGGCTGGCAGCCAGTCAACGCAGGAGTTACAGGATGTCCCCGCGCAGCGCCTCGGTCAATGAAGAGTTGCGGCGGCGTTCCCGGGAGCGGCTGTTGCAGGCCGCCGTGGAGCTGGTCGACGAGCGCGGTTTCGAGGCCACGACGCTCGGCGACATCGCGGACCGGGCCGGTTCGGCGCGCGGCCTGGTGTCGTACTACTTCCCCGGCAAGCGCCAGTTGGTGCAGTCCGCGGTGCACCGGCTGATGCACCGCACTCTGGAGGAGGCGCTGGAGCGGGAGCCGCGCACGGAGGACGGGCGGGAGCGCCTGGCCCGGGCCATCGACGCGATCCTGGGCCTGGCCCGCGACCGCCCGGTGCTGATGCGCCAGCACATGGCAGGACTGCTCCAGGCGGAGGGGTTCGTGCAGTGTCCGGAGCAGCAGCGGCTGGCCGAGCTGCTCAGTGACACCGTCGCCCGGTACGGCTCCGCGGAGGTGGTGGTGGACTACCCCCTGCTGCGGGCCCTGTTGATGGGTGCGGTGTACTCGGCGCTGGTACCGGGCGTGCCGATGCCCGTCCCGGCCCTGCGCGCCGAGCTGTTCCAACGGTACGGCCTGGACTGGGAGTCGGGCGCGCCGCCGGAGAGCGAGCGGGGCGGGGACGGCCGGGAACGGGATCTGTCCCGGTTCTTCGCCACCGAGGAGCAGCCGGACTCCCGGCCCTGAAGTCGCCTTTCCAGCCGCGCGCGTGACGTGGAGTCAGCTGGCCCGCGTCCCGCGCCTGGGAGATCAGCCGGAGGGAACGCCGGCGGCTGTGCCCCGTCGCGTGCATCACGGCGAGCACGGGGTCGACGCCCTCGTCCTGCGCGGCGCGGTACTCCTGCGTCACCAGCCGGCGCCCCTCGCTCCCGCGCGGCCAGGCCGGCCGCGCGCCCCGCGCGCCCTCGTGCGCAGCGCGGGCCGGGCCCTGACGTCCTCGATGGAGACCCGGCCCTCGTGCACCACGGCCAGGGGATGCTTCCAGCACACGGGCAACGTAACCGCGTGACCGGATTCCCTGGCATTCCATCCGAAAGACACGCTTTCGGATCACCCCGCCGGCCTCTGCCCCCCGCGGGTCCGTCGGTGCCATGCTGGAGCTGTCCGGACACCATCCCCTCGGGCAGGGAGTACCGCTGTGCTGCGTGTCGCCGTCGTCGGTTCCGGGCCGAGCGGGTGTTACACCGCCCAGAGCCTGGTGCAGGAAGATCCAGGGGTCCACGTGGACGTGCTGGACCGGCTGCCGTGCCCGTACGGCCTGGTCCGCTACGGCGTCGCCCCGGACCACGAGAAGATCAAGTCCCTCCAGGGCAGTCTGCGCACGGTGCTGGAGCACGACCGGGTGCGGTTCCTCGGCGGACTCCGGGTGGGCGGGCCCGGCGGAGTCCCGGTGGCGCTGCTGCGCCGGCTGTACCACGCGGTGGTGTACTGCGTGGGCGCCGCCGGCGACCGACGGCTCGGCATCCCCGGCGAGGAGCTGCCGGGCAGCTGGTCGGCGACCGAGTTCGTGTCCTGGTACAGCGCGCATCCGGACGCCGGGGCCACCGATTTCCTGCGCGGGGTGCGTTCCGCGGTGGTGATCGGCGTCGGCAATGTGGCGGTGGACGTCGCCCGGATGCTGGTGCGTGCCGCGGCGGAGCTGCGGCCGACGGACATGCCGCAGGCGGCCCTGGACGCGCTGACGGCGAGCGCCGTCGCGGAGGTGCACATGGTGGGCCGGCGCGGTCCGGCCCAGGCCCGCTTCACCACCAAGGAGCTGCGCGAGCTGGGCGGGCTGGCGGACTGCCAGATGCACGTGGACCGGGACGAGTTGATGCGGGAGCCGGTCGATCCGGCCGCGTTGCCCGCCGTACAGCGGCGCAATCTGGAGGTGCTGCGCGGCTGGGCGGACCGGCCGCCCGCGCCGGCCGCCCGGCGGATCGGCGTGCGGTTCTTCCTGCGGCCCGTGGCCCTGCTCGCGGAGGACGGCCGGGTGGGGGCCGTACGGTTCGAACGGACCGCGCCGGACGGGCACGGCGGGGTCACCGGCACCGGCCGGTACGAGGAGCTGCCCGCACAGCTGGTGCTGCGCTCGGTGGGCTATCGCGGGCTGCCGCTGGAGGGGCTGCCGTTCGACGCGGAGCGCGGCACCGTGCCGCATGTGGGCGGGCGGGTCGTGCGCGACGGCGTGCCCGTGCCCGGCGAGTACGTCGCCGGGTGGATCAAGCGCGGCCCGACCGGTGTCATCGGCACCAACCGGCCCTGCGCCAAGGAGACGGCGGCCTCGCTGCTCGCGGACGCGGACGCCCTCGCCCGCGTGGCGGTGCCGGAGGATCCCGTGGCGGCGCTGCGAGCGGCCGGGTTCGACCCCGTGCCGTGGAGCGGATGGCTGGCGATCGAACGGGCCGAGGCGGAGCTGGGGGCCCGGCTGGGGCGGGGCGTGGTCAAGCTGGCCGACTGGGACGCGCTCCTGGCGGCGGCCCGGCCGGCGTGACGGACGCGGAACCGCCCGCCCGTCGTCGATGGGCATGACACAGACCGGCAACAGCGCCGAAATCAACAAACTGTTCATGGCCTCTACGGTCTCGTCCTGTCCGGATGCCACTCCCCGCCCCCGCTGATGGAGACCCCATGGCCACGACCGCAGACGTGCACCCCGTCGACGAGATACCCCCGGTACGCCGGCTCACCGCCTTCGGGCTCCAGCATGTGCTCGCGATGTATGCGGGCGCCGTCGCCGTCCCGCTGATCGTGGGCGGTGCGATGAAGCTGTCGCCCGCCGACCTGGCGTACCTGATCACCGCCGATCTCCTGGTGTGCGGCATCGCCACGCTGATCCAGTGTGTGGGGTGCTGGCGGTTCGGGGTGCGGCTGCCGGTCATGCAGGGCTGCACGTTCGCCGCGGTGTCCCCGATGGTGCTCATCGGGACGACGGGCGGCGGACTGCCCGCGATCTACGGCGCGGTGATCGTGGCCGGGCTCGCGATCATGCTGCTCGCGCCGGTCTTCGGCCGGCTGCTGCGCTTCTTCCCGCCGCTGGTGACCGGCACGGTGATCCTCGTCATCGGGGCTTCGCTGCTGCCCGTCGCGGGCAACTGGGCGGCGGGCGGGGCGGGCTCCCAGGACTTCGGGGCGCCGAAGAACCTGGCGCTGGCCGCCTTCGTGCTGCTGGTGGTGCTGGCCGTGCAGCGGTTCGCGCCCCCCTCGCTCGCCCGGGTCGCCGTGCTGATCGGCATCGCGGTGGGTCTCGCGGTCGCGGTGCCGTTCGGGTTCACCGACTTCAGCGGGGTCGGGGACGCGGACTGGGTCGGGGTCAGCACGCCGTTCCACTTCGGGGTGCCGCGCTTCCGGGTGTCCGCGATCGTGTCCATGCTGGTGGTTGCGCTGGTCTCCATGACCGAGACGACCGGTGATCTGATCGCCGTCGGCGAGCTGACCGAGCGCCCGGTCGAGCCGCGCTCACTCGCCGACGGGCTGCGCGCGGACGGTCTGTCGACGGTGCTCGGCGGGGTGTTCAACACCTTTCCGTACACGGCGTACGCGCAGAACGTGGGCCTTGTCGGCATGACCCGGGTGCGCAGCCGCTGGGTGGTCGCGGCGGCCGGCGGGATCCTGGTGCTGCTCGGGCTGCTGCCCAAGCTGGGCGCGGTGGTCGCGGCGATCCCGGCGCCGGTGCTCGGCGGGGCCGGTCTGGTGATGTTCGGGACGGTCGCGGCGAGCGGACTGCGGACCCTGGCCCGGGTCGACTTCGCGGGCAACCACAATCTGACGGTGGTGGCCGTGTCGGTGGCGATCGGGCTGCTGCCGGTGGGGGTTCCGACGGTCTACGCGCGGTTCCCCGACTGGTTCCAGACGGTGATGAACAGCGGCATCAGCGCGGGCTGCCTGTCGGCGATCGTCCTCAACCTGCTCTTCAACCACCTTCCGGCGCGCGGCGGTTCAGAGGTCCTCCCCGAGCCGGGCGGCCTCTCGGCCGGCGGCGGCGAGCAGGCTGTCCAGCAGGCCAGGGAAGAGGCCGTCTAGATCGTCCCGGCGCAGGCCGTTCATCTTGGCCGTGCCCCGGTAGACCTGCCGTATGACCCCGCTCTCGCGCAGCACCCGGAAGTGGTGCGTACAGGTGGACTTGGTCACCGGCAGGTCGAAGTACGAGCAGGCCAACTCGGTCTCGCTCACGGCCAGTTCGCGTACGATCCGCAGCCGCACCGGGTCGGCGAGCGCGTGCAGCACCGCGTCCAGCCGGATCTCGTCGCGCGCCGGGTGCGGCAGCTCGCGGCCGGTGGTGGCGGTGTCGGGCACGGTGACTGCCTTTCGTCGTGGGAGGGCTCTTCGGTTGCGGCCATCGTACGAGAGCAGTCGTAGTTTGACATCCCTCGTAGTACGAGCACTATCGTATGAGCGATCCCAGCGGTCCCGTGACGAATGGAGTCGTCGTGAGCGCGCTCTTCGAGCCCATCACCCTGCGAGAGACCACCATCCCCAATCGGGTGTGGATGCCCCCGATGTGCCAGTACTCGGCCGCTCCCGAGGGCCCGCTCACCGGCGCGCCGACGGACTGGCACTTCGCGCACTACGCGGCGCGGGCCGCCGGCGGCACCGGCCTGATCATCGTCGAGGCCACCGCCGTGTCGCCGGAGGGCCGGATCTCCCCCTACGACCTGGGCCTGTGGAACGACACCCAGGTGGAGGCGTTCCGCCGGATCACCCGCTTCCTGGCCGGCCAGGGCACCGTCCCGGCCGTCCAGCTCGCCCACGCCGGGCGCAAGGCGTCCACGGAGCGGCCCTGGAAGGGCGGCGCTCCGGTCGGCCCGGAGACGCACGGCTGGCAGCCGGTCGCCCCGAGCGCGGTGCCCTTCGCCGAGGGCCACCCGGTGCCGGCCGAATTGACGGTCGATCAGATCCAGGAGATCACCGGCCAGTTCGCGGCCGCGGCCCGCCGGGCACTCGCCGCCGGTTTCGAGGTCGTCGAGATCCACGGCGCCCACGGCTATCTGATCAACGAGTTCCTCTCGCCGTACTCCAACCAGCGCACGGACGCCTACGGCGGCTCGTACGAGAACCGCACCCGGTTCGCCCTCGGCGTCGTCGACGCCGTACGGGAGGTGTGGCCCGAGGACAAGCCGGTCCTCTTCCGCATCTCGGCCACCGACTGGCTCCAGGACGGCGGCTGGACCACCGAGGACACGGTGCGCTTCGCCCGTGACCTGCACGCCCACGGCGTCGACCTGCTGGACGTCTCCAGCGGCGGCAATGTCGCACGCGTCGAGATCCCCACCGGCCCGGGCTACCAGGTGCCGTTCGCCGCCCGGGTGAAGGCCGAGACCCCGCTGCCGGTCGGCGCGGTCGGCCTGATCACCGAGGCGGAACAGGCGGAGAAGATCCTGGCCAACGGCGAGGCCGACGTGGTGCTCCTCGGCCGCGAGCTGCTCCGCGACCCCTCCTGGGCCCGCCGCGCAGCCCGCGAACTGGGCGCCCAGGTGCGGGTGCCGGATCAGTATCTGCGCTCGGTGTGAGGTTCGGGGGGCCTGCGGCTGCCCGCCTGCCGACCGGCCGAAGCGGGGGCCGGTCGGCAGGCGGGCAGCAGGTGAGCGTCAGTCGGGGAGCAGGCGGGTGATCGTCTGCTCCAGGCGGGGCAGGGAGCGGTGGCTCGCCAGGGCCAGGGCGATGGCCGCGGCCACCCCGGTCCAGGCGACCGGGCCCAGCGGGGTGCAGCCCACGGCGTAGCTCACGCCCGGGATCTGTACCGCCGCGACCAGCGCCACGGCCGAGCCCAGGCAGGTGAGCTGCACCAGCCGGCTGTCGGGCCGGTCCAGCCAGGTCTGCACCAGCTGGGTGCCGACCACCCCGCACAGCGCCATCGTGCTGGAGCGGCGCGCGGTGCCCGGCGTGAACCGGCCGATCAGCCAGGCCGTCACCGCGCCCAGGCAGGTGGTGAGCGCCCGGTGCCGGATCTGCCGTAGCAGAGGATCGCCGAGGACGGCGGAGGCGTCCTCCGGCGATCCGGTGCGCCGGAGCGCGCCGGGCTCGTCGTCCTTCTCGGTCACCGCGACCGCCATCGACGGGAAGAGGTCGGTGAAGAGGTTCACCATCAGCATCTGCCGGGTGGACAGCGGGGACCTGCCGGACAGCAGCGTGCCGAGGATGCCGAAGCCGACCTCGCCGCCGTTGCCGCCGATCAGGATGGCGATGGCGTCGGCGACGCTGTGCCAGAGGGCCCGGCCCTCGCCGACCGCGTCGATCAGGACGGTCAGATCGTCGTCGGTGAGGACGATGTCGGCGGCGTTGCGCGCGGCGGCCGACCCGCGCGCGTTGATGCCGACCCCGATGTCGGCGGCGCGGATGGCCGCGGCGTCGTTGGCGCCGTCACCGACCATGCCGACGACCCGGCCCGCGTCCCGCAGCGCCTCCACGACCTGGAGCTTCTGCTCGGGCGCCACCCGCGCCACCACGCCCGCGTCGCGCAGCATCCGAGCCCTGGCCGCCCGGTCCGCCGCCGCCAGCTCGTCCCCGGTGACCACGACGGTGTCCTCGTCCCAGCCCAGCTCGGCGGCGATGGCCCGCGCGGTCTGCGGATGGTCACCGGTGAGCATGACCGGTCGTACACCTGCCTCGGTCAGGCCCTCCACCAGCGCCGTGGACGTCTCGCGCGGTACGTCGGACAGCGCCAGCAGCCCGGTGAACTCCAGGTCCCGCAGCGGCTCTTCGAGTACGTCGTCCTCCTGCTCGCCCGCCCCGAGCCGCCGTTCGGCCACCGCCAGCACCCGCAGGCCGTCGCCCGCCAGGGCATGGGCCGCCTCCGAGGCATGCGCGGGCAGACCGGCGCAGCCGGGCAGCACCGTCTCCGGCGCACCCTTGACGACGAGCACCCGCGGCCCGTCCCCGGCGCGTCCGACAGCGGCCGCGTATCCGCGCGCCGCCTCGAACGGCAGATCCGCGAGCTGGGTCCAGTCGGGGTCCGGGCCCGCCGCCGCCAGCACGGCCTCGTCGGTGGCGTGCACCGGCCGGTCGGCGCCGCTGTCGACCTGGGGGCAGGCGCGGGCCGCGGCGCGGATCGTGGCCGCCGACCCGGTGTCGTCCGCGCGGTGGACGGTGCCCTCCGCGTCGGCGGTGCGGACCAGGCGCAGCCGGTTCTCGGTGAGCGTGCCGGTCTTGTCGAAGCAGATGGTGTCCATGCGGCCCAGCGCCTCCAGCGTGCGCGGGGTGCGGACGAGGACGCCGTCGCGGCTCAGCCGGCGGGCCGCCGCGAGCTGGGCGACCGTCGCCACCAGAGGCAGGCCCTCGGGTACGGCCGCCACCGCCACCGCCACTCCCCCGCTGACCGCCTCCCGGATCGGGGTTCCGCGCAACAGTGCCAGACCGGTCACCGCGGCCCCGCCCGCCAGCGTCAACGGCAGCGCCTGCCGCGTCAGTTCCTGCAACCTGGCCTGCACCCCGCCGGCCGGAGGCGTGCGCGAGGCGAGATGCACGGCGCGCGCGGCCTCGGTGCGGTCCCCGGTGTCGACCACGACGGCCCGGGCCTGGCCCGCCACCACCGTGGTGCCCTCGAAGACCATGCAGCGCCGGTCGGCGACCGGGGCGTGCGGGGTGGGATCCGTCTGCTTCTCCACCGGCAGCGACTCGCCGGTCAGCGCGGACTCGTCGACCTCCAGGCCGTCCTGCCACAGCAGGCGGGCGTCGGCGGGCACCACGTCGTCGCCCTTGAGGTAGATCATGTCCCCGGGTTCCAGCCGGCCCGCCTCGACCGTGCGGGTGCCGCCCGCGGGTGCCTCGGCCGACGGCGGTACGACCCGGGCCTTGCGCTTCTGCTCCGCGACCAGCCCGGACAGCGCCCGCTCGGCGCGCATCCGCTGGAAGCCGCCGACCAGCGCGTTCAGATCGAGGGCGCCGACGACGAGCAGGGCGTCCACGACGGATCCGAGGATCGCCGACGCGGCCGAGCCGACCGCCAGCACCGGGGTGAGCGGGTCGTGGAGTTCACCGCGTACGGCCGCGCCCAGCCGGTAGGACCAGCGCGCGGGCGCCGCGGCCGGATGCCCGGAGATCCCGGCGGCCACCGCACGGACCCGGGCGGTCAGCTCCTCCCAGGGGGTCGCCTCGGCGGCCGGTTCGTGCGCCAGCCGGTCCTGGGCCTCGTCCGGGTCCAGTTCGTGCCAGTGGACGCGCGGGCGCGGATGCGGGGCGCGGGCCGCCGCCACGCCGAGCGCGGCCCGGGTGCCGGACAGCAGGGCGGTGGCGGCGCCGACGTCCACGGGGGCGTGCCGCAGCCCCGGCAGCGCGGCCCAGCGGCCTCGCCCGCGCCCGGACTCGCCGACGGCCACGAGCAGGCCCGACAGGGCGGCGCCGGAGCGGGCCAGGGTCTGCGACCGCCGGCCGACCGCGCGGGCGGCGGGGATCGCGGTGAGCACCCGCCACACGTCGGGCAGACCGTGCAGGGCGAGCAGGTCGGCGCCCCAGACGACCGCGCCGTCGCGGTCCGTGAGGGCGAGGGCGATGTCGCTGCCGCTCAGGGCGGCCAGCACGTCGTGCTCGTCGGCGCCGCGCACCCGGGCCACCGTCAGCACGGCACCCGACTCGCCGCGCGCCTCGTAGACCACGTCGTCCAACGGCCGGCGGGCGTCGACGACCTGGTCGACCAGGCCGGTGAAGTCCTCCAGCGCGGGATCGTCCACGACCACCACGCGCAGTCCGGCCCGGCGGGCCGCGTCCAGCACGGGTTCGGTCCACGGGTCCGCCTCGCCGTCGTCGGTGCGCAGCGCACCGGCGTGCAGGACGATCGTGCCGGCCAGCTCCAGCTGGCGCAGCCGCTCCGGGGACCGCACGAGCACGCCGGTCCGGGCGAGCGCCCCGCTGAGGACGGCGTGGAAGGCGGCGGGGCCGTAGCGGGCGGCCTTGGGCGAGCCGGCCAGCACCGCCTCGGCGGCCTCGGCGCCGTTGTGTTTGACCAGCAGGGTGGCCGCCGCGCCCAGCACACTCCCGGCGGACGCGTGGGCGGCGTACTCCTGGGCCGGGGACTCGCGCAACGGCGGGCGGGGCGTGGCCGGGGCGGGAAGGCTGAGCCGGTCGGGTGCGCACAGCCGGTCGTGCACCGTGTCGAAGGCGGCGGCGCGGGCGACCGTCTCGGCGACCTGGCAGGCGCGCAGGGCACCGTCGAGCACCAGGGAGGTCGGGGTCTGGCCGGCGCCGTGCACGGCGGCGTTCGCGCAGGCCAGGGCGAGGTCCATCGCGGAGTCGCCGAGCCGGGAGCCGAGCCAGGAGCGAAAGCGCGGGTTCTCCCGCAGCAGCGTGACGACCGCGGTCACCATCCGGGGCGAGGGCGGCAGCCGCAGCGTGTACGCCGTGACGGCGACGGCGATACCGACCCCGTCGGCGGCGAGGGTGGCCACCGCGGCGCGCACCCCGGCCGGGTCGGCCGGATGCGTGGTCTCCTCCACGTCCCCGCCGGCCAGCACGAGTCCGTGCCGCTCGGCCAGCTCGGCGGCGTGCGCCACGGCCCGGTCGGCGGCCTCCTCGCCGGTCGCCGTCACCACGAGACGTGCCAGTCCCTCGTCCCAGTAGGAGACCAGCACGTCCGGGTGTTCGGCCAGCGTCTCGGCCACCCGGCGGGCCAGGTGTGCGGTGCCGCCGGCGGCCCGGACACGGTCGTGTTCCACGGGGCGCAGGGCGAGATGGGCGCGGGCGCCGGCGCGCCAGTGTTCTCCGGCGCCGGGGCGCGCGTTGCGGGCGACCCGCGCCACGCGTACGGCGGTGTCCGCGCCGCGCACTCCGGCGCGGGCCGTTCCGGCCGCCACGCCGGCGGCCGCGCCGATGGCGGGCGCCGCCGCCCGGGCGAGCAGTCGCGGCGCCGCGGGCAGCAGGCGAGCGGGGGCCGTCAGCAGACCGAGCACGGCAGCCTCCTCAGAGAGTCGTACGCCCCGGCCGCGCCGTGGGCCCGAGCGGACCCGTGACGCCCCGGGGGTGTGCTTCGTCGGCGGACGGGTCGGAACCGGCCGAGGGGGCGGACCCGCCGCCGGGGGGAGCCTCGGCCGTACCCGACCTGAGTGCGGCGGTGCCGAGGTCGTGCGGCGGTTCGGCCGTGGCCTCGCCGCCGCCGGGCTCCGCGCGGCCCTCCTCCGCCCGGCGGTCGCCGACCGCCACGGGCCCCGGCGGCTCGGCCGCCGCCAGATCACCTCCGGCCATGGACGGATCACCGTGACCCGTGGATTCAGAGCCTCCGGCGGCCCGACCGGGGCCCTCAGCGCCCGCCGTCCGGCCGCCGGAGGCGCGCAGGGGCTCTCTGCCTGGCGGACTCGTCGGACTCGCCGAGCCGGGCTTCTCGTCAGCGGCGCCCGCGACCCGGTCGGCGGCGGGTCCGGGGCCCGCTTCGCCCTCCGTCGGATGGGCGGGGCGGGGCTGGGTGAGCCAGGCGACCGCCGCGCCGGTGAGGGCCACCGGCCACTCCACCACGCCCGCCGCGCCGAGCAGCCCGGCACCGGCGTACACGGCCATGCGCCGGCCGCGGGGCGAGACCGCGCCGACCTTGTCCAGGGTTTCCTCCGCGGCCCTGCCCACCGTCCCTGCGCCGGGCACCCTGCGCAGTACCGAGGCGGCGCCGCGCAGGGGCGCCGTGAGGACCGACGACGACTTCTGCTCAGCCATGACTCTCCTCGGGTGAGATCCACTTCCGTGCCCCCCGAGTGCCCGCGACCGCGCTGGTCATCCTCCCTTTCCCCAGGTAACCGCAGCACCCCCGCCCGCGCCACGCCGGGCCGCGCCGGCCCCTGGGCCGACTACGCCTCGCCGGCCCGGGCTCGCCCTCAGGAACCCCTGGTGAACAGCTCCTCGGGGACGGTGTCGGCCAGCACCCGGTACCCCTCGGGGTTGAGATGCAGCCCGTCGCCGGACTGGAGGGCGGGCAGCAGCCGGTCCGGTGCCGAGGGGTCCCGTACCGCACGGTCGAAGTCGATCACCGCGTCGAAGTGGCCGGGCGTACGGATCCACGCGTTCACGCGCTGCCGCGCGGCCTCCCGCACGCCCGCCCCGTCGTCGTACAGGCTGTTCCCGCCGAACGGCGTGAGCGTGGCGCCGTAGACCCGGATGCCCTGGGCGTGGGCACGGACGACGATCTGCCGGTACCCGGCGATGAGGTCGTCGGTGAGGGTCTTCTGGGCCTCGGGGGTGGCCGCGGCGGTACCGATGTCGTTGACGCCCTCGAAGAGGATCAGCCAGGAGACGCCGCTGCGGGAGAGGACGTCACGGTCGAGGCGGGCCAGGACGTTGGGGCCGAGTCCGTCGTTGAGGACGCGGTTGCCGCCGGCCGCCTGGTTGAGGACGGCGATGCCGGAGGTGGCGGTGCGGCGCTGGAGCCGGTCGAAGAACTGGTCCGGCCAGCGGTCGTTGCCGTTGGTCGTGGAGCCGCGACCGTCGCTGAGCGAGTCGCCCACGACGGCGACCGCCCGGGTGCGGGCGGGCGACAGCACCTCGACATCGCTGAGCAGATACCAGTGGTCGACGGCGGTGGCGTCCGGCAGGTCCTGGTCCTGGGTGTGGTCGCCGTGCACGAGGTACGAGGTGGTGCGCGAGCCGGGGTGCGAGGTCAGCGCGAGCGACGCCTGACCGCGCGCGGTGTACGCCGTCACGGTCAGCTCGGAGCCGGGGCGCAGCGGGAAGTCGAGGTCGTCGGAGACCACCTGGGCGCCGACCGGGACGGTCGTGGCGGCCCGGCCGGCGAAGGTGACGGCCCGCACGCTGCCGGGCTCGACCGCGCTGCTGCCGGCCTTGCCGCCCTGCGGGAGGGCCACGGTCACGGCGGTGAGCGGCAGCGGGGTGTCGCCGTAGGCGTTGGAGAACCGCAGCCGGATGCGCGGGCCGCCGGTGGTGACCCGCACGGTCTCCCGCAGGGTGGTGTCCACGAGGACCGACTTCTCCCCAGTGAACGGCGCGGGCGGCAGGTTGCCGGGTTCGGTGAGCTGGGGCATGGCGGTCCAGGTGTTCACCCAGTGCCTGCCCGCCTCCGGCGCGCCCGGCGCCGTCGCCGGGTGGTGCCGACCGCCGAACAGCGCGGTGAGCGCCGAGGAGGTCACGACGAGGGCCAGGGCGAGGACACAGGTGCTGAGGACGGAGGCGAGCGAGGCTCTGCCGGTCGGCTTCACGAGAACCTTCCTGGAGTCGGACAGGGCGTCAACTTCTGGTGCAGGCCGGCGCGGCGAGCAGCGGCCCGGCCGGGAGCAACAGGCATGGTGGCATGGACATGAACGCCATGGAAGCGCTCCCACGCACTTCTCCGCGACTGGAAGCAGTTCCGCCCGAAACGTTGACCAGAAAGCGCTTGCCCCCTACGGTCCGTTCATAAGCGTGACCAACGACCGCCCTCCTGGGCCCCCGCGCCGCCGAGCAGTCCTGAACTTCGTTCCATATCCCGGGCATGATTCACATGAGTGATTGACGCACACGACCGATCCCCCACTCGACAGGAAGGCATTCGGGACATGACCTCACGAGCTCTTCCACCCGTGCGTACGGGACGCGCCCTGCTGGGAGGCACAGCCGCCCTCGGTCTCACAGTTGGCATGATCATGACCAGCGGCTCGCCGGCGAGCGCGGCCACCTGGCCCACCGCCAACGGCAGCCAGGCGGTCACCAAGACCATCCCGGTCTCCGGCACCAAGGACTACGGGATGAAGCGCCTCTACGGCAGCGGAGACCTCGGCACCGGCGGCCAGAGCGAGGGCCAGGACCCGATCCTGGCCCTGGCTCCCGGTGCCGTGCTGAAGAACGTCATCATCGGCGCGCCCGCCGCGGACGGCATCCACTGCGAGGGCAGCTGCACGCTCCAGAACGTCTGGTGGGAGGACGTCGGCGAGGACGCCGCCACCTTCCGGGGCTCCTCGTCGTCCAACGTGTACACCGTCACCGGCGGCGGCGCGAAGGAGGCCAGCGACAAGGTCTTCCAGTTCAACGGCGCCGGCACGCTCAATGTGTCGGACTTCGCCGTCAAGAACTTCGGCAAGCTGGTCCGCTCGTGCGGCAACTGCACGACGCAGTACAAGCGCACGATCAACCTCAACACCATCGAGGCGACCTACAAGGGCGGCGCGCTGGTCGGCATCAACACCAACTACGGCGACCGCGCCACCCTGAGGAACATCACCATCGTCGGGGACGCGAGCAGGAAGATCGTCCCGTGCCAGAAGTACCTCGGCAACAACACGGGCGCGGAACCGACCACCAACGGTTCGGGCCCGGACGGGACGTACTGCACGTACGCGTCGTCGGACATCACCTACAAGTGAGCGCCTCCGACAAGATGCAGAAGGGGTGCCCCTCGTGAGGGACACCCCTTGTGACCCACGGGGGTTTCAGTGACCGTCCCCCGGGCGCGGCTGCGGCGGGGCCGGCGGTGGGGTGTAGCCGTGAGGTCCGGCCGGAGGCATGTGCGGGCCGGGCTGCGGGGGCGCGGCCGCGGGGCCCTGCGGCGGGGCGGGCGGCGCGGCCGGCGGGGCCATGGCCGCCTGGATCGGCAGTTCCTGCCCGAACGTCGACGCGATCGGCACCTCGATGCCCTGGATGGCTGCTTCCACGCCCTCCCGGGCCGCGGAGTGCACCGCCTCCCGCATCGCCCTCGGCTTCTCGGTGCGCAGCATCTGGTTGACGTTTCCGGTGCGGCCGAGCATGCCGCCGATCAGGTCCTTGAGGAAGTGCCCGATGATCACCACGCCGGAGCGGCTGCGCCACATCGTCCAGCCGACGTACAGGCTCGTGCCGTACCCGAAGACGGTCACGTACGCCACGTACCGGCCGCTGGTGACGACCAGCCGGTTGTTGACGACCTCCGGCATGATGTCGCTGCGGATGCGGGCGGGCACCGCCGAGACGGGGATCCCCCGCCGGGCCAGCGCGCCGTAGATCGCCGCGTACGCGGAGGGCGACGCCTCGTGCTTGTCCTCCAGGAGCGTCTTCCACTCCGAGATCGGCTCGGTGATCCGCGCGGCCAGCAGGACGACCCAGAAGGCGATGATGGCCAGGATGGTTCCGGTTTCCAGGCTCGGCGGTGTCTCGAACGGGTCGGAGGCCCAGTTGAGCGCCGGCAACAGGCCGAAGAAGAACCACACGACGCCCGAGACGAGGAACGCCTGCAACCACAGCTGGAAGACGGTCTTGAACGTCACGGACTCGTCGAAGCCCATCTCGACGTCGCCGTACGTCATGGTCTGGTTGCGGTAGGCCGCATTGGGGCCCACCGCTCCCGTGGCGGCCCAGCCCGCAGGCCCTCCGCTTCCTCCGATATTCGTACCGTCCATACCGCTCCTCCCCCTCGGCCCACAGTTGCGAGACGATGATCCTCGGAGCGGCAGGTACTGGTCAAATTCACGCAGGCAGCGCCAAGTTGACGGGCCGACAAGGGTCGGTGCATATCGGGAGAAGAGGGGGAGTTCGAGTGACGACACCTTGCGTCATTCTCGATATCGGTGGCGTATTGGAGATCACGCCGGAAACGGGGTGCGTGCCGCGATGGGAGGAGCGGCTGGAGCTGCCGCCGGGCACGGTGCATGAACGGATGCGCGACGTGTGGCAGGCCGGGAGTGTCGGGCGCGTCAGTGAGCGCGAGGTTCACGAACAGGTGGCAGCGCGCCTGGGGCTCGACGCGCTCCAGGTCGAAGCCTTCATGGCCGACCTCTGGGCGGAATACCTGGGAACGCCCAACGAGGAACTCATAACCCATGTGCGAGGGCTTCGGGGAACCTGCGGACTCGGCATCCTCAGCAACAGCTTCGTCGGAGCCCGGGAGCGCGAGACGGCTCTGTACCGCTTCGACGAGTTGGTCGAACAGATCGTGTATTCACACGAGATCGGTGTCGAGAAGCCGGACTCGCGCGCGTTCGAGGCCATATGCGCCGCCCTGGATGTGCGGCCGGAGAGCTGTCTGTTCATCGACGATTGCGCCGCAAACATCGAGGCTGCCCGGGCTCTCGGCATGCAGGCGCATCTGTTCGAGGACAACGCCCGCACGATCAGGCGCATCGCAGCTCATCTGGAGACCGCCCCGCGGGCCGCTGGGCCTGCCCCGCTCGGGTGAGGCCGGGCGGCTCGCCGCGAGGGGAATTCGGAGATCTGGCCGCTCCGCCCGACCACCTTTGCGCCGGCGGTGTCAGGAGGACGGATCGGTCGCGCGTTCCGCCAGTTCCCGCTGGAAGGAGGCGTACGCCGTGCGCAGTGCGTCTCCCGGCCAGTCGGCGGGCAGCAGCCGGGCGGGCAGGACCGGGTCGGCGAGCAGGTGGCGTACGGCCGCGGCGTAGGCGGTGAGGCGGTCGGCGGGGTGGGCGGCCCGGGTGGCGTGGGCGAGCAGGGACCGCGCGGTGTCCGCCCACGCGCCCAGCGGCCACAGCCGGGCGGCGAGCGCATGCGGCGGTTCGTCGGGGCGGGCGGTGCCGGTCACGGCCACGCCGCGCAGTGCGTCCGGCAGGGCGCGGTCGAGGTTGGCGGGGCGCAGCCAGACCCCCTCCCGGAGTTCGGCCAGGCGCAGAGCGGTCAGCCGGGTGCGCAGGTCGGCGCGTTCGGCGGGGCCTCGGCCGGTGGCCGTGACGACGACCATCTCCCAGTCGCCGCCCCACGCGCGCGTGCGGGGGTGTACGGCGTCGTCCTGGCGCCGCTGGCGGGCCAGCAGGCGGTCGCTGAGCGCGTAGACGGCGTCCGTGCGCCGCAGGTCCCCGGCGGCCACCATCCGGCTCAGCGCGGCACGGAGGGTGGATCCGCCGACTCCGAACGGCTCGACCAGCCTGACCAGGTCCTTCACCGGCAGCTCGGGCGGGTGCGCGCCGAGCAGCAGGCTCAGCACGACCGACCGGGCGGACAGGGGCCGCAGCCCGGCCGGGGCCGGTTCGGCTGACACGTTCATGCGCATGGACACGACTGTACGAAGCTCTCCTTGTTGCCTTTGTTGCATCATTGCTACGGCCGCAGGAAGAGTGCAACATGGCGGCATGGTCTCGACAAGCGCACCGTCACCGTCGCCGTACGGCAGCACGCACGACGTCACCAACCAGGCGCCCCCGCTGGCCCCTTACGACGCCTCCGCCGACCCGGCCCTGCTGGAGGGCCTGCGCCGGGAGGGCGCCGGGTGGGCCGAGGAGGACCTCCGGCGGCTCGGCGTCCGCGCCGGCAGCGCGCAGGCACAGGAGTGGGGTGAGCTGGCGAACCGCTACGAGCCGGTGCTGCGCACCCATGACCGGTACGGCCACCGGGTGGACGAGGTGGACTTCCACCCCAGCTGGCACCACCTGATGCGCACGGCGGTCGCTGAGGGCCTCGCCGGCGCTCCCTGGGCCGACAGCCGGCCCGGCGCGCATGTGGCGCGTACGGCGGGCGGACTGGTGTGGGGGCACACCGAGGCCGGGCACGGCTGCCCGACGTCGATGACCTACGCAGCCGTACCCGCACTGCGCGCCCAGCCGGATCTCGCCAAGGTCTACGAGCCGCTGCTCACCAGCCGGGAGTACGACCCCGAGCTGCGGGTGCCCGCCGAGAAGCCCGGCCTGCTGGCCGGAATGGGCATGACCGAGAAGCAGGGCGGTTCGGACGTCCGCACCAACACCACCGTGGCCACCCCGACGGCCGAGCCCGGCGTGTACACGCTGCGCGGGCACAAGTGGTTCACGTCGGCGCCGATGTGCGACGTGTTCCTGGTGCTGGCGCAGGCCCCGGGCGGGCTGTCGTGCTTCCTGGTGCCGCGGGTGCTGCCGGACGGCAGCCGCAACACCTTCCGCATCCAGCGGCTGAAGGACAAGCTCGGCAACCGCTCCAACGCCTCCTCCGAGCCGGAGTTCGACCAGACCGTGGCCTGGCTGGTGGGCCCGGAGGGGCGGGGGGTGAAGACCATCATCGAGATGGTCAACTGCACCCGGCTCGACTGTGTGATGGCCTCGGCGACCCTGATGCGCAAGGCACTGGTCGAGGCGGGCCACCACGCCCGGCACCGCAGCGCCTTCGGCGCCCGGCTCGTCGACCAGCCGCTGATGCGCAACGTCCTGGCCGATCTCGCGCTGGAGTCGGAGGCGGCGACGACGCTGACCCTGCGGCTGGCGGGCGCGGCGGACCGCGCGGTGCGCGGCGACGCCGGGGAGCGGGCCTTCCGGCGGATCGCGACGGCCGTGGGCAAGTACTGGGTCACCAAGCGGGGCCCGGCGTTCACCGCCGAGGCGCTGGAGTGCCTGGGCGGCAACGGGTACGTGGAGGACTCCGGGATGCCCCGCCACTACCGGGAGGCCCCGCTGCTGTCGATCTGGGAGGGCTCGGGGAACGTCAACGCGCTGGACGTGCTGCGTGCGCTCGGCCGCGAACAGGACACCGCCGACGCCCTGTTCGCCGAACTCGCCCTCGCGCGCGGGGCGGACGCCCGGCTCGACGCGACCGTGACCGCGCTCAAGGACCAGTTGGCCGAGACCGACCAGGTCGGCGCGCGGCGCCTGGTGGAGCGGATGGCGCTCGCCCTCCAGGCGTCCCTGCTCGTACGGCACGCCCCGCACCCGGTCGCGGACGCCTTCTGCGCGAGCCGGCTGGGCGGTGACTGGGGGCACGCGTTCGGCACGCTGCCCGCCGGGACGGATCTCGGGGCGATCCTGGAGCGGGCGCTGCCCGGCCGGAACTGACCCCCTGCCCGGGCGGCCGCGCCCGGCCCGGCCCGGTGGCCGGTGAGCGCCGACGGATCGCACACAGTCAGCATCCGCTTCCGTACCGTTGTCAGTGCCGTGGTGCACACTCGCGATCAGGTGGCACTCGTCTGGGGAGGACAACGTGTTCACGGGGATCGACGAGGTCGACTGGGCCGCGCTGCGGCACGCGCACGGCAGCGCGGAGGACGTGCCCGGATGGCTGCGGTCACTTCAGTCCGCGGACACCGCCGAGCGGGCGACCGCGCTCGACGGGATGTACGGCGCGGTGCATCCGCGCGGCAGGGTGTACGACTCGACGCTCGCCTGCGTCCCCTTCCTGCTCTCGCTCGCGGCCCGCGAGGAGGTGCCGGACCGGGGCGGCATCGTGGAACTGCTGGTGAGCATCGGGGCGGAGAGTGCGGGCGGGGACACCCGGGCGCGGGAGGCGGTGTGCGCGGGAGGCGAGGTCTTCGCGCTGCTCGCCGGTGATCCCGACCCCGTGGTGCGCCGGGCGGCCGCCGGGGGCGTGGTGCGGTTCCTGGACGAACCCGCGCGTGTGCTCGGCCTGTTACGGGGGCGGGTCCGGGCCGAGCGCGACGACCGGGTCCTGCTCGCCCTGGCGGAGGCGCTCGGCCTGTGCGTCCGCCGGTTCCCCGGGCAGGCCGGGCCGGCGGTGGACCTGCTGGCCGAGCTGAGCGCGCCGCCGTATCCGCCGGGCCTCCGGCTCGCCGCGCTCGGACAGCTCGCGCTCGGCGCTCCCGCCCGGCTTCCGGCCGGCTGGGTGCCGACGGCGGTCGGGCTGCTGCGGGAGCGGTCCGCGCACCGCGTGCGGATCCCGGAGGGCTGCGACGCCGACACGCTCGTGGGGCGGATCCGGCGGCTGCGCCCGTCCGACGAGGAGGGCTACCAGCTGCTGCGCACCCTGCACACCGCGCTCGGTGACCGGGTGGACGACCGGATCGCGCTGCTCGCCGGGCAGTTGACGAGTCCGGATCCGGTGGACCGGTGCAATGGCGTGTGGATGTCGGCCCAGCTCGTCCGCGGCTGGCGCGGTGACCACACGGAGGCGGTACGGCTGCTGGGCGCCCAGCTGGACTGCGAGCACGACCGGTTACGGGACGCGGCGGTCTCGGTCCTGGCCGAGCTGTTCACGCTGGCCGCGCCCGCCGCGGACGCTCTGCACGCGCTGGTGACCGCCCGGCCGGAGCTGTGGACGCACCGCTGGGAGCGGGGCGCCCCGACGCTGGGCGGCCCGCTGAAGGCGCTGGTCCGCAGCGGCGATCCCCGTGCCGTTCCGCCTCTGGCCCGGCTCCTGGCCGGGCCGGCGGCGCCCGTCGGGCTGGGGTTCGAGATCGCGCACCTGGGCCGGGCGGCGGCCCCGCTCGCCCCGGCCGTACGGCACCGGCTCGGCCGGATCCCCCTGTCCTCCCCCACCGCTGCCCGGCTCGCCGCGCCGCTGCTCTCGGCGGTGGCGGCCATCGGCGACGAGGCGGCGGTCGCTCAGGTGCTGCGGCTGCTGTCGGGCGCCCCCGACGGGCTCGGGGCGCGCGACGCGCTCGTGGCCCAGGTGGTCGAGACGCTGGAGGCGCTGGACGCGACCGCGTGGGCGGTGCCCTCGCTGCGCGCGCTGCTGCCCACGCGGCACGCGGCCGTCGCGGCGGGCGCGCTGTGGTCGGCGCACGGGGACTCCGACGCCCTACTCCCCGTGCTGCTACGGGAGCTGACACAGGGCGATCCGGGGCGCCGCCGGCTCGCCGTCCGGCAGCTGGGCAGACTCGGGCCGGCCGCTCGCGCCGCCCTGCCGGAGCTGCGCCGGGCAGCACGGTCCGGGCCGCCGCGGGAGCGGGTGTCGGCCGCGTGTGCGCTATGGCGCATCGGCGGGGATCCGGAACCCGTCCTGCCGGTGCTCCGGGCCGCCTGGACGGAGGACCCGGGCAGCCGCGGCCCGGTCGCCCGCTGCCTCACCGCGCTCGGCCCGGCCGCGGCACCGCTGCGCGACCTGACGGCGGCGGAGCTGTCCCGCCCCCGCCGCCACACGGCCCTGACGACCGGCACGTACGACACCCGGGCCATCCCCGAGGACGAGGCGCTGCTGCGGGCGTGCCGGGAGGTGCTGGCCGCGCTGTAAATCCCCCGAGCGAGGGGCTCGCCGGGGACCCCGCCGCCCGGTCTCAGGCCCCTGCACCGACCCGCCCACCCACACGAGCCCACAACAACACCGTTCCAGCCCCCACCTGGACAACAGCCCCACCCAGACGCGAGGCCATGGCGTCAGCAACCGGACAACGCGGGAAACCGCACCGGTCCCATCAGCCACAGGGGCCACCGCGTGCCGGACCGGCCAGGCCGGGAGACGGTCGCGGAGAAGGGCCGGAACGGGCCCGGGCGGAACACCCGGGGGCCGGGGGCCAGGGTCAGACCGTGCGGCCCCACTGCGGGCCGAGGCGGGCCCATTCCGTGTCCCAGGCCGCCATGCGGCGGCGTTCCAGGCGGCCGCGCAGGAGGAGCCCGCCGGCGAATGGGACCGCGGCGGCGCTCGCCCCGACCAAGGCGCCTGCCAGGGCGGCCCGCAGCGCGGCCTCGGGGGCGGTGGTGGGGCGGTCGGTGAGGCGGCCGCGCGGGTCCGTCCAGACGGTGAGGGGGGTGCCGTCCCGGGTGCCCGCCTCCACCTGGACCCGGCCGGTGTGCACGGAGCCGTCCACCGCGGTCCAGCGCATCGTCGCCCAGACCTGGTCACCGGCGCCGGTGCGGCCGCCCTCGGCCGCCGGCTTCGGAACCCTGCCGACGACGCGGGCGACGACGGCATGCCGGCTCGCGCGTTCCCCGGCCAGCCCCTGCTCCACCGAGCGGGCCGCCATGAGCCCGCCGAGCAGCCCGGCCAGGACGGTCAGCAGCCAGGCACCGAGCAGTACCCATGCCTCCACCACATCGGCCCGGCGCTTGAGCGGGTTACGCCGCCAGCGCCACAGCCACACCTTCGGACCACGCAACGCCATCAAGGGCATCCTCCCCAGAGCACACCTGCCGGCGGACCACCCCTCCATACGGGAGAGATCCCTCCGTTGCTCACGACGAGCCGTCCACCCCGACGGTCGCACGAGACGCCCCCTTCGCGCAGGCGCATCCGCGAACGGAACCGGCTGTTCCCGGCCACACCCCTCCCCACCCCGGCGACACCCCGGGCACACCGCGCTGACCTGCGACGGAGCGCGCTGCACGGGAGAGTGTCAGTGGCGGGGTGCAGACTGGCCGATATCTGACGCATACCTGGACAACGGCGTCCCGGAGGTGATCGGCATGACCGAGGTACTGCTCGCGGTGGGCACCCGAAAAGGCCTGTTCATCGGGCGGCGGCGGGGCGGGAGCCAGTGGGAGTTCGACGAGAGTCCGTATTTCAACGCCCAGGCGATCTACTCGGTCGCGATCGACACCCGCGGCGCGCGGCCACGGCTGCTGGCCGGCGGCGACAGCGCGCACTGGGGGCCGTCGGTGTTCCACTCCGACGACCTGGGCCGCACCTGGACCGAACCGGCGCAGCCGGCCGTGCGGTTCCCGCAGGACACCGGCGCCTCCCTGGAGCGCGTCTGGCAGCTGCACCCGTCGGCCGCCGAGCCCGATGTGGTGTACGCGGGCACGGAACCGGCCGCGCTGTACCGCTCGGCGGACCGCGGCGAGACCTTCGACCTGGTGCGGCCGCTGTGGGAGCACCCCACCCGCAAGCAGTGGGTGCCGGGCGGCGGCGGTGAGGGCCTGCACACGGTGCTCACCGATGCCCGGGATCCCGACGCGGTGACCGTGGCCGTCTCGGCGGCCGGGGTGTTCCGCAGCACCGACGGCGGGCAGAGCTGGGCGCCGTCCAACTCCGGTGTGTCGGCGGTGTTCCTGCCCGATCCGAACCCGGAGTTCGGCCAGTGCGTGCACAAGGTCGCCCGGGACGCGGGCGACCCGGACCGGCTGTATCTCCAGAACCACTGGGGCGTGTACCGCAGCGACGACGCGGGCGCGCAGTGGACCGACATCGGCGCGGGGTTGCCGTCCACGTTCGGCTTCGCGATGGCCGCCCACCCGCGCCGGGGCGACACGGCGTACGTCTTCCCGATCAACGCCGACGCCGACCGGGTGCCGGCCGACCACCGCTGCCGGGTCTTCCGCACCGCGGACGCGGGCCTGAACTGGGAGCCGCTGACGCATGGGCTGCCGGCCGAGGACCACTACGGCACGGTGCTGCGGGACGCGCTGTGCACCGACGACGCCGACCCGGCGGGCGTGTACTTCGGCAACCGCAACGGCGAGGTGTTCGCCTCCGCCGACGACGGCGACAGCTGGCAGCAGCTGGCCTCGCACCTGCCGGACGTGCTCTGCGTACGGGCGGCGGTGGTCGGCTGACGGCGCCGCCGCGGGCGCGCGGGCGGGGGGCGGTCGTGCTCGGGCCATCGTTTGATCGCCGACGGGTGTACGGCAGTAGGGTGACGCCCGTGGCACCACGACCCTTGCATGAGATCGTCGAACCGGGCTGGGCGAAGGCCCTCGAACCCGTGGCCGGACGCGTCGCCGCGATGGGCGACTTCCTGCGCGCGGAGATCGCCGCGGGACGCACCTACCTCCCGGCCGGACCGCATGTCCTGCGCGCCTTCCAGCAGCCCTTCGACGAGGTACGGGTCCTGATCGTCGGTCAGGACCCCTATCCGACCCCGGGCCACGCGGTGGGCCTGTCCTTCTCGGTCGCGCCCGAGGTGCGCCCGCTGCCGCCGAGCCTGATCAACATCTTCCGGGAGCTGAACACCGACCTGGGGCTGCCCCAGCCGTCCACCGGTGATCTGACGCCGTGGACGCAACAGGGGGTGCTGCTGCTCAACAGGGCGCTGACCACCGCGCCACGCAGCCCGGGCGCCCACCGGGGCAAGGGCTGGGAGGAGGTCACCGAGCAGGCGATACGGGCGCTGGCGGCGCGCGGCAAGCCACTGGTGTCCATCCTGTGGGGCCGTGACGCCCGCAATCTGCGTCCGATGCTGGGCAACCTGCCGGCGGTGGAGTCCGCGCACCCCTCGCCGATGTCGGCCGACCGCGGGTTCTTCGGCTCGCGTCCGTTCAGCCGGGCGAACGACCTGTTGATCCAGCAGGGCGGGCAGCCGGTGGAGTGGCGTCTGCCGTGACCGTGTCCGGGTATCTCGCCGTGGACTCCGGGGGCTCCGGCCTCCGGATCGCGGTCGGCGTGCCGGGGCGGCCGCCGGCGGCCCGGCGGGAGACCCGGGAACCGGTGCGCACGGCAGACCGCGGCATCGATCCCGCCCATCTGCTGGAGCAACTCCTGCCGCCGGCCCGTGCGTCGGCTGCGGAGGCCGGGCTGGACGACCTGGCCACCGCGGTGGTCGGCGCCGCCGGGTTCGCCGCGCTGGGTGACGCGCTGCGGGCCGAACTGCCGGGCGCGCTCGCCCGTGAACTGGGAGTACGGCGGGTCGCGCTGGCGGCCGACGCCGTGACCGCGTACGTCGGTGCCCTGGGGCCGCGTCCGGGTGCGGTGCTCGCCGCGGGCACCGGCCTGATCGCGGTCGGCACCGATCTGCGGGACTGGCGGCGGGCCGACGGCTGGGGGCATCTGCTGGGCGACTGCGGCAGCGGGGCCTGGATCGGGCGCGCCGGACTGGAGGCGGCGCTGCGCGCCCACGACGGCCGGGACGGCGGCTCCGCACCGCTGCTGACGTGCGCAAAGGAGCAGTTCGGGCCGGTGCGCGGACTGCCCGGGCAACTCTACCCGCGCACCGACCGGCCCGCCGTCCTCGCCTCCTTCGCGCCCCGGGTGGCCCACTGCGCCGGACACGACCCGGTGGCGGCGGGCATCCTGCGGGCGGCGGCCCGGCACCTGGCCGAGTCGGCGGCGGCCGTCTGCCCGGCGGACGGCGCTCCCGAACTGGCACTCACCGGCGGGCTGTTCAAACTGGGGGATCCGCTGCTCCTACCCCTGCGCGAGGAGTTGGCGAACCGGCTTCCGCATGCCCGGCAGGTGCCGGCCGAGGGCGACCCGCTGCACGGAGCGGTACGGATCGCGACCGATCTGGCGTCGGACCGGCTCACCCTGCCGGGTGAACCGTCGCTGCTGTACCTGGTCGCCGAGCCGGCACGGTGAGGAACGAGGGAAGAGTCCCCGCAAAGGCGGATTGACCCCCTTGGCACCCCATGCGCCCGGTACCTGCCCGGAACACGCCCAGACCGGGCGTAACTCATCAGACAAAACCGGACGGATACCGCTCACCTGCACCCTCCCCGAACGGCGGAGTCGACAAAGCCAGTAACATGCGGCGCCATGAGCTCCCCCACTGGGCCCGAGTCCGGCCTGCCAGTACGAATGCCGCGACCCCGCCAGCCCGGACGGCACCGCCGACCGGAACCGCTGGTCGCTCCCGAGGGCGCGCCCGCGCTCGTCCTCGCGGTGCCCGGCGCGCCCAGCGCCGGCACGCGCAGCCTCGCCGAGGAGGTCGTGAGCATCGCGCGCTCCGAGCTGCCCGGCCTGGACGCGCGGATCGGCTACCTGGACGGGGACGACGCCGAGTTCCCCTCGCTGCGTGCCGTTCTCGCGCACGCCGCCGAGGAGCGCACCGCCCGTTACGAGCAGGCCGTCGCCGCCGGTGTCGAGGGGATCAAGGAGCCCGACGGTCCGGTCGCCGTCGTCGTACCGCTGCTGGCCGGTCCGGACAGCGCCCAGCTGCGGCAGATCCGGCAGTCCGTGATGGACAGCCGGGTCGCCGCCGACCTGACCGATGTGCTCGGCCCGCACCCGCTGCTCGCCGAGGCGCTGCATGTGCGGCTGTCCGAGGCGGGTCTGGCGCGCGCCGACCGTGCCCGGCTGTTCACCGTGGCCACCGCCGCGGACGGCATCATCCTGGCCTCGGTGGGCGGTGACGAGGCCGTGCAGGCGGCCGGGATCACCGGCATGCTGCTCGCCGCGCGCCTGGCGGTGCCGGTGATGGCGGCGGCCCTGGACCAGGAGGGTTCCATCGCCTCCGTCGCCGAGCAGCTGCGCTCCTCCGGCTCGCAGCAGCTGGCGCTGGCGCCGTACCTGATCGGCCCGGAGATCGACGCGGCGCTGCTCGCGGCGGCCGCCGAGGAGGCGGGCTGCGCCACGTCCGAGGCCCTGGGCGCGTACCCGGCGATCGGCAAGCTGGCCCTGGCCAAGTACACGACCGCCCTGGGCATCGCCCCGCAGCAGCCGCAGGGCGCCCCGGTCCGCTGACCGCCGACGGCACCCGTACGACAGGGGCCCGCTCCGCACCCGGAGCGGGCCCTTCGCTCGTGCCGCCAGGCCGCCGGCGCGCGCCTCAGCCGAAGGCGACGCAGGAGGCCGCGGCGACCCGCACCGAGCCGTCGTAGCGCGGCAGGCCCGTCGGCCCGTCGACGGCGAACCAGGTCACGTCGCCGGAGCGCTCGTTGGCGGCGTACAGGAAGCCCTCGTGCTCGACGAGGGCGCGCGGCCAGTGGCCGCCGCAGGGCACGGTGCCGACGAGCCGGAGGCCGTCCGTGGTGACGGCGAGGACCGACAGGACGTCCTCGCCGCGGGTCGCGGTCCACACGAAGCGGCCGTCCGGGGAGACGGCGACGCCCGACGGGTAGGCGTCGCCTGCCGGGGCGCCCGGGAGGACCGGGACCTCGGTCAGTGGCTTGAGGGCGCCGCCGGCCGGGTCCCAGCGGCACACGGTGACGGTCGGGGTGAGTTCGTTGACGACGTAGGCGTGCTCGCCGTCGGGGTGGAAGGCGAGGTGGCGCGGGCCCGATCCCGGGCGCAGCGCGAACTCGCGGTGCAGCACGGGCGTACCGCGCTCGATGGCGCACACCCGGACCGAGTCCGTGCCGAGGTCGACGCTGACGGCCCACCGGCCGCTGGGGTCGGCCTGCACCTGGTGGGCGTGGGGGCCGCGCTGGAGCCGGTCGTGCGGGCCGGAGCCGGTGTGCTGGAGGATTCCGGAGGGCGCGGCCGCGAGCGTGCCGTCCGGGCGCACGGGTACGGCGGTGACGCTGCCGGAGCCGTAGTTGGCGGTCAGCACATGGCCGGCGTACAGGCCCAGGTGGGTGGGACCGCTGCCGTGTACGGGCACGGGTGGCCCGCAGAGTTCGGGCCGGTC
Source organism: Streptomyces sp. NPDC001606 (assembly GCF_053596835.1). Classification (NCBI taxonomy): domain Bacteria; kingdom Bacillati; phylum Actinomycetota; class Actinomycetes; order Kitasatosporales; family Streptomycetaceae; genus Streptomyces; species Streptomyces sp. NPDC001606. Next base: position 298,284 of record NZ_JBSFHC010000006.1, read on the forward strand.
GCCGTCGACCCGGTAGGCGGCCACGGCGCCCTCGGCGGTCTCACTGACCGTGTAGAGGGTCCGGCCGTCCGGGGAGAGGGCCAGGTAGGAGGGGTCGGGGAGGTCGTCGACGGCGGCGCGGAGGGTGAGGGCGCCGCTGTGCGGCGCACGCTCCGCGGTCACCAGTCCCGGCCCGCCCGCCGCCGTGAACGACCCGATGAAGGCCCGCCGCGCCCCGCCCGGCCTGCCGCCCTGTGCCACCGCTGTCCCCTCTCGCTCGAGCTGGTCCGGGGCCGACGGTAGCAGCAGGGCAGGCCGGTCTAGACCAAGACTCCTCCGGGGAACGGTCTCTCAGGCTGGGGCCGGTCTCTCAGGCACCCACCAGGCGGGAACCCGACGGCGTGCGGAGGGGCTCGGCCAGGTCGGCCAGGGCGCGTTCCAGGCCGTGGAGGTGGGCCAGGGCGGGCTCGGTGGGCGGGTCGGCGGGGTGGTGCGGGGGTTCGGAGCCGCCGGTGGTGAGGGCCTCGACGGCGGCCTCGACGCGCCAGCAGGCCGCGGCCAGGCGGGCGTCGTGGGAAGCCTCCGGGTCGGCGGCGACCGCGACCAGGCCCCGGATCTCGCGGGCGCAGTCGTCCAGCAGCGCGAGGACCCGGCGGGCACGGCGCTTGCGGGCCGGCATGGGGTTCAGCGGGTGCACCAGCGGGGCGACCGAGAGCCGGACCCGGCCGAGCAGCTGCTCCAGTTCCGCCACGCGCGGCGCCGGGTCGGCCGCGTCGGAGCCCGCGAGGCGCGCGGCGGCCTCGGCGGTGCAGGCGTGCACACAGCGCAGGGCGCGCTGGATCCAGGCGTCGGTGGTGACGTGCGTGGTGACCGGCAGGACGAGAACCACGGCCAGCGCGGCACACAGCGCGCCCACCCCGGTCTCCGCGAGACGGAGCCCGAGGAGGCTCGGGTCCAGCACGCCCAGCAGGCCGTACAGCGAGCTGGCCATGACCGTCACCGACAGCATCATCCAGGAATACGAGACGGCGGCCGTGTAGAAGATGCCGAAGACACAGACGGCGACCAGGGCGGCCGTCGGCGCGGGCGCGCCGTGCAGCGGGATGGCGACCAGGAGGCCGACGACGATACCGATCACCGTTCCGAGGACCCGGCGGAAACCGCGGACCAGGGTTTCGCCGCGGGAAGCCGTGTTGACGAAGATCCACCAGACGGTACCGACGGCCCAGTACCAGCGCTGTTCGGAGAGCAGCTGCCCGACCAGCAGGGCGAGAGCCGAGGCAGCCGTGGCCTGGAAGGCCTGCCGGGTGGTGACCCGCGCCAGTCCGCTGCCGGGCAGGGCCGACGGGGCCGGCGCGGGAGGGGTGTGGCGCTCGATGGGCCAGAGCACGAAACGCGTGGCGCCGGCCGCGAGAAGGGCGAGCCCCACGGTGGTGTACAGCTCGGGCAGCTGAGCGGGAACCGCGTGCAGGAACTGCGTGATGAAGAAGTTCATGAACGCGAAGATCCCGAGCGCGTGGCCCCGCGGTCCCCAGCGGCGGGCGTAGACCCCGCCGAAGACGACGGCCAGGAACGCGGCGTCACGGGCCGGGGCGATGCCGTGCAGGCTGGTGGCGAGCGCCAGCACGGGGAATCCGGCCACGGGCAGCAGGGCGGTGGTGATCCGCTGGTCACGGACGGTCGCATCGGTGACGGTGAAGAGGGCGAGCAGTGCCGCGAGCCCTCCGGTGATCGATGCCGGGAGCGACAGCCCGCACAGTTCGGAAACGGCGACGGCGGCGGCGACACCGATGACGGCGCGGGTCGCGTTCCGCAACCTCAGGCGCCCCGGGTCCGGAGCCACGAACATCCTCTTCACGGCGGTGCGCCGCCCCCTCCTGGTGGTACGCGTCCTGCCGGCGGTCGTCCCGGGTGGCGGACGACGAGCAGGCACGACGAAGGCACCGCGGTCCGGAACCGGCTTCGTCGCCGTCCGGCGCTACGCGGCGCAACAAGTACATGGATGGGACAAAGATAACCCCGGTCCTACCCATTGGCTCAACTGTCGCACCATCGACTGCGCCAATGGCACAGCTGATCCGTCTCGATGTCGGCCACCGGGAGGCCAATGGGTCAGACCTCAGCCAGGCACTCCCCGATTCCGGCTCTCTGGTCGAAGTGGCTGTCCCTGCCGTCTCGCTGTACCAGTCGCCCCATCGCGGCCGCTTGGGCCCGCGGCATGAGGGTCCAGCTGCCGTCGGTGCGGCGCAGGGCGGCGGAGTGCCAGGGAGTGGTCCAGGCGTCCGGGGCGTCGAGGAGGCGGATGCCGAATTTCGTGGCGCCGATGGGCTGGGGGTGGATGGAGAGGCGTACGGCGCGGGGGTGGTGTTCCGCGATCAGGGTGCCCCAGGCGCGGCTGCGCTGGATGACTCCGTAGGCCCGTCGCCGGCATGCGCGTTGGCGGGCGGAGCGGGTGCCGGTCCGGTCGGCGGTGTCCTCGACGAGGAAGCGGGTGATGCCCCGGTAGAGGGCGAGGGCCTGGTCGTCGGTGCGGATCTCGGCGCGGAGGGCCTCCAGGGTGGGGGCGTAGCGCTCGTGGACGTGGCTGCGTTTCGCGTCGTACGGGAGGTCGCCGAGGATGTCGCGGAGGTCGAAGACGGACAGTCTGTGCAGGCCCATCCGGCCTATCTGTGTGCGCAGGTCGTCGGCGTAGGCGTCGATGTGATCGTCGGGGACGCCGATGAGGTCGCCGAAGATGTGGCCGTCGGAGCAGATGATGACGCGGGCGCCGGGTGGGTGGATCCGCTCGATCCCGGTGCACAGGCTGTTCAAGAAGGTCAGGGAGAGGCGTTCTCCCTGGTCGGGGAGGTGGCTGAGGACTTTGGCGGGGTTGGGCGACTTGCAGGGGAAGCCGGGCAGGGTGAAGAGGATGGGGGCGGCGTCACGTACGAAGGCGGCGATGCGGCGCAGCTGATGCGGGAACGCTTCCGCGGGAGCGGGAGCAAGGTCGGTCGTGCGGTGGTGGGGCAGGAGCAGGTTCAGGATCTCGGTGGCGGTGCGCGTGGAGAGGGTGTCCCGGGCGGTCGTCAGGGGCATGTCGTTCCTCCTGGGGTACGGGGGCGGACGAGGGCATGTCGACATGGCGCCGTGGCGGGTGGGGAAGCCAGGCGCCTGGAGGCAGCGGGCGTGGTCAGCCGGGGGCCGGTCGACTGGTGTGGCCGGGTCCGGTCAGCGGTGCGTCGGTGTCAGACGCGGCGGTCGTAGCCGACGGGCAGGTGGTGGGTGCCCCGGCCGAGGACGGCCGGTGTCCACTCGATGTCCTCGTCCGCGAGGGCCGGACGGAGGCCGGGCAGGCGGGCGAGGAGGGTGCCGAGGGCGATCCGGAGTTCGGCGCGGGCCAGGGCGGCGCCGGGGCAGAAGTGGATGCCGTGGCCGAAGGCGAGGTGCGGGTTGGGCGAGCGGTCGAAGTCCAGGGTGTCCGGGTCGGGGAAGCGGCGCGGGTCCCGGTTGGCCGCGCACAGGGAGACGATCACCGAGTCGCCGGCCGGGACCTGCGTGCCGTGCAGGTCGCTGTCCTTGGCGAAGAAGCGCCAGGTGGTGAGCTCGAAGGCGCTGTCGTAGCGGAGGAGTTCCTCGACGGCGCTGGGCAGCAGGTCCGGGTTGTCGCGCAGGCGGGCGAGCTGGTCCGGGTTGCGGAACAGGGCGATCAGGGCGGTGGTGATCTGGTTGGTGACCGGTTCCTGGCCCGCGACGAGGAGCTGGAAGATCATCGAGTCCAGTTCCTCCTGGGACAGTTCGCCGCGGTCGCGGGCCAGGACCAGGCGGCTGAGCAGGTCGTCGTCCCCGTGGTCGCGCTTGTGGGTGACGACGTCGGCGATATAGCTCTGGAGGCCGTGCAGGCGGGCCTCGTAGCGGGGGCGGCCGGGGTCGGTGGGGCCGACCGGCTGGACGACCTTGCCCCAGTCGCGGTCGAAGCGGGCCGCGAGGTCCCGCGGGAGGCCGATGACTTCGGCGAGGACCTGGAAGGGGAAGGGGGCGGCGAAGCCGGTGACCAGGTCCGCGGGGCCGTGCTCCGGCAGTGCGTCGACGAGGGCGTCGGCCAGTTCCTCGAAGCGCGGGCGGAGCCGCTCGATGCGGCGCGGGGTGAAGGCGTCCGTCACGAAGCGGCGCATCCGGGTGTGCTGGGGCGGGTCCTGGTGGAGGAGGTGTACCTGGAGCTGGGAGTGCTGCGGCTCGGGCATGATCGAGGCGCGGGCGCGCCAGCGGTCGTTGCCGCGGTCGTGGTTCTTGCCGAGGCGGTCGTCGTTCAGGGCGGCGTGGGCGGCGTCGTAGCCGGTGACGAGCCAGGCGTGGACACCGCTGGGGAAGAGAACGCGGTGGACGGGGCCCGCCTCGCGCATCTGCTCGTACAGGGGGTAGGGGTTGCTCTTGTAGGGGCAGCCCATCAGCGGTACCGGGTCGGGCAGGGGGTCCGGATCCGCGGCCGGCCGCTGGTCCTGGAGGGTCATGTCAGGGCTCCTCAGAGGGCGAGTTCGGGCTGGTAGTGGTCCAGCCAGAGGGCGAGGTCGACGACGCGTTCGAGGCGCAGGCGGTGGCCCCACTCCAGCCGGTCGGGCGGGGTGTCGAGGCAGGGCTTGATACGGGCCTCGTCGGCGAGGGCGCGGACCTGTCCGGTGGCGAGCGCGTCGCGGGCCAGGTCCTGTAGTCCGCGGTTGTAGTCGGGGTGGTGGGTGGCCGGGTAGTGGTTCTTGGGGCGGTGCAGCACCGAGTCCGGAGCGAGGCCGGCGCCGATGGCGCGCAGGAGGCTCTTCTCCCGTCCGTCGAAGCTCTTCAGCGCCCAGGGGGTGGTGTAGGCGTACTCGACGAGCCGGTGGTCGCAGTACGGGACGCGTACCTCCAGCCCCTGGGCCATGCTGAGCCGGTCCTTGCGGTGCAGGAGCTGGCGCAGCCAGCGGGTCAGGGACAGGTGCTGCATCTCGCGTTGGCGGTGTTCGGTGGGGTTCTCGCCGTCCGTGTGCGGTACGGCGGCCAGCGCGGCGCGGTAGGTGTCGTCACGGAACTCGGCGATGCGCAGGCCGAGTTCCGGATTCAGGGGCATGGCCGCCTCGTCGCCCGTGACCAGCAGCCACGGGAAGGTTTCCGCTGCCAGCGCCTTCGGGCTGTGGAACCAGGGGTATCCGCCGAAGACCTCGTCCGCCGCCTCGCCGGAGAGGGCGACGGTCGAGTGCTCGCGGATCCTGCCGAACAGCAGGTACAGCGACGTGTCCATGTCGCCGACGCCGATGGGTGAGTCGCGGGCCACGACGACGGCCTTGCGGTGCTCCGGGTCGAGCAGGGCGCGCGGGTCGAGGACGACCGTGCTGTGGTCGGTGCCGATGAAGGCGCCGGCCTCGGTGGCGTACGGGGTGTCGTGGCCGGTGCGCAGGACGTCGCCGGTGAACTGTTCCGCCTGGTCGCTGTAGTCGACGGCGTAGGAGCGGATGCGGGCGTCCGGGCCTTCGCGCAGCCGGAGTTCGTCGGCGAGCAGGGCGGTCAGGACGGTGGAGTCGATGCCGCCGGACAGCAGGCTGCACAGCGGGACGTCCGCGTCGAGCTGGCTGCGGGCCGCGGCACCGACCAGGGCGCTGATCCGCTCGACGGCCGCGTCCTGGTCGTCGGTGTGGTCGGCGGCCTCCAGCTGCCAGTAGCGGCGTTGCCGGATGCCGCCCCGGTCCAGGACGAGCACGCCGCCCGGCTCGACCTCCCTGACTCCGGACCACACGGTCGGGCCGGTGTTGAACAGCAGGCTGTACGCCTCCCGCAGACCGTCCGCGTCCACCCGGGGCCGGATCTCGGGGTGGGCGAAGAGGGCCTTGGGTTCGGAGGCGAAGGCGAGGCCGCCGTCGACAGCGGCCCAGAACAGGGGCTTCACCCCGAGCCGGTCGCGGACCAGGAGCAGTCGCTGAGCGCGCTCGTCCCAGACGGCGAAGGCGAACATGCCCTCCAGATGCTCGGCCACCGCCTCGCCCCACTCGGCGTACGCCCGCAGCACCACCTCGGTGTCGCTGCGGGTACGGAACACATGGCCCCGGCTCCGCAGTTCCGCGCGCACGTCGTGGTGGTTGTAGACCTCGCCGCTGTAGGTGAGCACGGCGGTCGGCCGGTCAGGGCGGTCGGTCATCGGCTGGACGCCGCCCTGGAGGTCGATGACGGCGAGACGGCGGTGCCCGATGGCGGCCCGCTCGCCGGTCCAGACGCCTCCGGCGTCGGGGCCGCGCGGGGTGAGGGTGGCGGTCATGGCCTCGATGACCGGGGCCTGGGTGCGGGCGTCGCTGTGGAAGGACGCCCAGCCGGTGATTCCGCACATGGGGACGGTTCCTCGTTCAGGGGCGGTGGGCGGCGGGAGCCGCGTCGGGGGACATGTCGTGCACGAGCGCCGGCCTGCGTCCGCGCAGTGCGAGCAGGGGTACGGCGATACAGGCGGCGGCTGCCGCCAGGGCCAGTCCGGCGGTCACGCCGTCGTCGCCTCCGGCCAGGCCCCAGGCGGCGGTGGCCAGGGCCGGGCCGAGGGCGAAGCCGAGGCTGCGGGCCAGCTGGATGGACGAGCCCACGGTCGCCGTGCGCTCCGGCGGGGCGGCGCCCATGACGAGGGCTTGGGTGGGGCCGCCGTTCAGGCCCATGCCGAGGCCGGCCAGCGCCAGTCGCCAGGCCACGTCCGCCGGCGACCAGTCACTTCCCAGCGGCACGAGGAGGAGCAGACCGGCGGCGGTGAGGGCGGCGCCGGTGACCGCCGCTGGGCGAGCCCCGCACCTGTCGGCGAGGCGTCCGCCGACCGGTCCGGCCAGCCCCATGCCGAGCGGGAAGGCGAGCACGGTCAGACCGGTCGTGGTGGCGCTGACCCCGTCGTCGCGTTGGAGGTGCAGGGCGACGACGTAGTGCATCGCCGCGAACCCGGCCGCCAACGCCAGCACCGCCGTGTGCGCCCGGACCAGCCCCGTCGCCCGCAGTACGCCGAGCACCGGACGGCCGCCCGGTCCCCGCAGCCACCACCACAACGGCGGTACGGCGGTGAGCGCGAGCACCAGCCACGCCGGGCTGCGCGGCGCCAAGGTCAGTGCCAGCAGCACGGCGGCCACGCCGGACCCCACCAGCAGGGCATCCGCCGCCGACCGCCGGTCGGGCAGGCGCAGGCCGCCGTCCTTCGGCGTCGCCCTCCCCCACTCTCGGCTTCGCTCGAGCGGGGGGACCCCCAGCGCCACGATCAGGGCGAGCAGGCAGAAGGGGATCTTGACCAGGAAGAGGGCGCGCCAGCCCAGGTGGTCCAGCAGCAGCCCGCCCGCCGCCGGGCCGGTCACCGCGCCCAGCGGGCCCAGCGTCGCGGGCACGCTCATGGCCCGCCCACGCCGTTCCGGCCGTACCGAACGCAGGGCGAGAACCGGCATCAGGACGAAGAGCACGGCCCCGAACGCGCCCTGCGCGAGGCGGGCGGCGATCAGCCAGGACGCCCAGGGCGCGGCGGCCGCCAGCGCGCTGCACAGACCGAAGCCTGCGGTCGCGACCAGCAGCGCGGAGCGCATCCCGACCCCGTCCAGCCACCGGCCGACTGGCAACAGCAAGGACACCACGGGCAGTTGATAGGCCAGGACTGCCCACTGGGCGGTCGCCGCGGAGACGTGCAGACCGTCGGCGATGTCCGCCAGGGCCACGTTGACGATGTTCATGTCGAGCATCGCCACGAACGCCAGCAGGCCGGCCACCGCGACGAGCAGCCAGCGGTCCTGGCCGCCGACGGGTATCCGGCCGGGCTGTTCCGAACCGGGACTGTGGCCTGTCACCGTTGCCGCCCCTCACGGTCGTGGGTGGGCTGCCGGACGGCAGCCTCGTCCCACAAGTCGGGAGGGACCGCACGCGAGTTCCCGGGCGCCTCCAGAAATCATGACTGGCGGGCTGAAACCGACGTCTCCGGCGGCACAGCCGTCGCTGCCCCGTCCGCCGGCGTCCGGTGGTCGAAGGCGATGAGCGGGTCACCGGTCAGGGGATGGTCGACAACGGCCGCCCGCACCCCGAACACCTCCGCCATCAGCGCGGGGGTGAGGACGTCCCGTGGCGGGCCGGAGGCGACGACCGCTCCCTCGTGCAGGACATGGAGGCGGTCACAGACGGAGGCCGCGGCATTCAGGTCGTGCAGCGACACCAGGGTCGTACGGCGCTGGGCACGCAGGAGGGTGAGCAGCTCGACCTGGTGGCGGATGTCGAGGTGGTTGGTCGGCTCGTCCAGCACCAGGACGTCGGGGTTCTGTGCGAACGCCCTGGCCAGCAGGACACGTTGGCGCTCACCGCCGGACAGGGCCGTGAAGCGGCGTCCGGCCTGTTCCGCCATGCCGACGTCGAGGAGCGCCTGGGCGACGATGTCCCGGTCGGCGGCGTCCTCCCCGGCGAAGGCCCGCTTGTAGGGCGTACGGCCCATCGCGACGACCTCGCGCACGGTCAGCTCGAAGTCGCTCCCCCGCTCCTGCGGCAGGGCCGCCACATGCCGCGCCGACCGGAGCGGGGTCATCTCCCGCAGGTCGGTGCCGGCCAGCAGGACCCGCCCGGCGGTGGGCTTCAGGTGCCGGTAGACGGTACGCAGAAGCGTGGACTTGCCGCTGCCGTTCGGGCCGACCAACCCAGTGATCTCGCCCTCGGCGGCGACGAGGCGGGCGCCCGCGACCACCGTCCGGCCGGCGTAGGCGATGTGCAGGTCCTCGATGTCGATCCTCAACTGCCGCTCCCCAGGCGCCGGTCCAGCAGATACAGCAGGGCCGGAGCCCCGAGCAGCGAGGTGACCACGCCGACCGGCAGCTCCTGCGCGTCCATCGCCGTACGGCACACGATGTCGACCACGACCAGCAGCAGGGCTCCGAACAACGCGGAGACCGGCAGGAGGCGTCGGTGGTCACCCCCCACGACCAGGCGGCAGACATGCGGCACCATCAACGCGACGAACGCGATCGCGCCGGAGACCGCCACCAGGACACCGGTCAGCACACTGGTGACGGTGAACAGCTCGCGGCGCAGCCGGGTGACGTCGATGCCGAGTCCGGCGGCCGTCTCGTCGCCCATCAGCAGGGCGTTCAGGCCCCGGGCGCGGGCCTGGAGCCACAGCAGTGCGGCGGGTACGGCGACGGCGGGTACCGCGAGCAGTTCCCATGTCGCTCCGCCGAGGCTGCCCATGAGCCAGAACAGGACGCTGTGGGTCTGCTGCTCGTCCCCGGCCTGCAACACCAGGTAGCTGGTGAAGCCGGACAGGAACTGGCCGATCGCGACCCCGGCCAGCACCAGCCGCAGCGGCGCGAACCCGCCCCCGCGCCGGGCCACCGTCCACACCAGCGCGAACGTCGCCAGCGCACCGGCGAAAGCCGCCCCGGACAACCCCAGTCCCAGTGCCCCGCCGGCGCCCAGGCCGAGGACGATGGCGGCGACCGCGCCGAGGGAGGCGCCGTTGGAGATGCCCAGCAGGTAGGGGTCGGCCAGCGGGTTGCGCACCAGCGCCTGGACGGCCGTACCGACGAGACCGAGGCCGGCGCCGACGAGGGCGGCGAGCAGGGCACGCGGCAACCGCAGCTGCCAGACGATGAGGTCGTCCGTGCCGGGGCGCGGAGCCTCGCCGGACAGCCGCCGCCACACCACGCTCCCCACCTCGCCGGGCGGGATCGACGTCGAGCCCCAGGCCACGGCGGCCGTCAGCGCGGCCAGCAGCGCCACGGTCAGAACCGCCGCCAGCGGACCGGCGGGCAGGCTGCCGCGCTGCTCCGCGGTCGCGGCTTTCCGGCGCACCAGGGTGAAGGCCACGATCAGCCGACCTTGCCCGGGTAGAGGACCTTGGCGATGGCCACGACCGTGTCGGCGTTCTCGACTCCGGCGATGGTGGTCTGCTCGGAGCCGATGCACAGGAAGTGGCCCTCCCTGACCGCCTTCAGGCCCTTGGTGGCGGGGTTCGAGCTCAGCCACTGCTCGGCCTCGCCGAACGCCTTCTTGTTCGCTGCCTCGCTGCCGCGGTTACGGACGCCGAGCTGGATCCAGTCGGGGTTCTTGGCGATGACGTCCTCCCAGCCGACCTGCTTGAAGTCGCCGTCGCAGTCGGCGAAGACGTTGCGGGCTCCGGCCAGGGTGATCACGGCGTTGGCGATCTGGCGGTTGCAGGTGACGGAGGGCTGTTTCGTACCGGCGTCGTAGTCGAAGAAGAAGTACGTCGGCCGGTCGCTCTCCGCCCTTCCACCGACCGCCTTCTGGACGGCGGCCACCTTCCCCTTCATCTTGGCGACGAGTTCGTGCGCCTGCGCACTCGTGCCGGTGACCGCGCCGAGGGAGGTGATGTCGGCCTCGACGGCGGACAAGTCGGTCACCGGGGTCTTGCTCCGGGCGGCGCAGGCGGTGGACTTCAGGTAGATGTGCTTGATCCCGGCGGCCTGGAACTCCTCCGCCGTCGGCGCGTCTCCCATCCCTCCGCCGCCCATGCTCCCCATGGCGGCGAAGGTGTCGATGTATAGGTCGGCGCCGGAGCCCAGCAGCTTCTCCTTGGGGATCACGGTCCGGCCGAGCACCTTCACCTTCTGCGCCTGTGCGTCGAGGGCGCCGGGCAGGGTGCCCTTGCCGGGCGGGAATCCGGTGCCGATCACCCGGTCGCCGGCGCCGAGGCGGAGCAGCAGTTCCAGGCTGGAGGCGTTGCTGGTGACGATTCGCTTCGGGGCGCCGGAGAAGGTGGTCCTGGCACCCGTGCAGTCGGTGACGGACACCGGGTAACCGCCGGAAACCGCCTTCTCCGCCTGCCCCGTGTTCCCGTCCGCCGTGTCCTTCCCCCCGCCGCCGCAGCCCGCCAGCAGCAGGCCGCCGAGGACGACGGCGGCGGTACCGCCCCACACACGAGAACGCATCGAACAACTCCCGGATCCACTCGGTACACGGGCGAGCCTTCGCCACCCGCTCCAGTAGTCGGGGCGAAGGCCCTCCGAGTTCCCGGCAGTTGGCGATCCGGTTCGGGTGAACGTGGTCCGGCTACTCTGGTGGCAAGGGTGCCGGTGCCGTTCTTCCAGCCGGCACCGGCACCCCACCCCGGAGCGTCAGGCCGCCAGCGCGGCGGGCTCGTCCGCCTCGTCCAGCAGGTCGATCAGCGTGGCGCGGGCTCGGGCCACGCGGGAACGGACGGTGCCGATCGGGCAGTCGCTGATCGCGGCGGCCTCCGCATAGGGCAGGCCGAGCAGCTGCGTGAGGGTGAACGCCTCCCGACGGTCGTCGGGCAGCGAGGCCAGCAGATCCCGCAGGGCGATGCCGTCGTCGAAACCGGGCAGGTCGCGCGGCTGGGCCAGTTCGGCGACCAGCTGCCAGTCCGGTACGTCCGCGAGGCGCGGGCGGGCGGCGGCGTACCGGTAGCTGTCGATCACCGCTCGGCGGGCGATGGACAGCAGCCACGCCCGGGCCGAGGAACGCCCCTCGAACCGGTGCAGGCTGCCGAGCGCCCGCAGGAACGTGTCCTGCGCCAAGTCGTCGACGGCCTGGGGATCCCCGCAGAGATGGGCGACGTAGCGCTGGACGTCCCGGTGCAGGGCGCCCACGAACTGCTCGACCGCGTCCGCGTCACCGCCGCGTGCGGCCAGCGCCCACGCGGTGATCGATTCGTCGCTCTGGTCGCTTCTGGCGCGCGAGGTGGGCAGGGCAGAGGTCATCACCTGGTGTCCTTCTCGGGTCAACCGTGATCCGGACCAGGGCACGCCGCAGCGCGCGGTCCGGTGAAAGGGGAAGAGACGGCCCTACGGCGTCGCTGTGGCGCTACCGCGCCTGTGCAGGCGTACAGCGCCTGTGCGGTCGTACGGCCGTGGCCGGAGGCGCACCCGGGGAGCCGGGCGGCCTCGGGAAAGCAGCTGTCGTCAGACGACAGCCGTTCCCACGGGCGGACCTCGAGAAGTGATCGCGTGGACGAGGAGCAGGAGCCGCGGTGCCCGGGCCGAGCGGCGGCGCCGCAGACGGACGCCCGGACGATCGGGGGCAGGGGGCAGGGCCAGCAGCAACCGCAGCGGCGCCGCCAGCCATCCGGCCGCCGCCCGCAGGATCCGGAAGGCGGCCTTCTCGCCGTAGGCCAGCCACAGGCCACTGAGCACCGCGGCGAGCAGGTGGGCGGCGAGCATGCCGGACGACGACGAACCGCCGTCCATGGAGTGCCCCATGTGACCCATGGGGCTCATGCCCGTGTGGTCCATGTGCATGGCGCCCATGTCCATGGAGCCCATCCGCATCGAGCCCATGTCCATGGCAGCGGAGGCACCGGACGGGCCGTACGCCGACTGGGCGTAGGAGAACGCCTCGTGGAGCACCGTCTGAGCGGCGACCACGACCGTCACGATCAACGGCAGCCCGCGCTCACGCCCTGCCAGACACCAGCCCACGGAACCGGTCGCAGCCCCACCGGCGGCCAGCGCCCACGCGGGCACGTCGCTGCCGGACATCAGGACGTGGCCCAGGGCAGCGAGCAGCACGCACACGGCCGCGAACACCGCGGCCCGTGTCGCGCGAGCACACCACCCTGCTGTCATGGCGCCTCATCCTCGCATCCGGGGTTCGGTCGTCATGCCTGGGTACGGACATTCACGGGGAATGCACTCAAGGCGCTCACGGCCCGTTGCCGCCAGGGCGGACCACCACCGCGACCGTCTCGACCGGCGCGCTGCGCTCGAAGTGCAGGGTGAACGGCACGAGGTCACCCACCCGCCGGCCCGCCCCGGCCCGCAGCGTCACGTCCACACCGCGCGGCGACATGGACAGCATGCCGCCCGCGGGCACGCCGGCCGAGGTCACGTCCGTCGTGGAGGCGGCCCGGCCGCCCAGCATGCGGTGCCCGCTGAGGGCGATCCGGCCGTGCACGGCGGTGGACGTCACGCTCACCAGCCGGTCGTCCGCGCCACCGACGTTGGCGATGTCGAAGAACGCCGCGGTGTTCGTGCTGTCCCCGTACGGCAGCAGGACCCGCCCGTTCGAGACGGTGATCCGGGCCGGGCTGCCCGCCTTCCCGGCCCCGGCCCAGGTCGTCAGCCCGGCCAGGGCGAGGCTGCACGCGGCCAGGGGCGCGAGCGCGGCGAGAAGGGCGTCGGTCAGGCGACGGCGCGTGGGTCGCCAGAGATTCTCCGTCATCGGGTACGCCTCCGGGCGGGTGCGGGCGCGGGCTGCCAGGCGCGCAGCCGCAGGCTGTTGCCCACGACCAGCAGCGAACTCACCGACATCGCCGCCGCGGCGAGCATCGGGGTGAGCAGGCCGACCATGGCGAGCGGCACGGTCACGACGTTGTAGCCGAAGGCCCAGACGAGGTTGGCCCGGATCGTGCCCAGCGTGCGCCGGGCGAGCCGGACCGCGTCCGCCAACGCCTCGATGTCCCCGCGGACCAACGTCACATCGGCGGCCCCGATGGCCACGTCCGTGCCGCTGCCCATGGCGATGCCCAGGTCGGCGCCGGCCAGGGCCGCGGCGTCGTTCACCCCGTCGCCGACGACCGCGACACGGCGGCCCTGCTCCCGCAGGTCGCGGACGAGTTCGGCCTTGGCCTCGGGGGTGCAGCCGGCGTGCACCTCGTCGACGCCCAGGGCCGCGGCCACCGCCCGAGCGGGTGCCTCACGGTCACCGGTGGCGAGCACCGGGCGCACGCCGAGGCGCCGCAGCCGGTCCACGGCCCGGTAACTTCCGGGCCGTACGACGTCTCCCACCTCGATCAGGGCTTCGGCGGTACCGTCCACCCGGACCAGGACGGGGGTGTGGGCGGCGGCCTCGGCCACCGCCAGCGCGTCTGCCAGGGCGGTGGGCACCTCACCGTCCGGGGCGAGGACTTCCACCCGCCGGCCCTCGACCACGCCGCGCACGCCTCGCCCCGGCGCGGCGGCGAACTCGCTCACCTCCGGCAGCGGCCCCTCGGGGAGGTGCCGCCGGGCGTGGGAGACGATCGCCCGGCCCAGGGGATGCTCCGAGCCGCGCTCGACGGCACCGGCCAGCCGCAGCACCGCCTCCTTGCCCAGTCCGTCGGGTACGACGGTGACACGGGCGACGGTCATGTGGCCGGAGGTGAGCGTCCCGGTCTTGTCCAGGACGACCGTGTCGAGGTGCTGGAGCCCCTCCAGCGCCTGGGCTCCGCCGACCAGGACGCCCAGTTGTGCACCGCGGCCGGTCGCGGCCATCAGCGCGGTCGGTGTGGCCAGGCCGAGCGCGCACGGACAGGCCACGACGAGCACCGCCACGCACGCGGTCACGGCGGCCTGCGGATCGCCCCCGGCACCGAGCCAGAAGCCGAGACAGGTGACGGCCAGCGTCAGCACGACGGGGACGAAGACCCCCGCCACGGTGTCGGCCAGCCGCTGCGCCCGTGCCTTTCCGGACTGGGCCTCGGTCACCAGCCGGGTGATCCGGGCGAGCTGGGTGTCGGCGCCGACGGCGGTGGCCTTCACCAGCAGCAGTCCGCCGGCGTTGACGGCGCCGCCGACCACCGCCGCCCCGGGCCCGACCTCGACGGGCTCGCTCTCCCCCGTGACCAGGGACAGATCGACGGCCGAACTGCCCTCCGTCACCTGCCCGTCGGTGGCCACGCGCTCCCCCGGCCGCACGACGAAGACCTGCCCCGGCCGCAACCACTCGATGGGGACGAGCCGTTCGTCGTCGCCTTCGCGGACCGTCACCTCTTTGGCGGCGAGTCGAACCAGTGACCTGAGCGCGGCACCGGTCCCGCGCCGGGCCCGCGCCTCCAGGCACCGCCCCGCCAGGACGAACAGCGGTACACCGACGGCCGCTTCGAGATAGAGGTGCGCCGCGCCGTCCGAGGCCGAGGGCACCAGGGTGAACGGCATCCGCATGCCGGGTTCCCCTGCACCGCCGAGGAAGAGCGCGTAGGCGGACCAGGAGAAGGACGCCAAGACACCCAGCGACACCAGGGTGTCCATGGTCGCCGCCGCATGCCGAAGGCCGCGCGCCGCACGCACATGGAAGGGCCACGCGCCCCAGACGGCGACCGGCGCGGCCAGCACGAAGCACAGCCACTGCCAGTTGCGGAACTGAAGCGCGGGCACCATCGACAGCACGAGCACGGGCACCGCGAGCAGCGCGGTGATCAGCAGCCGGTCCCGCTCCTCGCGAGCCTCCCCGGGCTCCTCCGCGTCCCCGCCCTCGCGGGTCCCGGGCTGCTGGGGCGGTTCGGGCAGGGCAGCCGTGTAACCGGCCTTCTCGACGGCGGCGACGAGTTCTTCGGGGCTGGTCCGCGGCGGGTGGCTCACCCGCGCCCGTCCGGTGGCCGGATTCACGGTCGCCGTGACCCCGTCCAGCTTGCCGAGCTGCTTCTCGACGCGCCGCACACAGGCCGCACAGGTCATGCCGCCCACGGTCAGATCGGTCGTCACCAGGTCGACGGCCACCGGTTCCCCGCCCATCAGTGGCCACCCCCGTGCATGTCGCCCATGTCGTCCGTGCCGCCGCCCCCACCCCGGCTCGGGCCGGTGCCGTGCATGCCGGGGGCGACGGGCCCCGCGGCGGCACCGACGGCGTACGACGCCGTGAACAGCAGCGCCAGCAGGAGAAGGAATCCGCACAGGGCGGGCGGAGGCACGAGCCTCCGCACCACCGCACCTGCCTCGGAGGAGTGTTGCCGGGCCTCGTCCATCAACCGCGTCTCCAGATCACGTCCGTACGGCATCGGTCGGATCGAGCCGCACTGCATCAGGAGTCGGGGCCGCCGGGGGTCGAGTTCCGGAGCGATGTTGTGGTCCGCGTCACGTGAGGGACACATCTGTCCGGGGTGCCCCTCCGAATGTAAGGCTCCCCTTCCAGCAAGTCAGGCTTGCTTGACCGCCGTCTTCACCCTCGCGATCGCCTGGGCGCTGCTGCGGGCTTTCCGGCGCGCGGACGAATACCTGCGCAGGATCCAGCTGGAGAGCATGGCCATCGCGTTCGCCGCAGTCCTCGTGGGGCTGCAAGTGGCCACCCTGCTCGATGCCGCAGGCATCATCCAGCTCCATCAGCTCGCGCAGGTGATCCTCCTCGGTGGCGTCGCCATCTGGATGACGATCGCCGACCTGCGCACCCGCCTGAACCGGTGACGAAGCATTGTGAAAAACCGACTCCGCGAACTGCGTGCAGCCCGCCGGTGGAGCCAGGCCGACCTGGCCGACCGGTGCCACGTCTCACGACAGGCCATCAACGCCATCGAAACCGAGCGGTACGACCCCAGCCTGCCTCTGGCGTTCACCATCGCCGACGTCTTCGGCCTGACCATCGAGGAGATCTTCCACCCCGACCGGACGGAAACGACGGACAACCCGGCCTGACATGTGAGGGATGGCGGGGACGTCACGCTCCGGGGATCTTGCGCTCCAAGGACTTCTTCACCCTGGCCAGCCGCCCGCACTGAACGGGTGCCTCATGGCCGACGGCGAGCACCTGCCGCCCACGGACCCGTTCCCCGCCTGGGACACCTACGGCATCGACGACACCCGCGAGCACGAGCATCCCGCACGCGTGGAACTTTCCGCGGTCGGAGATGAACTTCCTGAGCAGATCGGTGTCCTTGTAGTCGATGTAGGTGATGCCGGCGGCGTCCAGCGGGTTGGTGCGCTGTCGCTTGGCGGTCTGCCGCCGGGTGCTTGCGGGTCGGGGCATGGTGAGGTCGGTTCTCTCTTTCAGGTCACGGGGTCGAGCAAGCCGTCGAAGGCGTGCGGGAGTTGTTTCCAGCGGTCCCTGCCCGCCGCGTACTCGTCGTCGGTGAGCAGGCATGAGTCGAGCAGGGCCAGCAGGCCGTCGCGGTCCAGGCCGGGCGAGGTGAAGGTGAGGTACTGGCAGCGGTCGCCGTGTTCCGGGTGCCAGTGCACCGAGGCGGCAAGGCGGCGCTCGGCGGGCACCAACTCCCAGGCGGCGTCGGGCAGGGCGGCCAGCCAGGGGCCGACCGACTCCACGCACAGCGCGCCGCCCGCAGCCTCCCACGACAGCAGTGTGTCGGGGCGGTCCGCCAGCCAGAACCGCCCACGACTGCGGGCGGCGGCGCAGGTCAGGTCCTCGAGGGCCGCGTACAGGCGCTGCGGATGGAAAGGCCGTTCGCGCCGCCAGACGAAGGTGCTCACACCGTGCTCGTCGCACGACTGCGGCAGCAGCGCGCACGCGGGATGCACACGGGCGGCGGCCGCTGCCACGTCGAAGCCCGCCAACAGCGCTGCCCCCAGGGCACCGTCGCCCTCCACCCGTACGCTGCGGGCGCCCGGTGTGAGCTGGGCGAGCAGCGCGCGGTCGGTGTCGTCGGCGACCTCGCCGTCAGAATCGTCGTCACCGAGGGCGATCACCGTGGGGTACTCCAGCTGCCGGGCGAAGGTGTCGGCGACCGTGCGCTGGTCGGTCGGCGCGGCGGCGAGGCCGACGTCGGCCAGGTCGTCCCCGTTCGACAGGTACGGCAGGACGAGTGCCGGGTCGACCGCGGTGGCGACCCCGGTCAGGGCCAGCGGTGCGCCCGCGGCGGCGATGACTCCGGCCATGGCCTGTGGTTCCACGGAGTCCCACAGTTCCACGACGGCCAGTCGGTACCTGCCCTCCGCCGCGAGCCGCAGCAGTTCGGGCACGAGATCCTCGCGCAGCGCGCAGCACGCGCAGTCGTTCACCAGGGGTGCGTCACCGCTGCCCAGCAGGCCGTCGGCGTCGCGCACCGTCCGGTGCACCGCGCTGTCCACGGCGGACGTCAGGTCGTGATGCAGCGCCACCGAGCCGGGGACCGTACGCAGGATCTGCGCTACGGCGGTCCGGCGGGCGCCGGCGTGCAAGCCGGCGACGATCGCGACCGGAAGCCGCGCCTCTCCCCCGCTCACGGCTTCCGCCCGCCGTGACCGTAGCGCAGCGCCATCGATCCGTCCGTGAGAGCGTCCCCCGGGTCGCTGGCTCATGTGACAGCCGGATCACTGGACCAGTGGATCAGCCGTGGCGTGTCGCGCGCACCGGCCGGAATGCCATCGGACCAGGTCGGAGGGGTTACGGCCGCGCCCGACCGGTGAGCCATTGGTACAGTCGTGCATCATGGCCGTGGACGAACTCGACACCCGCATCCTCAGACTGCTGCTGGAGCAGCCGCGCACCAGCGTGCGCGAGTACGCCCGGATCCTCGGGGTGGCCCGCGGCACGCTCCAGGCCCGCCTGGACCGGCTGGAGCGGGATGGCGTGATCACCGGCACCGGCCCCTCCCTCTCCCCCGCCGCCCTGGGCCATCCGGTGCTGGCGTTCGTGCACATCGAGGTCACCCAGGGCCATCTGGACGACGTGGGCGACGCGCTGGCCGCCGTACCGGAGATCGTGGAGGCCTTCTCCATCACGGGCGGCGGAGATCTGCTCGCCCGTGTGGTGGGCCGGGACAACGCCCATCTGGAGGACGTGATCCAGAAGCTGATCAGCCTGCCGGGCGTGGTCCGCACCCGGACCGAGGTCGCGCTGCGCGAACGCGTCCCACACCGGCTGCTGCCTCTGGTGGAGTCGGTCGGCCGGGCCTCCCGCGGCTGACGCCCGGCGCTCCGGGCGCCCCCTCGGCGGCCAGTCGGCCGACGCGCGCGGAACGCTTCCTTCCGTGCGTTGTGCCTGGTAGCTGCCTAGCGTGGCCCCATGACCATCTCTCAGACCCGGCCGGACACCGGCGACCGGCGACGGTGGAAGGCGCTAGGGGTCTGTCTGACGGCGGGCTTCATGACGCTGCTCGACAGCTCGATCGTGAACGTGGCGCTGCCCTCGATGGAGCGCGGGCTGGGCGCCGCCCCGGCCGATCTGTCGTGGGTGGTCTCGGGGTACGCCCTCACCTTCGGCCTCGCCCTGGTCCCGGCGGGCCGGCTCGGGGACCTGCGCGGCCGGCGCGAGGCGTTCCTGTTCGGACTGGCCCTGTTCACCCTGGCCTCGGTGGCGTGCGGGCTGGCGCCCGGCGCCGGCTGGCTGGTGCTGTTCCGGCTGCTCCAGGGTGCGGCGTCGGGCATCGTCGCACCGCAGACCACCGGGCTGATCCAGCAGATGTTCCAGGGCCCCGAGCGGGCCCGGGCCTTCGGCATGCTGGGCAGCGTCGTCGGGATCTCCACCGCCGTGGGGCCGCCGCTGGGCGGTCTGCTGATCCAGGTGTT
The DNA here is from genome assembly GCF_053596835.1 of Streptomyces sp. NPDC001606. Classification (NCBI taxonomy): domain Bacteria; kingdom Bacillati; phylum Actinomycetota; class Actinomycetes; order Kitasatosporales; family Streptomycetaceae; genus Streptomyces; species Streptomyces sp. NPDC001606. The sequence goes on from NZ_JBSFHC010000006.1 coordinate 317,351, forward strand.
CGGCACCGGCGACGGCTGGCGCTGGGTGTTCTACGTCAACCTGCCGATCGGCCTGGCCGCCTTCGTCGCGGCGCTGCGCCTGCTGCCCCGCTCACCGGCCCGGACCGGCGGGCGGGAGAGCCTCGACCTGCCGGGCGTGCTGCTGCTCGGCGCGGGCGTGCTCGCTCTGATGCTGCCGCTGGTGCAGGAGCAGCAGTGGACCGGGCGGGAGAAGTGGGCCCTGCTGCCGGTGGCCGCGGTGCTGTTGGCGCTGTTCTGGGTGTGGGAGCGGCGGCAGGGAGGGCTCGGGCGGGCGCCGCTGCTCGATCTGACGCTGTTCGAGCAGCGGTCGTTCTCGCTGGGCGTGCTGCTGAACCTGGTGTACTTCGCGGGCTTCACCACGGTGTTCTTCGTCTACACGCTGTTCCTCCAGAACGGGGTCGGCTACGGCGCGCTCGCGGCGGGGCTGTCCTCGCTGCCCTTCGCGATCGGTTCGGCCGTCGGGGCGGCGGTGAGCGGCCGGATGGTGGTCCGCCACGGCCGCAGGCTGGTGATCGCCGGGCTGGCCGGGGTGGCTTTGGGCCTGCTCGGGGTGATCGCGGCTGTGCAGCTGGTGCCGGGGCGGGGTGCGGCGCCGGTGGCGGCGCTGCCGCTGCTGGTCGCCGGGCTCGGCTCGGGGGTGACGATCTCGCCCAACACCACCCTCACGCTGGCCGGTGTGCCCGTGCGGCGCGCCGGGGCGGCGGGCGGGGTCCTGGTGACGGCCCAGCGGATCGGTTCCGCGGCCGGGATCGCCGCGGTGGGCGCGGTGTACTTCGCGCATCTGGCCAACCACGGCAGCGCCGCGACCGCCCTGCAACTGGGGCTGCTCACGGCTGTGGGAATCATCGTGGTGGCACTCGGGCTGGCAGTGGCCGACCTGCGGCAACGCCGGACGCCGCCGTATCCGGAGCACGGCGGTACGCCGGAGCGCACCGATGCGCCGGGCGCGCGGCCGCGACCGGAGGAACCGGACCCGGCGCCCTGAACGGCTCCCCGCCCGCTACGACCGGCGGCGCGGCTTGCCCCGCCTGGCGGCTGTGGGCTTGGCGCCGGCCGCGCGGCCCCGCGCATCGCGTCCCGCCGACTTGCCCTGGCCCTGCTTGGCCTGGCCCTGCTTCGTCTGGCCTTGCTTGGCCTGCCCCTGCTTGGGCCGGGTTCCGCCGCCCTGCTGGGTTCGCTTGCCCTGCTGCCCGGCCGGAGCGCCGGCCGCCGTACGGCCCCGAGTGCTGTTGACCGTGCGGCCGCGGACGATGCCGATGAAGTCCTCCACCAGGTCGGTCGTGGCCTCCTCGGGCCAGGACAGGGCGACGCTGGACTGGGGGGCGTCGACGACCGGGCGGTAGGTGAGGTCGCGGCGGTGGTAGAGGCGGGCCAGGGACTGCGGGACGACCAGGAGGCCGACGTTCGCCGCGACCAGCTCGATCGCGTCCGGTGTCGTGGCGGGCCGCTCGAAGGCGGGCTCGCCGGGCGGGGCGTCCCAGTCGAAGACGTCGTCCAGGGGGTGGAAGAGCACCTCGTCGGCGAGGTCGGCGAGGGTGACCTCGTCCGCCGCCGTGATCACGTGGTCCTTGGGGACGATGACCACGGTGGTCTCGGTGTAGAGGGGGATCGCGCTGAAGTAGGCGCGGTCGACGGGCAGCCGTACCAGAGCCGCGTCCGCCTCGCCCGCGCGCAGCAGTTCCGGGGCCTCGGCGGCGGGGGCCTGGACGAGAGTGAGCGGGATGTCGGGCAGGCGTTCGTGCCAGACCTTCACCCACTTGGCGGGCGTCACTCCGGGGACGTACGCGAGCCGGAACGACGGTGATTCCTCCGAGCCTGTCACCAGGCCAGGTTACCGGGCGTGTCCGACATCGCCGTCACCGGCCACGGCCCCGACCGCCGGCACCCGCCACGGCCCCCGCCACCGGCACCCGCCACAGCCCCGCCACCGGCACCCGCCGCGGTCCTGGCCGCCGTGACCCGCCCCGGCTCCTGGGCGCGCTCGCCCGCCGCGGTCGGGCCGGCCCCGCCCGGCCGATACCCTGGACGCATGAGTTCGCAGCAGAGCACCCAGACGATGAAGCCCGCGACCGCGGCGAAGAAGCTGGGTGTGTACCTCCCCGCCACCCCCGCCTCGTTCCAGGAGGGCGTGGTCACCCGCGCCGAGCTGAACGAGTTGCAGGCCGATCCCCCGGAGTGGCTGCGCGAGCTGCGGCGCAACGGCCCCCACCCGCGTCCCGTGGTCGCCGCGAAGCTGGGCGTGTCCATCTCCGGGCTCGCGCGCGGCGGGATCACCGACGCGCTGACCACCGAGCAGATCGAGGCGCTCAAGCAGGAGCAGCCCGAGTGGCTGGAGAAGGAGCGCGCGACGCAGGCCGAGGTCCGCAAGGAGACGGCGCGGAGCAAGAAGAAGCAGGCCGAGCGCGCCGAGCAGGCCCGCCCCTGACACCCGGCGTCCCCGATGCCCCCACCGCCGACGGCGCTGGGGGCATCGTGCTGACCGCGTGCATTCCCCTCGTCCCCAGCCCCCGGGGGCGTTGTCAGTGGCCTGCCCTAGAGTTCCCGGCACTTGATCACTGCGGGTGCGGGAGGCTCGGATGGGGTGGGTGTCGGCCGGCGACTACGAGGTCGCCCTCGACAGCGGAAAGGTGGTCTGCCGCAACGCGGCCGGGCGGTTGCTGAAATCGGTCCCGCCCAAGATCGCCGACGATCCGGCCGTGGTGGGGCTCAGGCAGCTGACCGAGTGGCTGGAGCGGCACGAACGGCAGTGCCTGGACGATGCCGAGCGGTGGATGATCCGCTCGCTGCCGGTGCCGCTCGCCGTCCTCACGCGCGTGTGGCCCGACCCCGCCTGGCAGGCCGCGCTGCGCGACCTCGTCGTCACCGGCGCGGACGGCAGGGTCGCCGGCTTCCTGCGGGACGCCGACCCCGAGCGCGGTCTCGGTCTCGTCGACCTCGACGGCGACACCGTCCGCATCAGCCCCGAGCTGGTCCGCATCCCGCACCCGGTCCTCCTGGCGGAGCTGGAGGAGCTGCGCGAGTTCGCCGTCGAACTGGGTGTGGAGCAGAAGGTCCAGCAGCTGTTCCGCGAGGTCTGGCACCGCCCGGAGGTGTTCGACGCCGAGGCGAAGCAGGTCGAGGAGTACGCGGGCGGCTCCTTCAAGGAGCTGCGCTTCCTGACCGGCAGGGCGGCCCGGCTCGGCCATCGGGTGCGCGGCGGCTACGCCGTGTGTCCCGTGGTGGAGGACGGCCGCAGCGTCGAGGCCCGCGTGTGGGTCGGCGACTACGAGGGCTACGACGAGACCGAGACCGGCCCCCTGCTGTGGGCCGACCCGGCCGGCCGTGTGCTGACGCTGGGTCAGGTCGGGCCGGTGGCCTGGTCCGAGGGCATGCGCATGGCGGCCGGGCTGTACGCCGGGCGGGACGTCGAGGACGAGGAGCAGGCGGCATGACGTACGACGAGAACACGGTCGCCGCGCTGCTGGACGCGGGGGCGGTGCTGCCCCCGGGCAGCACCGACCGCGAGGACGCCGACCTGCTCACCGTCCGCACCTACGCCCACCCAGCGCTGGACGGCCGCCGGGTGGTCCGGCTGGTGCCCGGCACGCTGGGCGAGGCCGAGGACCTGGCGCTGGAGTTCCTGGGACTGGTCCGGGAGCCGGAGACGCCCGAGGTCGGGCAGGTGCGCCGGGAGACGCTGGGCTTCCCGGCCTGGGCGCTGGTCCACGACCCGGCCAACGGGCACCACGCGCTCGCCCTGGTGCAGGACATGGAGCGGCTCGCCCGGCAGGCCGCCTCCCGCCCCGGCACGGCCAAGGACGGCTTCGAGGCGCTGGGCGAGCGGCTCGGGCGGGCGGTGCCGCACTTCCTGCCGACGTTCTACGAACAGGCCGCGCGGGTCTTCCTCCAGCAGGAGAACACCACCTACGCCGCCGCGTTCTTCGGCAAGGCCCGCGAGGCCGAGCGGGTGCACGCGCTCGCGGTGGACGAGGAGCGGCAGCGCGCGGTGTTCCTGGAGTTCGCCTTCGCCGGGGCGCTGACCGTGAAGGCCCTCAAGCAGTATGTGAAGGACCTCACCGCGCGGCTCGACCCGGCCGCCGCCTGGGCGCAGTTCCGGCAGCTGACGGTGGAGCGGTGCGCGGCCGGTACGCCGCCGTACGCCTCGCTGCCGCAGGACGCGCGCGGGCTGATCAGGGGCGCGGGCCTGGACCGGGTCACCGAGGAGTGCGCGCTCGTCGCCGACCTGCTCGCGTCGCCCGCGGCCGTCCGGGCGCCCGCCTCCTTCTGGACCGCCTACCGCGCGGTGCTGCCGGTCCTGGCCGACCGCCGGCCGGAGGTCCGGGTGCGGCTGCTGGAGATCATGCCGGCCGGGCTCGGCCGGAAGGTCGAGGACGACGAGTTCTGGCTGACGCTGCTCGCGGAGACCGGCACGGAGCGGCTGCTGACCGACCCGGCGGCGGCCGCGGAACACGGCGTCGACCCGGCCGGCTGGCTGACCCGGTGGGCGTCCTTCCGCAAGCACGGCGGCTCGTGGTCGTGGCGCTCCCCCGCCACGCTGGCGCTGGCCGGGCGCATGGTGCCGCTGTTGCGGGCCGCGGGCCACCCGGTGGACCTGTTCGCCGGCGGCTGGCATCCCGGCGCCGATGTCGACCTGCTGGACCTGTGCGCGGCCGAGGGCGTCCCGCTCACCGTGCCGGAGGGCGACGACAGGATGTTCCTGCCGCTGGCCGAGTGGCTGGGCGACACCCGCGACGGCCGGCGCGACCTCACCGCCGTCGCGGCCGATCCGCGCTTCCGGCGGCTGCTGCACCAGGCCGTGGAGAAGACCGGCGGACACCAGCGGTCCCGTGAGCTGCTGGCATCGGTCGCCGGCCACCCGGTGCTGTCCGAGGTGCTGCGCGAGTGGCTGGAGGAGACCGCCGCCGCGTACACGCGCGCGGTGGGCCTGCCCGGTGCGCGTGCGGCACTCGACCGGCTCCGGCCGTTCCGGACGGTCGCGGCCGAGGTCAGCCCGGCGGCCGTGGCCCGGATCGCCGGACACGACACGGCTCCGCTGCTGGGCCGCACGCTGCGGGCCGGCATCCTGGACGAGCTGGGCTGGCCGGCCCTGGAGGAGGCGCTGGCCCTGCTCGACACGGAGCAGGGGGCAAAGGGCGAGGACACCTCGCTGGCCGTCCACGAGGCCTGGCCCGCGCTGATCCTGTGCCGCAGGCGCAGGGTGGTCGTGGTCGGCCCGGACCGGGTGCTGCTCGACCACGCACTGCGGCTGCCGCAGGAGCTGGACCGCTGGCAGCGCCCCCGCTACCGGTACGTGGACGGCGAGCTGCTGGTGATGTGGCGGCACGGCGGCAAGCAGTACGGCTACTGGTCGGCCCGGCCCGCCGAGGTGTTCGAACTCGGCGGCGAGCAGCTGCCGTCCTGGTGGTCCGGCAACGAGACGATCGTGCCGTCGATCCCGCTGCCCGGCGGCGGCCGCGCGAGCGGCGGCCGCACCCTGCATGCCGGCGACACGGTGCTGCCGCCGACCCGCTCGGTCCTCGGGGACGGCACCACGTACTGGCGTCAGGGCCGCCAGGGCCGGCAGACGGTCTGGCTGGAGTACGACCCGGCCACCGGCACGCACGGCCGTGCGTCGCTGCCCGCGCTGCTGCGCGCCGGCATCCGCGAGGACGCCGAGCTGCTTCCCGCCCGGTGCGAGGTGCTGCCGCTGCAACCGGGCCTGGAGAACAGCCCGTTCGGCACCGACGGCACGGTGCTCGGGCGCTGGGTGCGCACCGAGGGCAAGGGCGCCGGACTGCGCCGCACCGCCGGGACGGCGGACGGGCGGACCGTGTCGCTGCCCGGGGTGGTGGACGGCTGGCGGGTCGTGCCCCTGGGTGCCCTGCGGCTGCCCGGCGGCGTCGAGCCCGTCGTCGCCCAGACCCCCCGGCATGTGGCGCTGTTCGCGGGCGACGACGCCGCTGCCGGCGAACTGGGCCGCGTGTCGCCGAACAGCGGGGGCGGCGACTTCGCCGCCGGTACCCGGCTGGTGCCCCCGCTGCCCTACTGGCACGCGCTGCGCCCCCGCGACGCGCAGGCCTCGGCCGTGCTGCGCGCCCTGACCGACGCGCAGGCCGCGCAGCTGCTGCGGAGCACGGCCGAGGCACTGGCCGTACGGCAGGAGGAGCTGGCCCGCGCCGGTGACGACGAGGCCGCCAAGGCCGCCGTACCGGCCGTGGACACGGTGGCCGTGCGGGCGGTGGCCGCCGCGCTGCCCGCCCTGGCCGACGAGCGGCTGCGCGCCGGCGTCGCCGCCCTGGTCCGGTACGGGCTGCGCATCGCCGAGTCGGCCACCGCCTTCGCGCACCCCCCGCAGGAGCGGCCGCGGCAGCCGCGCAACCGGACGGAGGGCATGTTCGCCGACTACAGCCCCGAACACGGCGACGACCGCAGCCTGTTGGAGGCCGTCTCCGGCTTCGGCGGGGTCCAGGGCTGGTGGCGGCCCGAGCAGTGGAGCGCGCTGCGCCAGATCCGCGCGGTCAACCATGTGCTGTCCGGCAATCCCGCCGACGGCACCCCGGTGCCCGACGCCAAGCGGCTGGGCGCCCTCGGCGACGGCTGGGCCGGTGAGCCGTACACCGTCCCGGACGCCGGGCTGGCATGGCCGAGCCTGCTGGGGCGCTTGCGCGCACTGGCCTACCGGGCCACCTCGGCGGTCCTGACCGACGCCCAGCGGGAGCCGCTGCTGCTGCTGTCGGAGGCCCTCGCCGAAGGACCGCTCGCCACGGCCGGCGGCACGCTCCGCACCCTGCTGCTGAACGAGCCGTACGACAACCAGCAGCGCGCCGGACAGGTGCTGCGCCGCGCGGACCGCACGGTGGTGATCCTCGGCTGCCAGAACATCGACGTGCACCGGGGCGGGGTCAACTGGCTGGCGGTGGACCACGATCCGTCCGGGGCGTTCGGCGCGGTCGCCCACTTCACGCTGCACGCGGAGGCGCACTACGAGCCGGGGATCTCCGCCGAGGACCTGGTCGCCGTCACCCGTCTGGTCCGGGCGAAGGGCGCCGCGCCCTGGCCGTCCGAGGCGCCCGCGGCACTGGTGGCGGCGACCGGCGGCGGACTCGGCCCGCTCCAGGCGGCCGTGCTGCTCGCCGGTCAGCCGCGCGAGCCCCACGCCGAGGGCCTGACCGCGCTCGGGCTCAAGCCCCGGCAGCGGGAACTGGGCGAGCGGCTGTTGCAGGGGCTGGATGCCGGGGGCCGGACAGAACTGATGGGCTCGCTGCTGCCCGCGGACCCTGCCGACCTGTGGACGACGGGACCGGACACCGAGGCCGCGGGCCGGGTGTGGGCCGAGCGGTTCGGCTCCCTGGTGCGGGTGCCGGAGGACGTCCGGGAGGAGCTGGCCGGGCTGGGCGTCGGATACGCCGACGACGTGCTCAATCCCTCCCTCACGCCCTGGCTGAGCCGGACCACGGTGCTGCGGCCGGACAAGGACGGCACCCTCGTGCCGGAGGACCCCGCGGCGGTACCGGGCCGGTACGACCTGGGGAACGCCGTGCGGGGGCTCGCCGCGCTGGCCTACGGCCTGCCGTACGGCCACCCGCTGCGGTCCGCGCTGCCTGCGGGACTCGCCGCCGTGCGCCGCCGGATGACCGACCCCGAACTGCTGCTCGGGCTGGGTGTCGAGATGACGGAGAAGGGCGGCCCCACGGCGGTGGAGGTGCGCAAGGCGTACGGGCTGCCGGAGACCGGCGGCGCCGACGCGCACGGACTGACCCGGGTCGGCGCGGCCATCGTGCTGCGCCCCTGGTACCGCGACACGGAGACGGTGCAGATTCGGCCGGCCGGGCTCACCGGGGCCGACGACCCGGTGTTCGGGCTGCTGGAGGGCCTGGTCGGGCCCGAGCGCGGAAGCGGTCTGCGGGCTCTGCGCACCCTTCTCGGCGCCGAGCTGGAGCGGGCCGTCGCGGTCGGCGCCGAGGGCCCCGCGGGGTATGCGCAGGATCCGGCCACGAGCGTGCCTGAGCTGGTCGCCGAGGTCGCCGCGGCGCACGGCCTGGGCGCCGACGCGGCCGCGCTCTACCTCCAGTTGCTGGCCCTGCCCGATCCTACGGACCGCAACTGCGCCCGCTGGACCGGCTGGAAGCCCGCGCGGCTGCGGAAGGCCCGCGCCGAACTGGCCGCGACCGACCTGGTCGTCGAGGCGAAGCGGCCGCGCGCCGGGCGGAGCCTGTTCCTGCCCGGCGGCTGGCGGGACCTGAAGTCGCCCGCGCTGCCGGTGGAGACCTGGAAGGAGGGCCTGTACCCGATCGGCCGTCTGCGCGCGATACCGCTGCTGCCGGTGCCCGAGCTGTTCGGCCGCGCCTGGGCCCGGGTCCGCGCGGGCGACGCGCCGGCGTACGAGGAGCTGACCACCCGGGCGACCAGAAGGGGGCGGCGCCGATGAGCGGGCCGTCTCCGCTGCCGCCCGCCCGCCGTCCGCGTGCCTGCGGTCCCTCTACCCGAGGCGGGCGTGCCGGTACGGCGGCCATCCGTGCCGTCCGCGCCCCGCTCGCCGCCCTTTTCCTCGCCCCTGTCGTCGTCCCTGCCGTCGGCTCTGCCGTCCGCGCCGCCTCGAAGGATCCCCGCCCATGACCACCGCCGTCGTCACCGACCCCGCGCCGCAGCCCGCAGCGGCGGCCCGGCAGATCGTGCCTCCCGAGGACGGGTACGCCACCGAGCTGGCCTTCCTCGCCGCCCATGACCAGGGTCCGCGGCCGCCCTCCTGGCGGCTGACGCCCCGTGCCGTCGTCACGTTCGTCGTGGGCAGCGAGGGCCGGGCGCTGCGGCTGCCGGACGACGTGGAGGCGCCTCAGGGCGTGCCGCGCCGGCTGGAGATCACCGGAAAGTTCGTCGGCGACCGGGCTTTGGTGGAGCGGTGCGTCGTCACGCTCGCCGGGGAACGGGGCCTGCTGCTCGTCGGCGAGCCCGGTACCGCCAAGTCGATGCTGTCGGAGCTGCTGTCGGCCGCCGTGTGCGGCACCAGCGGGCTGGTCGTGCAGGGCACGGCCGGTACGACCGAGGACCAGCTCAAGTACGGCTGGAACTACGCCCTGTTGCTCGCTCAGGGGCCCAGCCGGCAGGCGCTGGTGCCGTCGCCGGTGCTGACGGCGATGACCCGGGGGGCGATCGCCCGCGTCGAGGAGGTCACCCGCTGCCTGCCCGAGGTGCAGGACTCCCTGGTGTCCCTGCTGTCCGAGCGGCGCATCGCGGTGCCCGAACTGGCGGGCTCCGAGGAGGCGCTGGCCCATGCGGCGCCGGGCTTCAACCTCATCGCGACCGCCAACCTGCGGGACAGGGGTGTCTCGGAGATGTCGGCCGCGCTCAAGCGCCGCTTCAACTTCGAGACGGTTGGCCCCATTTCCGACCTCGACGCCGAGGTGGCGCTGGTGCGCGGCCAGGCCCGGGCGTCGGTGGCCCGGTCGGGCGCGCCCTTCCAGGTCGACGACGCGGTTCTGGAGGCCCTGGTGACCGTCTTCCGCGATCTGCGCGAGGGCCGGTCGGCGGAGGGCTGGGAGGTGGAGCGGCCGTCCACGGTGATGAGCACGGCGGAGGCGGTGTCCGTGGCGGGCGCGCTGGCGCTGGCCGCGGCCTACTTCCCGGGGGACCGTGACGTCCTGGCGCTGCTGCCCGGCCATCTGCTCGGGGTGGCGCACAAGGACGACCCGGCGGACGCGGCGCGGCTGCGCGGCTACTGGGACGGTCCGGTGCGGCGCCGGGCCGAACAGGGCGCGGCGACCTGGCGCACGCTGTGGGACCTGCGCGCGGTCCTGGAGGGCTGAGCACCGTGTCCCCTGTCTCCCCTCCCGCCGGTGGCACGACCGCTGCCCCGGCACCTCCCGAGGCGGCCGTGGCGGCCCTGACCGACCCGGCGGGTCCCTACCTCATCGGCGTACGGCACCATGCTCCGTCGCTGGCCGCGGCCGTGCCCGCGCTGCTGGACGCGGCCGGGCCGGATGTGCTGCTGGTCGAACTGCCCGCCGAGGTGCAGGACTGGCTGCCCTGGCTCGCCCATGAGGAGACCCGGGCCCCGGTGGCTCTGGCGGCCGCGCCCGTACCCGGGGCCGGGGGCGGTGGACCGGCGTTCTATCCCTTCGCCGACTTCTCTCCGGAACTCGCGGCGGTGCGCTGGGCCGCGCGGCGCGGCGTCCCGGTGATCGCGTGCGATCTGCCGCTGGCGGACCGGGCGTGGGCGGGGCCGGCGGAGTCCGGTGGGGAGCCGGGCGGGAAGTCCGGCACGGAGGCCGACGGGGAGCGCGGCACACCCGGTGATACGGCGGGAGGTGACCCGGCATCCGTCGGCGGGCCGGAATCCGAGACCGGCTCCACGGCCATGGGCCCGGGCATGACCGGGCTCGGCGCCGCACTGCGTGCCCGCCTCACCGGGCGTCCCGGGGACGATCTGTGGGACCGGCTGGTCGAGGCCCCCGCGCCCGGTTCCACGCCGGAGGCGCTGCGGCGCGCCGCACTGCTGACCGGATGGGCGCTGCGGGCGGAGGCGGAGGCCGCGGGCGGGGTGCCGGAGCTGGATCTGCGCCGGGAACGGTGGATGCGCGCGCGGCTGGCGGCGGCCACGGCACGCGGGGAGCGCGCCGCCCTGGTGATCGGCGCCTTCCACGCCCCGGCTCTGGTCCCCGCGGCCGGGGAGGTTCGGCGGGAACTCACAAAGACGGCTCGGGCGACGGGCTCCCGGGCGGACACGGCGACAGCGGAACGCGGCCGGGGCGAACCGAACCGCCCGGCGGAGACCTCCCCCTCGGCCTGGACGACCTCGCTCATCCCGTACAGCTATCCGCTGCTGGACGAGCGCTCCGGTTACCCGGCCGGGATCCGCGACCCGGAGTGGCAGCACCTGGTGCTGGACGCGGCCGGTGATCCCGGCGCGCTGGCGGAGGCGCTGACCCGGGCCGCCGTGCGGGTGTGCGCCGAGTTGCGCGCCCTGGGTCACCCCTCGGGTCCCGCCGACGCGCGCGAGATCGCGCGGGTCGCCGGCGATCTGGCGCGGCTGCGGGGGCTGCCCGCGGCGGGCCGTGGCGAGCTGGTCGAGGCGGTGCAGACGGTGCTCGCCCAGGGCGAACCGCACGGCCGGGGGCGGGCCGTCGCCCGGGCCATGGAGAAGGTGCTCGTCGGGACGCGGACCGGACGGCCGGCGCCGGACGCGCCGCGCAGCGGGCTGGCCCCGGCGGTCGAGGCGGAGCTGGCCGCGCTGGGGCTGCCGGGCCCCGCCGAGTCCGGCCCGGGCACCGCGCGGGACCTGCGCCTGGACCCGCTCCGCTCGGAGCTGGACCGCCGCCGCGAGCTGCTGCTGCGCCGCCTGACCGCGTGCTCGGTGCCGTACGCCGAGCCCAAGGCGGTGACGGGCACCGGCGGCGCCGACGCGCTCACGTCCCGCTGGGAGGTGCGCTGGACCCCGGCCACGGCGGCGATGCTGACCGCGGCAGCGGTGCGCGGGGTGACTCCGGCGCAGGCCGCGGAGGGGGTGCTGCGGCAGCGGTGGCGCGCGGAGCGGGACGAGGGCGGGCCCACCGCGGCGCAGTCCCTCCAGGGGCTGGCGGAGGCCGCGGAGTGCGGGCTGCCCGCGCTGGCCGACGAGCGGCTGGAGGAGATCGCCGAGGTGCTGCCGGACTCCGGCACGCTGCCCGAACTCCTCGCCGGACTGGCCCTCTTGGACCGGCTGTGTGCCGGGCACATCGCCGGACTCGGCAGTGACGGAGCGCGTACGGCGCGGGCGACGGCCGTCGCGGGGCTGCTGACGGCCGCCGCGGTGCGCCAGGTCGACGGGCTCACCGGTTCCGAGGACCCGGCGGACGCCCACGCCCTGCTGGAGCTGGCGCACCGTGCGGACAGGGAGGGTGGCATCCGGCTGACGGACGCGCTCGCGCGGCTCGCGGCCGGCGGTTCGCCGCTGATGCGCGGCGCCGCCGGGGCCGTACGGGTGCTGCTGGGGCAGGAGGAGGCCCGGGTGTTCGGCGACCGGGTGGCCTCCTGGGTGGACGGCGCCTGCGATCCGGCGGGCCGGTCGGCACTGAGCGCGCGGCTGACCGGTCTGCTGACCGCGGCCGGACCGCTGCTGGAGTCGGCGGCACCCGCCGTAAAGCCGCTGCTGAACCGGGTGTCGGACCTGTCCGACCAGGATTTCCTGGACCGGCTCCCGGCGCTGCGCGACGGCTTCGACACGCTCAGCCCGGCTGCCCGGGAGCGGCTGCTGACCGCCGTGGAGCAGCGGCTGGACGGCGTACGTCCGGACGGAACGGGTGCCGTCGCGCCCGCGGCCCTGGCCCGGTGGACCCGAGCCGATCTCGCCGCCCGCGCGGCACTGGACGCGCTGGGGCTCCTGCCGCCCGCCGCCCCCGCGAAGGGCGCTTCGGCGGACGCGACCGGCGAGGGGAGGGCGGCGGTCGACCGGGAGCGAACCTCGATCGCAGCCCCGGGCGAACCCACTGCGCAAGCCGCGGGGGAAGCCTCGGGGCAGGCCGCCGGTGATGCCCCGGGGACCGCGCCCGCCGCGTCGGACGGCGAGCGGCGGCTCGCCCCGGCCGACCGCTGGCGTCTGGTGCTCGGCCGCCGCAGCGACCGACTGCCGGTGTCCGCCCGGCCGTTCGCGACCGCGCTGGACGAGCTGTACGGCAGCGGCCGGGGCGAGGGCAGCCGCGGGGACCTCTCCCATCGCGGCGGCGGACGCGAGAGGTCGTATCCCGGGGCGCGGGAGTGGTCGGAGGAACTGGCCGCGCTGTTCGGGCCCGGTATCCGTGAGGAGGTGCTGGCGGCGGCCGCGGCGGCCGGACGCCAGGACGTGTTCGCGGAGCTGGACCCGGACGCCGTACGGCCCTCCGTGGACCTGTTGCGCTCGGTGCTGCGGCACGCGGGCGGCCTGCCCGAGGCCCGGCTGGCCGCACTGCGACCGCTGGTCCGGCGCCTGGTCGAGGCGCTGGGCCGGGAGTTGGCGACCCGGCTCCGCCCGGCCCTGCACGGCACCACGCTGCCCCGCCCGAGCCGGCGCCCGGGCGGCGGCCTCGACCTGCCCCGCACGCTGCGGGCCAACCTGGCGACCGCCCGCCGAATGCCGGACGGCACGGTCCGGGTCGTACCGGAGCGTCCCGTGTTCCGCAGCCGCGCGCGGCGCGCGGCCGACTGGCGGCTGATCCTGGTCACCGATGTGTCGGGGTCCATGGAGGCGTCCACGATCTGGGCGGCGCTCACCGCGTCGGTGCTGGCCGGGGTGCCCACCCTGTCCACGCACTTCCTGGCGTTCTCCACCGAGGTGATCGATCTGACCGACCATGTCGCGGACCCGCTCTCCCTGCTGCTGGAGGTGCGGGTGGGCGGCGGTACGCACATCGCCCCCGGGCTGCGGCACGCGCGCGAACTGGTCACCGTGCCCTCGCGCACGCTCGTCGTGGTGGTCAGCGACTTCGAGGAGGGCTACCCGCTGGGCGGACTCCTCGCCGAGGTGCGGGCGCTGGTCGGCGCCGGCTGCCAGGTGCTGGGCTGCGCGAGCCTCGACGACGCGGGCCGCCCCCGGTACTCCACGGGGGTGGCGGGCCGGTTGGTCGCCGCGGGTATGCCGGTCGCCGCGCTCAGCCCGCTCGAACTCGCCCGCTGGGTAGGGGAGAAGATCACATGAGCCCGGAAGCCACCCCACAGACCGGTGCCGGACTGCCCGCGGTCGCCCCGTCCGTGACCGCCGAACTCGTCGCCGCGCTCACGCCCCGGCTGCGCAAGCGCCTGGACGCGGGCATCGCCAAGCTGGCCGGCCGTCCCGTGGTCCGCGACGGCGACACCGTGCGGCTCGCCGTCGACGACGAGACGGATCTCGTGCTGCACGCGCCCGGCTCCACGGTGACGCGTGCGGACGCGATCCGGTGCGGCTGTCTGCTGGCCCCGGACTGCCTCCACCGCGCCGCGGTGGCATCGGCGGCCCCGATCGCCGACGCCGACACCGGCGCCGTACGACAGGACTCCACGACCGCCGCCGAAGACGCGCCCCCGACACCGGCTGCGCAGGACACTGCGGCCGCCCCGGAGACGGCGGCCACGCCCCCACAGGCCGCCGCCGCCCGCGCGGTGCACGACGCCGCGGCCGCCGTGCTCGAGGCCGGTACCGACGGCGCGGGCGCGGTGCTCCAGGCCGCCTTGCTGCGGGCCGCGCACACCGCACGGCTCGCCGGGCTGCACCGGGCCGCCGCCACCTCCGTCTCCGTGGTCACCGCGCTCCGCGCGGCGCGTTCGGCCGACCCGGCGTTCCGCCTCGCCGACCTGGTGGCGGGTCTGCGGGAGGTGCTGTCGGTCGCCCACCGACTCCCCCACGCCACCGGCGCCGAGCTGGACGTCCTGCGCGGGACGGCACGGCAGCCGTACCGCCCGGACGGCGCGCTGCGGCTGTACGGCTCTTCTCCGAGCCGGTCCTCACCGCGAGCGGTCACGCGGGCGCCGTCACCTGGACCGCCGACGCCGGGGGCCGCCTCTACCAGGTGTCCGACGTGGCTCCGGGCGGGGCCGGGCGCGCGACGGGCGCCGCCGACCGCGCGGTGCGGCTCGGCGACACGGCACTGACCCACCGCGAACTGTCCCGCGCGGGCCTCGCGGTGACAGGAGCGACCGTCTCGCCCACCGGGCGGCTCGGCGCGGGTGCCGGGGTCCGGGCGGTCCGGGCCTCGGGTGCCGACTGGCGCGCGGAGCCGCTGGACCGGCTGTGGGCGGTTCCGGTGACCGAGCAGATCGCCGGCGCCCAGGCGGGCGGCCCCGGGCTGCTCTTCCTGGAGGTCACACTCGTCGGTACGGCGGGCGAGGCGGCGGGCGCCTGTCTGCTCGCCGAGTGCGATGGCGTCCTGGTGCGGCTGACGGCAGCGCACGACGACCCCGCCCTCGCGTACCGGGACAATCTGCGGCTGCTGGCCGCCGCCCGGGGCAGCAGGCTGCGGATCGTCGCCCGGCTCGCTCCGGCCCCGCACGCCCGGGCCCTGCTTCTCGCGGCCGAGCATCCGACCGTCCCCGGCGCCCGTGTCGACCTGGGCCTGGACCGCCTCCAGCGCGTCGACCTGCCCGCCACCGGCACCGCCCGGCAGCAGACCGTGCCGACCCCGGAAGAAGCACCGGTCCATCTGCTGCGCCGCCGGGTCCAGCAGGCGGTGGCGGGCGGCCGGCGCGTGCTCTCCTTCCCCGGTGACACGGCCGCGGACGTACGGCGCCTCGGGCGGGCCGGGCTCGCGACGGCGGGCGAGCTGCTCGAGGAGCTGCACGCGGCGGCGGCCGAGCGCTCCCGCGATGTCTTCGGCAGGCTCCTGCCGGCCGACCCGGACCGATTCGCCCGGGCCTGGCTGGCGGCGGCCCGCTACACCGAGGAGCTGGACCGGGCGCTGTGCGTCGCCGCGTGGTCGGGTGAGGCGGAGTGAGCGGGCGGCATGACGGGCGTCACCGAGGCGGGCGGGGAGGGGTCCGGTCCGATGGGGGGACCGGTTCTCGGGCAGCCCTGCGCCGTCGGTGACGCCCGCGCTACGGTCAGCCTGAGATCGTATGAAAGCGGGGGGACATGGCCGGTACGACGGACGAGGACGGCCCGAGCGGCACGTGGGCGCGCGAGTTGTGGGACTACGCGCAGGCCGTGCTGAGGGAGTGGCAGTCCACGCAGGTATGGCAACCCGCCCAGCAGTTGCGCGCGGCCTCGCACGGCAACGCGCGCGACTACGCCGGACGCTTCCTCCTGGAACTGCTCCAGAACGGCCACGACGTTCACAGCAAAGACCGGAACGACGGAAGCGTGCACGTACTGCTCGACGAGAGCGAAGGGGCGCACGGCACGCTCTATGTCGCCAACGGCGGCACTCCCTTCACCTGGGCCCGCATCCAGGCCGTGTGCAAGCTCGCCCGGAGTGAGAAGACCGTCGGCGAGGGCATCGGGAACAAGGGGGTCGGCTTCCGCAGCATCCTGGAAATCACGGACGCCCCGGAGGTCTACAGCGCCGGCACGGCCGGAGAGGGTCCGGCCGTGCTGGACGGGTACTGCTTCCGGTTCGCGGTGGGGGACGACCTGCGGGTACTGCTCCGCGACGAGGACCTGGTCCGCAGGGCGGAGGAGGAACTCCCGCCCTTCCAGGTCCCCTTCCCCCTCTCCGACGTGCCCCCGACGTGCAAGGAGCTGGCCGCCGACGGTCATGTGACGGTCATCAGGATCCCGCTGCGCAACGAGGCCTCCCGGCGTGCGGCCGTCCGCCGCCTCGACGAGCTGGGCGCCGCGAAGGCTCCCGTGATGCTGTTCCTGGACCGGCTCGACCGACTGGTCATCGAACGGCGCGGAGGCGAAGGCCCCCGCCGTACGGAACTCACCCGGCGGGAAGCCCCCTTGGCGCTCGCCGGGGACCAGCCCGAGGGGCACGGCGTGCTCGCCGGTGCGGCGCCGTGCGTTCCGGTCGTCTCCCTTGCCCGTGTCGATCTCGGCTCCCTGGGCGCGTACCTGGTGGCCAGGGGCGAGGTCCCCGAGGCGCGTCGGCGTGCCACGCTCGAGGCGGCGACCGAGCTCGGGCAGCTGGACGACTCGTGGGGCGACTGGAAGGAACCGGCTGTCGTCGAGATGGCGTTGCCCCTCGACGGCGCCGAGTCGCTGCGAGGTGGCCGGATCTACACCTTCCTCCCCCTGGGCGAGGACGCCGGCGCGCCCCTGCGGGGACACCTCAACGCCCCGTTCTTCACGAAGGTGGACCGTACGGCCCTGGACCGGGAGCACCCGCTGAACAGCATGCTGTTCGCGGCGGCGGCCGAGACCTCCCTGGCGGCGGCCGCCATGCTGCGGGAGGGGGCCCGGCCCGCGGACCGCAGGCCGGCGGTCGACCTTGTGACGTGGGAGCACGAGCCGCGCTACCACCACCTGTTGCGCGAAGCGGCGCAGCAGGTGCACGGCGTAGAGTTCGCGGACGTTCCCGTCGTACCGCTCCTGGACCGCGGGGCTGCGCACAGCTCCTGGGGCACGCCCCGCGATTCCGTGCTCTGGCCCGACCTCAGGCTGTCGGTGCTCACCGCCGAGGCGGCCGGGGCGGTGGGCATCGCCGTGGCCGATCCGGCCGTCGGGGCCAAGCCCCTGAAGCGTCTGGCGAGGTTGTGCGAGGCCCTCAAGTGCCCCTTGGAGCCCTCGGCGCAGCAACGGGCCGACCACGCCGAGCGGATCGTGGAAACGCTGCCGCGGCCCGCTCCCGATGCTCCCGCCGACCACTGGAACGGCGTGTACGCCGATCTCGCCCTGCTGTTCAAGGAGGAGGGCGGAGTACTGCGGGGCAGGAAGCTGCTGCTGGCGGACGACGGGGAGCTCCGGCGGGCCAACGGCGATCAGAGCACGGGCACGAAGGACGGCTCGCGGCGCAGAGCGGCCAGGCGGGAGGCGTTCTTCCAGCCGGCTCGCGGCGAGACAGCGGGCGACAAGGCCCTGGCCGTGCCCGACGCCTTGAAGAAGCGCATGTTCTATCTGCACCCGGGACTGAACTGGGTGGAGGAGGAAGGTCACGTACGGCGTCAGGAAGCCCGGCTCTTCCTGGAACGCTTCCGGCTCGTCCGCCGTTTCGACGCCGCCGGCCTGCTCGACCACGTCCGCCGCGCCCTCACCGAGAGCAACTCGGCGCGGCTGCGCGAGCAGGCCCTCCGCTTCGTGTTCCGCCTCCACCAGTCGAGGCAGTCACAGTCGCTGCAACTGCGCCATCTGGGGCTGTACGTTCCCTCCGCCGAGGGCCCCACCATCAAAGCGGCCGGTGCCGTGTTCGGGGCCGGATGGACCGGGACCCAGGGTGACGCGCTCGCCTCCGTCGTGGCCGAGGGGCGGGAGTCCTCGCCCGGCCTCCGCTTCATGGCGGAGCGGCTCCTGGCGCCGCCCGAGGACTTCCTGCGGCGGGGCGAAACCCAGGAGGAGTGGCGGGAGTTCCTCAGCGATCTCGGCGTCACCGACGGGCTGCTGCCCGTGGTGTCCGCCGGCGCGGAGACGCAGGCCGAGGGTGGCATGCTCACCACGAGCAACCTGATCAGCATGGCGAAGGTGTCCGACGTGGTCGCCGATCAGTGGCGGCCGTTCATCGACCGCGCGCACAGCCGGGTCGCTCATCGGTACACCCCGTACGTCGGAACCGCCGCGTTCCGGCTGCCGGGCCAGGACGTCGCCGGGAGGCTGAGCGAACCGGGCCGGATCGCCTATGCACGCCTGGTCCTGCACGGCCTGGCCCAGTGGCAGCACAAGCACCTCACCAGCGTCTGGCACCGGGACCGGAGGGGTAACCAGGATCACCAGCAGGTCCCGACTCCCCTGTCCGCCTTCGTCCGCGGTCAGCGCTGGCTCCCGGTGCGTGGCCGTGGCGGCAGCGTCCGCTTCGTACGGCCGGACGAGGCATGGCATGCCCCCGCGAACCTGGAGCAGGAGCCGGTCTTCGCCCCGACCGTGCTGCGCCAGCTCCGCCCCCTGCTGGACGACGATCAGGTCCTGCGACGGCTGCGCGACGCCGGGCTGCCGACCTGGGGCGACCCCCGGGACAGCGCCCGGCTCATCGCCACGCTGGGCGAGCTGGTGAAGACGGACGCCGTGGACGACGGGGACCGGGCCGCCCTTCAGCGGGCGAACGAGCGCGCCTGGCAGAACCTGGCCGCAGAGGCGTCCTCCATCGAGCCGCTCATCGGCTCGGCCCTGCTCGCGGAGCGGGGCAAGCAGCTCATCGCGGTCGACTTCGCCACGCTCCTCGACGGCTCGGTCCGGCTGTACGTCACCGGGGATCGGGACAGCCTGAAGGCACGCCTGGCCGGAGAGCTCACACTTCCGCTGCTCGTGGTGCCGGGGGCGGCGGCTGACGTCGCCCGCATCCTGCGCCGGCGCTGCCCGGACGCGATACGGCACGCCGACGACGCCGATCTGTCGGTCGAAATCGTCAGCACCTCGGGGACCACCGTCGTCGGAGCCTCCGGCACGACCGAAGGGCTCGGCACGCCGCTCGTCGACGAGCTGCCGTGGCTCCCGCTCGCGGTGGGCGTGCTGGCCGACCATCCGCCCCGGGGCGGCCGTCCGACCGATGCCGAGCTGACCGAACTCGTCGCCGCCGTCCGCCGCGTCCGCGTCCACCGCTACCTCTCGCTGAAGATCACCCTCGACGGGGCGGACGTGGAACTCCCGGAACGGCAGGACGGCATGCTGCCCCTGCCCGACCCCTCGCACCCGCTGGTCCTCACCCCGGACCTGCCCCTTTCCTGGGACTTCGTGGCCCGGACCGGCTACGCGGTCAGCCAGGTCCTGGACCGTCCGACGTACGCCGTCCCGCTCAAGCTCGCCGCCCGCGAACTGGAGCGGTGGCTCGCGTCCCTCGACGAGCCGACCGAGCGGCAGCTCGCGGCGGCGCTCGACTTCTCCGTCGACCAGGTCGGGGAGACCGCTCACCGCCTCGACGGCTCCCTGGCGGGAGTGCTGGAGCGCTGCCACCCCTTCCTCGTCCACGCGCTCGGCGCCGGCAGGGCCAGGGAGCTGACGGACCCTGCTCCGGCCGACGCCCGGGAGTTCCTCGCCCGCCTGGAACCGTACGAGGGCGCCCTTCCCCTGCCCGCCGCGCAGCTCATCGAGGCCGCGCGCGACGCGCGGGACATCGACGGCCTCCGGGACGTGGCCGAGGTCGACTTCGCGGACCTGAACCGCACCCTGGCGGGGCTCGCGCCCCGGTACCGCCCGATCAGCCACGCCGAGGCCCACGACGAGGCCGTACGCCGGTACGTGGACTTCGGTCGCGGCGTCCTCATCGACCGGCTGCGCTGGGCCCGTCGGGAGGAGTTCGACCACCGCAGGCCCATCGCCGACTGGCCCGCCCTCCGCTCCCTGAAATGGATCACGGCTCCGCAGGAGTGGGCGCTCACCGTCGACACCGCCGACGACGGCCTCCTGCGGGACCTCGTCGAAGAGGCACTCACCACCCGGCTGGGGGCGCCCGCCCCGGCCAAGGGCGAACGGCTTGCCGCCATGGACAGGGTGCGCAGCCACAACCACGCCGTCATAGCCAAGGCGGCACCCGACCTGGTCGCCCTGGTCAACGCCGCGAAACAGCCGCTGCCCGCGGCGCTGGCGAAGGCGGCCGCCGCGGAGGAGATCACCGCCCTGCTGGACGAGGCGGGCGCGCTCGACTTCCGTGAACTCTCGGCGGACGATGTCGTCGGCTGGCTCGCGGCCCTGGGACAGTGGCCGGCGGGCATGGACGCCTCCTCGGAGCCCCGGGTGCACGGGCTCACCCCGGCCGAGCTGGACCGAGCACGGAACGCCGCGGAGCGGGCCCGCACCGAACGGGCCAAGCGCAAGCGGATCGTCTCCCTCGGCGAACGGGACTTCGACATCGAGTCCGGCGACTTCTCCGAACTGGCCGCGGAGTTGCGCCGCACTCTGGAATCCGGCCCGCCTCTCCACGGCAGCCCCCGATGGCGCTGGGCCGCACTGAAGCCGCTCCCGCCCCGGAGGACGGCCGGCCCCTCGGCTGAACGGCCAGGCGTGCGCGTCGTAGCAGAACGCGGACTGTCGTCGGCCCAGCGCTCGGCGATCGGCTTCGTCGGCGAGTGGTACGCATACCAATGGCTTCGCGAACAGGACCGGGCGACCGACGAGACGAGCTGGGTCTCCGGCAACCGGGCTCACGTCTTCCCCGGCCCTGGCGACGACAGCCTCGGCTACGACTTCACGGTCGGCTCCGGCAGGAGTCCGCGGCTGTACGAGGTCAAGGCCACCCAGGGGCCGGGCGGGCAGATCGAGCTCGGCGAAACCGAGGTACGGGCGGCGCAGAAGTACGCCGGCAGTGACCGCTGGCGGATCCTGGTGGTCACCTCGGTGCTGGACGCGGAACACCGACAGGTGCGCATGCTGCCGAACCCGTTCAGCGAGCGCGGCCGCGGGCTCTACCGCGAGGAGGGCGGCGCGCTCCGCTTCGCCTATCGGCTGTGAGGCGCGGCCGGTCCCTCCGCCCACCACGATCGGCTCGGTCAGCCGAGGAAGCTCAGCCGCACCGTGCGGTCCGGGTTGTCCTTGTTGGTGTCCACCAGGCAGACGGACTGCCAGGTGCCGAGTTCCAGCCGGCCGGCGATGACAGGAAGGGTCGCGTGCGGCGGGACGATGGCCGGCAGGACATGGTCGCGGCCGTGCCCGGGGCTGCCGTGCCGGTGCTGCCAGCGGTCGTCGGCGGGCAGCAGGCTGTGCAGGGCGGCGAGGAGGTCGTCGTCGCTGCCGGCACCGGTCTCGATGACCGCGATCCCGGCGGTGGCGTGCGGGACGAAGATGTTCAGCAGGCCGTCGCGGCCGGCCGCCGCCTCCCGCAGGAAGTCCTCGCAGTCCTGGGTGAGGTCGACGACGCGCTCCCGCGTACCGGTGGAGACGTTCAGCGTCCGGGTGGTGAAGGCATCTGGCATGAGGTCATCCTGGCCCATGGACCGGGATTCACACTCCCCGGCACGGCCGGTTCTGATACCGGCGGTCCACGGAGCGAGATGCGGGGTGGCCTTTCCGGTGCCCCGGCCAGCGCCCTGGAAGAAGGTACAAGCCCGAACGCTCCGTCGCAGAGCGGGTGTTGGCCGAGGCCGGGCTCGGCCACCGGACGGGCGCCTGACGCACCCTCTCCGGCGGCGAGGCCCGGCTCGGCGTCGACCCATGGGCCGGCACGGCTACCGTCCGCCGGTGGCCGGACGGCCGGCCCTCACTTCAGGTGTCGGGTGAAGAACTGGGCCGCGGCATCCGCCGCGAACTGCGGGACGCCGGTGTGGCCGCCCATATTTGCGTGCAGCGTCTTCTCCTTGGAGCCGAAGGAGTCGAACAGGTCCAGGGCCGCCTGCCGGTCGTTGCCCTCGTCGTCCCACTGCAACAGGACGTGCAGCGGAATGGTGACCTGGCGGGCCTCCTCGAACATGGCGCGAGGGACGAGACTCCCGGCGAACAGAACAGCGGCCGAGATGCGCGGCTCGACCACCGCCAACCGGGCTCCGATGGAGATCACTCCCCCCGAGTACCCGACCGGACCCCCGATTTCGGGCAGCGCCAGCAGGGCGTCCAGGGCGGCCTGCCATTCCGGGACCGCCTTGTCGACCAGCGGGAGGATGAGGGCGTCGATGATCTCGTCGCTGACCGGCTCACCGGCCTCAACAGCCCGGCGCAGATCGGCGCGAGCCTGCTCGGCGCCGGGCAGACGGGGCCGGTCGCCGCTTCCGGGGAGCTCGATGGTGGCCGTGGCGAAGCCGTCCGCCGCGGAGTGCCGGGCCCGGGCCGCCAGCCGGGGGTACGCCGTGCGCAGCCCGAGAGGAGGGGGGCTGAGCAGGATCAGCGGCATCGGTGCGGATGCGGATGCGGGCGTCCACAGGATGCCGGGGATCTCGCCGAGGGTGAATTCGCGTTCGAGGACAGCGTCGTCGAGACGCCGTGCAGAAGTGAAGTGCATGGTCGTGCCTTTCGGGAGTGCCATGGAACGGCGCTCCCGGACGACCTATCGCCCGACCGTGACCCCGGAGGGGAGCACCCATGTCGATACGTTCACGGGTACCACCTCCTCGCTCTCTTGCACGGCCTCCCGGAGCGTAGCAGCGGCCACCGTGACCCCGCCAACGGCTTTTCGCTGAGCACCGGTCACGCAAGCCCTTCGACCTGTGACGTCAGCCGTCGACGCCTCGGCGGATGCGGCGGGAGGGGGTGAACGCGTACAGGTCGAGCACACCGGGCGGCTCGGCGAGACCGGGGCCGCCGGCTGCGATCCAGGTGGCGATGTCGTCGGCGGCGTCGGGGTCGTTGACCAGGCCCAGCCATACCGGGCGCCCGCCGGCCACCCGGCCGGCGGCGGAGGGCTGGACGACGATGACGTTCGCCTGCTCACAGGCGTCCAGGCAGTCGGTCACCCGCACCTGCGCGAGGCCGTCGAGCGCGTGGCGCAGCCCGGCCAGCTGAGCGGCGTGGTCGATGCCGGGGATCTTCGCGGTGCCGCAGCAGCAGCCGCGGCAGACGGTGACGGTACAGCGGGCCGGTCCCGTGGTGGTGGGGGCGGCCTTGCGTGCTCGGCGGCTCACCGGGCGGCACCGGCCCGGGCCGCGGCGCCGGTCGGACGTATGACGCCGGAAACGGCGGACCGCTGCTCTGCGGTCGTCACTGATCCCCCCTTGAGACATCCCATCGGCCGACAGACGCGGGCCGTTGGGTCCGACGATAACAGTGGAGCCTTCGTGACCTGCGACACCGAGGGGCAGGGGGCGGGTGCGACCGGGTCCCGGATGGTCAGGCAGCGGAGCGGCGCGGCAGCGGGAAGATCCGGGGCCGGCACCCGGTTAGTAGAAGCGTGAACGAATCACGCGAGGTCGAGGTTGTGGTCATCGGCGCCGGTCAGGCGGGGCTGGCGGCCGCCTATCATCTGCGGCGCACCGGTTTCGAGCCCGGCCGCGACATCGTGGTGCTCGACCACTCTCCCCGGCCGGGCGGCGCCTGGCAGTTCCGGTGGCCCTCGCTGACGTACGGCAAGGTGCACGGCATGCACGCGCTGCCCGGCATGGAGCTGACGGACGCCGATCCGGCGCGGCCGTCGGCGGAGGTGATCGGGGAGTACTTCGACCGGTACGAGCGCGTCTTCGATCTGCGGGTACGGCGCCCCGTCGATGTGCGGGCGGTGCGCGAGGGCGACGCGGGACGGCTGCGTGTGGAGACCTCGGACGGCGTGTGGTCGACGCGGGCGCTGATCAACGCGACCGGCACCTGGGACCGTCCGTTCTGGCCGCGCTATCCGGGGCAGGAGACCTTCCGCGGACGGCAGTTGCACACCGCGCAGTACGCGGGGCCCGAGGAGTTCGCGGGGCTGCGGGTCGTGGTGGTGGGCGGTGGTGCCTCGGGCACCCAGCACCTGCTGGAGCTGGCCCCGTTCGCCGCCGCCACGACCTGGGTGACCCGGCGGCCTCCGGTGTTCCGTGCCGGGCCCTTCGACCAGGAGGCGGGCCGCGCCGCGGTCGCGCTGGTGGAGGAACGGGTGCGCCAGGGGCTGCCACCGCGCAGCGTCGTCTCGGTCACCGGGCTGCCACTGAACGACGCCGTCCGGCAGGGGCTCGCGGACGGGGTGCTGGACCGGCAGCCGATGTTCGACCGGATCACCCCGGACGGGGTGGCCTGGGACGACGGCCGGCGGGTGGACGCCGATGTGATCCTCTGGGCGACCGGGTTCCGGGCCGCGCTCGACCATCTCACGCCGTTGCGGCTGCGCGGGCCGGGCGGCGGGATCCGGATGACGGGGACCCGGGTGACGGCCGATCCACGGATCCATCTGGTCGGGTACGGCCCCTCGGCCAGCACCATCGGCGCGAACAGGGCCGGGAGGGCGGCCGTACGGGACATCCGGCGGCTGCTGGCCGGGGAGGAGGCCGTCGCCGCGTGACGTCCCGCCGGTTCAGCGGCCCGCGTCCTGTGCGGCGACCGGGGACCGCTGCGGACCGCCGCTCGGTGACTGCGTCTGGCCCGTCCCCTGGTGGAGGGCGTTGAACTCGGCCACGTTGCGCATGTGCGCCGGGTAGTCGGCGGTGAAGCGGGTGTCCCCGGGTTTGACGGTGACGAAGTACAGCCAGTCGCCCGGCGTCGGGTTGACCGCGGCGCGCATCGCCTCCTCGCCGGGATTGTCGATCGGCGTCGGCGGCAGGCCCATGCGCTGGTAGGAGTTGTACGGGCTCTCGATCCGGGTGTCGTCCTGGCTGGTGCGGACGGTGCTGCGGTTCAGCGCGTAGTTGACGGTGGAGTCCATCTGGAGCGGCATTCCACGCTCCAGCCGGTTGAAGACCACCCGGGCGACCTTGCCCATGTCGGCCTTGGTCGCGGCCTCGGCCTGGACGATGCTGGCGATGGTGACGGCCTGGTAGAGACTCATGGTGTGGCGCTGCGAACCGGCCGTCAGCGTCGGGCCGTTGAACTTCCGGTTGGCGGTGTCGACCATGAACCGCAGCACGGACTCGGGGGTCGCCCCCTTCCGGATGGGATAGGTCGCCGGGAAGAGATAGCCCTCGGGGTTGCCCCCGGCGTCGTTCGGCAGCTTCAGGCCGGCCCTGCCGACGGCCTTGCGGGTGCTGCCGGGGGGCAGCTCCAGGGCGCGGTCGACGGCCTCGTACACCTGGCCCGCGCGCCAGCCCTCCGGGATGACCAGCATGGTGGGCTTGGGCTCCTCGCGCGCGCCCCCCAGGGTCAGCAGCGGCACCGCCACGGCGGTGCCGGCCACGACGGCGCCGGCCACGACGAGGACGAGCCTGCCCCGGCGGGTCAGTCGGATCGTGTTCCGTGGCGGAGAGTTCAGCTGCATGCAGGCACGGTAATACGCATATCACTACAAACCCGGCATATATTCAGTTTGTCGGCGGTAGCGTCTGCTTGGCCGGCGGATCGCCGCCCCCGCGTCAGCTCGTCGGCTCCAGCTGGGCGTCCCGGCGCACCAGGGCCGCGTACCGCCCGTCGCGCTCCAGCAGTTCCTCGTGGGTGCCGCGTTCGGCGACCCGCCCGGAGTCCAGGACCACGATCTGGTCGGCGCCGCGGACGGTGGACAGACGGTGGGCGATGGTGATCGTCGTCCGGTTCGCCGACAGGGCGTCGATGGCCTCCTGCACGGCGGCCTCGGTCCGGGTGTCGAGCGCGCTGGTCGCCTCGTCGAGGATGAGGACCGGCGGGTCGCGCAGGATGGTGCGGGCTATGGCGAGGCGCTGCTTCTCGCCCCCGGAGAAGCGGTGGCCGCGTTCGCCGACGACCGTGTCGTAGCCGTCCGGCAGTGCGGCTATGTGGTCGTGTATCTGGGCCGCCTTCGCCGCCGCGTACAGCTCCTCGTCGGTGGCGTCCGGCTTGGCGAAGCGCAGGTTCTCGGCGACCGAGGCGTGGAAGAGGTACGTCTCCTGGGAGACCACGCCGACCGCGCGCGCGAGGGTGTCGAAGTCGAGGTCGCGGACGTCGACGCCGTCCAGGGTGACCCGGCCGCCGGTGACGTCGTAGAGCCGCGGCACCAGATAGCCGAGGGTGGACTTGCCGGCGCCGGTCGGTCCGACGACGGCGAGACTGTCGCCGGCCGGGACGGTGACGTCGATGCCGGCCAGGACCGGGCGCGTCCTGTCGTCGCTGTCGTAGCGGAACTCCACGTCCTCGAAGCGGATTTCGCCCTTGATCCGGTCGAGGCGGACGGGCCGCTCGCGCTCGGTGATGTCGATCGGCAGGTCCAGATACTCGAAGATGCGCTGGAAGAGCGCGAGCGAGGTCTGGATCTGGACGCCGGTCGCGAGGAGGCTCACGGCCGGGCGGAACAGGCCCTGCTGGAGCGAGACGAAGGCGACGATGGTGCCGAGGGAGACCTTCGGGCCGCCGAGCTGGAGGGCGAGGCCCGCGGTCCAGTAGATGACGGCGGGCATCGCGGCCATGACGATCGTGATCACGGCCATGCGCCAGCGGCCGGCCATGTTCGCTCTCACCTCGAGGTCGACCAGGCGCTCGGACTCCTCGGCGAAGGACGTGGTCAGCGAGTCGGAGCGGCCCATGGTGCGGCCGAGGAGGATGCCGCTGACCGACAGCGACTCGGTGACGGTGGCGGCCATCGCGGCCATCTGCTTCTGCCGCTGGGTGGTGATCTTCTTGCGTTCGTTGCCGACCCGCCGGCTGATCCAGACGAACGCCGGCAGCAGAAGCAGCGAGACGACGGTCAGCCGCCAGTCGAGGGCCACCATCGCGACGATCGTGGCGACGACGCTGGTGACGTTGGAGACCAGGGAGGTGGCGGTGGAGGTGACCGTCGCCTGCATGCCGCCGATGTCGTTGGCGATGCGGGACTGCACCTCACCGGTGCGGGTGCGGGTGAAGAAGGCGAGCGACATGCGCTGCAACCGGCCGTAGACGGCGGTGCGCAGGTCGTGCATGACGCGCTGGCCGACGGTGGTCGAGATCAGCGTCTGGAGCACACCGAAGACGCTGGACAGGACCGCGCTGAGGATCATGCCCAGCGCGAGCAGGCTCAGCAGACCGGTGCGGCCTTGCGGGATCGCGACGTCGAGGGTCTCCCGCAGCAGGAACGGTGTGGCCACCGAGACCAGCGAGGAGGCGCCGACCAGCAGGCCGACGATCGCGAGCCGTCCACGGTAGGGACGGAAGAGCTTCAGGATGCGGCGCACCTGCCGCGGCTGTTCCCTGGCGTCGGCAGGCGGGGTCCAGGAGGGTTCACGGTCGGGATGCATGGGCTCCTACGGAGGTCGGCAGGCGCCGGTCAGGGATCGGCCGACGATGACGGAACGGATCGTAGCTCATTGTTACCTATACTCACAATGAACGGCATCCTGATATTGTTCCCGCATGACCTCCCCCGATCCCGAGGGCCTGCTCGCGGAGCAGTTGCTGCGGCTCACCCGCCGGGTGCATCGCATCCAGAAGCGCCATCTGGAGCAGCGCGCGCTGGGTGTCACCCCGGCCCAGTCCCGGCTGCTGCGCACCCTCGCGCACTACGGCTCACCCCCGCGCATGGCCGATCTCGCCGAGCGCCTGGAAGTGGTGCCCCGTGCGGTGACGACGCTGGTCGACGGGCTGGAGGCGAGCGGCAAGGTGCGCCGGGTGGCTGACCCGGCCAACCGGCGCGTGACCCGGATCGAGCTGACGGACGAGGGCCGCGCGACCCTGCGCGAGCTGCGCGGCGCCCGCCACTCGGCGGCCGAGGAGATACTCGCCCCGCTGACCGAGAAGGAGCGCGAGGTGCTGGGCGTGCTGCTGGACACGCTGATCGACGGGGAGACGGCCAAGCGCTGCTGACAGCCGGGGCGTGCGGCCGGGGGGGCGGCTGTGGCCTGCTCCGGCCCCAGCCGCCGCGCACCCCTGTCGCCTCAGCAGCGGTTGCGATCCTCCGTCAGCACCCCCTGGACCGACGTCAGCGACCGGTCGTAGCAGCCGTCGGAGCCGTACAGCCGATAGCGCTCGGTCGATGTGCCGACCGCGTGCCGCTGGTCGCGTGGGACGTCGAGCGTGTACGCGGCGTCGCCGCGGTAGGTGTCGTCGAGCCGGGACCACGCCGTGCGGTGCCCGTCGCGCTCCTGGGTGACCGAGGCGCGGTCGCCGAGGGTCAGCACGGTGCGCAGCCGGTTGTCGGTGCCGAGGGTCGTGGCGCCGTTCATGGCGTACGTCCGCTGCGTGTGCGTCGTCCGCGCGGGACCGTGCCCCGCGACGGTGACCGTCTCGTCGTCGGTCCAGGTCGCGTCGAGCCCGTCCGTGTTCTCGCCGTCGGTCCAGCGGTGCGCGGAGGTGTTGCCGAGCGTCCGGGTGACGGTGGTGGTCACGCGTCCGTGCGAGGTGTCGAGGTAGCCGGAGACGGTGAGCCGGTGCCCCGCCCGGGTGTCCACGCGGTTCTCCGTACCCGGCGTGTAGACGGAGGAGTTGGCGAGATCGGTCGCCGTGTCCTCGGTGACGGCGCCGGTGAGCCGGTCGCGGTGGGCGTCCTGCCAGACCAGCACGTTCACCGGGGTGCTCCAGCCGGACTGCCCCGCCGGGACACCGGCCACGGAGACCTCGACGCGGTGCGGCCGGCCGTCGTCGAGCAGCGCGGCGAACGGCGTCAGGTCGTACTGGATCGGCCGGACGTCGAAGGCGTGCGGGGCCGGGACGACGTACCAGAGGAAGGGATTGGACCAGCCGCCGGTCCAGACGTGGGGGTACGGCGCGGCGATCCCGGCGAGCCGGCCGTCGACCGTGATCTGCACCTCGCGGTAGGGCCCGTGGTCGGCCTTGCAGGAGTACGACGCCGGGTCGGCCACGGTCAGATACCAGAACTCCTCACAGCCGCCGCCCGATCCGGTGGCGTACACCTCGGCGACGATCCGCTCGCTGTTGCGCGGGGTGGTGAGGGTGGTGCCGCCGGGAGCGCCGGCGAGGGTCAGGACGCGGTCGGGGGTCCGCTCGGCGGGACGGCCCGCGTAGAAGGTCAGGGTGACATGCACGTCGATGACACCGGTGTAGGTGTCGTTCACGACGTTGCCGATCAGCATCTCGACGTCCTGCGGGCTGCGGAAGGTGTCGCTGTAACGGGTGACGTCCTTCTCGACATGCCACTCGATGCCGTCGGGCGAGGGCTCCGGGGTGGAGGTGCGCAGGATCTCGACCCCGCCGACGTGCAGATAGCCGAGCCGGTCGTACTGTCGCCCCTTCACCTTGCCGTCCAGGCGCAGGACGACCTTGCTCCACTGGTCGCCGCAGCCCTGCGGCGGGGTGTAGGCACTCCGGTAGGGGGTGAAATCACGGAACTGGGCGTCGGCGAGCGTGACCTGGCACGACGTGGCGTGGGGGCGCTCGACGGGTGGTGCCGCCGTCACCGGGTCGTGCCAGTCGGTGCCGAACTCGGCGGGCACGTCGGCGGCTTGGGCGGTTCCCGCCCCCGCGCCGAGGAACGCGCTCAGCAGGAGGATCGCCCCCGTGAGCATGGACATGACTATCCGTCTCTTCATGCCCGGTGTTCTAACGGGGCCGCCGCCCCGTCCGCAATGCCACCCGCCACGGTTCGGCCGCGCACGGGCGGTGGCGGACGGAAGCCGGGCCGGTCAGGCGCGCAGGTCGTCCCTGTCCCCCATCACCATCACCGGATGTCCGGCCGGATCGAGCCTGCGCAGCAGGAACCGCATGGCCTCCGCGGACACGCTGATGCACGCCGAGGTGCCGCTGTCATGGTCCACGTGCAGCCAGATGCTGCCGCCCTTGTCGTCCCCCTCCGGGCGGGTGGGGTCGTCGGGGGCGGTACCCCGGGCGCGGTTGTAGTCGATGGCGATGACGTAGTCGAAGTCATGCTGATGCGCCTCGCCCTCGAACGGCGGGGAGTAGGCGTCCTCGTCCTGGTCGTACGGCAGCTTCGTGCCCGGGTCGGAGAGCACCCCGCCCGCATCGGAGAGCGTGAACACACCGACGGGGCTGCGCTCGTCACCCATATGATGGTCCGTCGTCCAGCCGTTGCGGCCGTTGTGCGCGGGCCAGCTGCCCACCGGCCGCCACTCCGTGCCCCGCCGGGTGTACAGCACGACCGTGGAGTCGGCCGAGTCCGCACCCTCCCCGTAGACGGCCACCACCTGGCGGGAGTCCGCGGGAATCTCCCGGAAGAGGCGGTCGCCCACCCCCGGGATACGGGCCGGATCCGTCGCCGGGGGCTCCGACACGGTCGGGCTCTTCGGGAGCCCGCCGCTCGGACCCGGCGCTCCGCCGGTCCGGGGCGGCCCCGGGTTGTCCGTGTCGCACGCGGACACGGATGCCAAGAGTGTTCCAAGGGTCGCCACCGCGACCGTCATTCGCCGCACGCTGTCGCTCTGCACCCAATCATCGTGCATCACATACCCGTTGCTTGTGTGATCTTCTGGACATTCGGGTGACGGGGTGCAGGACGGCCGGAACGGGGCCCCGCGGGCCCGTGGCCGGATGTCGGCGAACTGCGCGGAGCGGCCGCGAAAACCGGTTGAAATCCGCAGCGCCCCGAAGCGAACCTTGCACGGTTTGGTGCCGCCCTCGCCTTGCACTCGCCCTCGCCCCCTTTCCTCTCCCCCTCCGCTGACACGAGCCACTGGGACGTCAGACCTCATGCAGATTCAAGACCTTCCGTACTCCGATCCGGGCGTTCCCGACGCGCGCTCGGGTCCTCGATTCCTGTGGTGGCTCTGGCGCAACCAGCTGGGCGGGCAGCTGAAGTCGCTCGCCTGGGGCCTGCTCCACTTCGTCTCCGTCTCCGCCCTCCCTTTCTGTGTCGGTCTCGCCGTACAGGCGGTCGTGGACCGCTCCGGTACCCGGCTCGCCCTGACGGGTGGTCTGCTGGCGCTGTGCGGGACGGGCATCGCCCTCGGCGACACCTTCCTGCACCGGACCGCCGTCACGAACTGGATCACCGCCGCCGCCCGCGTCCAGCAGCTCCTCGCACGCAAGGCCGCCCAGCTGGGCTCCGCACTGACCCGGCGGGTCGCCGCCGGTGAGGTGGTGGCCGTCTCCACCGGTGACGTCGAGAAGATCGGCTGGTTCGTGGAGGCCGTCTCCCGGTTCACCGCGGCCGCGGTGACGGTCGTCGTGGTCTGCGTCGGCCTGCTCGTGTACCAGCCCGCGCTGGGCGTGGTGGTCGCCGTCGGCCTGCCCGTCGTGGCGGTCGCAGTGCTGCCGCTGCTGCCGCGGGCGACCCGCCGCGCCGATGTCCAGCGCGAGAAGGCAGGCCGCGCCACCGAGCTGGCCTCGGACACGGTCGCCGGACTGCGCGTGCTGCGCGGCATCGGCGGCGAGGAGCTGTTCCTCGACCGCTACCGCCGCGCCTCGCAGGAGGTGCGGCACGCGGCGGTGCACAGCGCCCGTATGTGGTCGCTCATCTCGGCCATCCAGGTGCTGCTGCCCGGGCTGCTGCTGATCGCGGTCGTCTGGCACGGCATCCATCTCGCCCGCCAGGGACGGATCGCGGTCGGTGAACTCGTGACCGTGTACAGCGCGGTCATGATCCTCAACTATCCGCTGCGGCATTTCGAGGAGATCGCCATGGCGTACTCCTTCTCCCGGCCCTCGGCCAAGCGGGCCGCGCGTGTGCTGTCCCTGCAACGGCCCACGGCCACGGACGGAGTCCGCGCGGCCGAGCAACCGAGCGGCGATCTGTACGACCCCGAGACCGGTCTGCTCGCGCCCGCGGGCCTGCTCACCGCCGTGGTGTGCGGCGACCCGGACGCGGCGGGCCGGCTCGCGGACCGGCTGGGCGGCCACCCCGCCGACCCGGCCCGCTCGGTGCTCCTCGGCGGCGTACCGCTGGACGAGCTGCCGCTGGACAGCGCCCGGACCGCGGTCCTCGTGCAGGACAAGGACCCGGTGCTGCTCTCCGGCACCCTGCGCGAACTCCTCGACGTGCCCGCATCCGGTGCCGTGCAGGCCGCGGACGCGCTGGCGGCGGCCCAGTGCGCGGACGTCCTCGACGCGCTCGTCCAGGGATCGCTGGGCGCCGACGACCCGATGGACGCGCGGATCACCGAACGCGGGCGCTCGCTCTCCGGTGGCCAGCGGCAGCGGCTGGCGCTGGCCCGGTCGCTGTTCACCGACCCCGAGGTGCTCGTGCTGGACGAGCCGACCTCCGCGGTCGACTCGCACACCGAGGCCCGTATCGCGGACGGTCTGCGCCGGCTGCGCTCGGGACGGACGACGGTGGTGTTCACCTCCTCTCCGCTGCTGCTCGACCGCGCGGACCGGGTCGCCCTCGTCCACCAGGGCGAGGTGGTCGCGACCGGCCCGCACCGGGACCTGGTCGCCGGCGAGCCGCGGTACCGGGCCGTGGTGACCCGGGAGACCGAGGAGGAGCTGGCCGCCGCCGAAGAGGAGGGCGCTCTGCTGGACGCCCTCCAGGAACTGGAAGAGATCGAGGAGAGCGCATGATCGGCGTTGCGCCGCCGGCCTACGACCCGGCGGCCCCGACGACCGCCACCACCCTGCCCGTCGGCACGGCCGCGACCGTACGGACCTACGTCGTCGAACTGTTCCGCCGGCACCGCCGGGCCTTCCTGCTGCTCATCGCCGTCAACACGGTGGCCGTGGTCGCATCC
Source organism: Streptomyces sp. NPDC001606 (assembly GCF_053596835.1). Lineage (NCBI taxonomy): Bacteria > Bacillati > Actinomycetota > Actinomycetes > Kitasatosporales > Streptomycetaceae > Streptomyces > Streptomyces sp. NPDC001606. The sequence goes on from NZ_JBSFHC010000006.1 coordinate 349,895, forward strand.
ATGGTCGGCCCGTACCTGCTGGGCGGGCTGGTCGAGCGTGTGTCCGGCCACGCGCGGGATCTTCGTCTCGGATGGAGCATCGGACTGTTCCTGCTCGCGCTGGCCGTGCAGGCGGTGTTCGTCCGGCAGGTCCGGCTGCGGGGCGCGATGCTCGGCGAGCGGATGCTGGCCGATCTGCGGGAGGACTTCCTGGTCCGCTCGGTCGGGCTGCCGCCGGGGGTGCTGGAGCGGGCGGGCACCGGCGACCTGCTGTCCCGCATCACCACCGACATCGACCGGCTGGCGAACGCCATGCGGGAGGCGGTGCCCCAGCTGGCGATCGGCTTCGTGTGGGCCCTGCTGCTGCTCGGCGGGCTCGTCGTCACGGCACCGCCGCTGGCGGCCGCCGTGCTGCTGGCCGTGCCGGTACTGGTGGCCGGGTGCCGCTGGTACTTCAAGCGCGCCCCCTCCGGCTACCGCTCCGAGGCCGCCGGCTACGCCGCCGTCGCCGCCGCGCTCGCCGAGACCGTCGACGCGGGCCGCACCGTCGAGTCCCACCGGCTCGGGGACCGCCGCATCGCCCTGTCGGAGCAGCGGATCAAGGAGTGGACGGCCTGGGAGCGCTACACGCTCTGGCTGCGGTCGGTGCTCTTCCCGGTCATCAGCGCGGTGCATGCCATCGTGCTCGGCTCGGTCCTGATGGTCGGCGGGGTGTTCGTCCTGCACGGCTGGATCGGCGTGGGCCAGCTGACCACCGGCGCGCTCGTCGCGCAGATGCTGGTCGACCCGGTGAACCTGATCCTGCGCTGGTACGACGAGGTGCAGGTGGCCCAGGTGTCGCTGGCCCGGCTGGTCGGGGTGCGGGAGATCGAACCGGACGCCGGGGAGGACACGCTGGCCCCCGACGGGCGGGACGTGCACGCCGACCGGGTGCACTTCGGCTACCGGGAGGGCGTCGACGTGCTGCGCCAGGTGTCCCTGGAGGTGGCGCCGGGCACCCGGCTGGCCCTGGTCGGCCCCTCCGGCGCCGGCAAGTCGACCCTGGGCAGGCTGCTCGCCGGTATCTACGCGCCGCGGGACGGCCGGATCACCCTGGGCGGGGCGGAGCTGTCCCGGATGCCCGCGGAACGCGTCCGCGCGCATGTCGCCCTCGTCAACCAGGAGCACCACGTCTTCGTCGGCTCCCTGCGCGACAACCTCCTGCTGGCCCGCACCAGCGCCACGGACGCCGAGCTGTGGGCGGCCCTGGGCGCGGTCGACGCCGACGGCTGGGCACAGGCGCTGGACGACGGCCTGGACACCGAAGTCGGCTCCGGCGGGCTCGCACTGACACCGGCGCAGGCCCAGCAGATCGCGCTGGCCCGGCTGGTGCTGGCCGACCCGCACACGCTGGTCCTGGACGAGGCGACCTCCCTGCTCGACCCGCGCGCGGCCCGCCACCTGGAACGCTCGCTGTCGCGTGTCCTCGACGGCCGCACGGTGGTCGCCATCGCGCATCGGCTGCACACCGCGCACGACGCCGACATGATCGCCGTGGTGGAGAATGGCCGGATCAGCGAGCTGGGCAGCCACACCGAGCTGGTCGCGGCGGACGGCGCGTACGCCGCGTTGTGGCGCTCCTGGCACGGCTGAGGCCCTTCGAACGCTTCCGTCGGCGCCCGCTGCTCGCGCGGGCGCCGACGCCGAGCAGCCGGGGACGTCGGGAGACCGGCGGGAGCGATGCGGGTGCCGACGGTGCCGGGGCGGCCGGCCCGGGGGCGCGCTGCGTCCGTGGCGGCGGTGCGGGTGCGGGCCGTGCGGGGGCCCGTCAGGGACCGCGGACCCGGAGTGCGGCTGCTCGGGCCCCGGGCGGGGCTCGTGACGTTGCGCGGTCCCGAGCAGGGGTGGAAGTCTGGAGAACGGCACCGGTTCGTGGCACACCCGGGAACCAGCTGGTCCCCGTCGTGCGGCACCTGTGCCGACGGCCCGCGCCCCGTCTCGGCGGTACGCGGCCGTCCTCACCATCTGGAGGTACCCGTGGACAGCGCCGGCGGCTGGGGGGACGACGTCTACCAGCCCGATCCCTCGGAGATCCGGGAGGACTCGGGGGTGCTCGACGTCGAGGACACACTGGACTTCGACGGCGTCGACGATCCGCTCGACCGCGGCTGGTCCCCGCCCGAGCGGCCATGGGCCGTGGAACACGACGGAGTGACGGCGGCCGAACGCCAGGCGGGCGAGACCCTCGACCAACGCCTGGCCGAGGAGCTGCCCGACCTCGCCGCGCCCGACGGCGACGGCATCGGTGACCACGACACCGACGGGGAACCCCTCGACAACGAGGTCGGCCACCGGCGTTCCGGCCGGCTGGTGGCCCCCGACGAGGGGGCGCACGAGGACGACGAGCCCGCCCTCCTCGCGACCGACGTCGGCATCGACGGCGCCGCCGCCTCCGCGGAGGAGGCCGCGATGCACATCGTCGACGAGGACTCCCTGCCCGGCTGACCACCGCCGTGGACGGCCGGCACCGAGGGCCGCATCGCCGGCATCGCCCATCTTGCGCGCCCGTACGGCGACGCCGACGCGGGCCGGCCGGGAGGCGCGGCCGGAACCACGGATCAGATCACGTTGAGAGCCGCCGCGCAGCCCACTCCGCCGAGCAGCATGAACACGGGCATCAGCACCCTCAGCTCGACCCAGCTGCCCGCCCGGAACCGCATCGCCTTCGGCGGCCCCACCGGGTACCAGCGCTTGCGGCCCACGGGGATCGGCCACAGGATCGGGCAGCCGGACACGGTCAGCGCGTCCCCGATGTCGTGCACCAGCGCGCCCAGCACGATCGGCAGGCCGAGCCAGAGGTACTGCTGCCCGGGCTCGGTGAACAGCCAGTGCGAGCCGTTGCCCGGCTTGTCCAGCACCCCGGCGAGGATCCACGAGGTGGTCGCCGCCAGCAGCCAGACCAGGACATCGCTGCTGGAGCCGCGCGCCGCCCGCCACAGCAGGCCCTCGATCGCCAGCACCATGTGCACGAAGAGGATCGCCAGCACACCCCAGCGGCCGCCGGTGACCGCCGCCGCGGAGCAGCCCGCGCCGATCAGCACCGCCCACACCCAGGTGTGTGTCAGGGTGCGATGGCCACCGGAGCGGCGCGGGTCGCCCTGCTTCCTGGTCGTCTTGTAGGTGGCGTACGACAGCTTGTCCACGATCTCGCAGAGCCAGCGGGAGATCGGTCCGAAGGCCCGCGAGATGGTCGCCGCCTTGTGGTCGAGGTCCGGGGCGAGCGCGGCGCCGGCGCAGATCAGGGCACCGGCGAGCAGCACCGGCCAGGGCATCGGGTGCCCGGCCGCAGCGGCGGCCGCTCCGACGCCGAGCCAGGCCGCGGCCCCCGACAGTGAGTGTGCTGGTCCCATCATGGCCGCTTCCCGCCCCATTCCTCGTGTGCCGCTGACCAGTTGACCTGGTGCGTTGACGCTGCGTCGGCGACACAGCGTAGCGGCCATGATCGTCGGTCCCGCAGCCGATTCCCCTCTCGGGGACAAGGACAGGCAAGATGGGGTCGTGACCCTCATCGATCAGCTGCCGCCGACCGCCGACCCCGACGCCCTGTACGAAGCCTTCGAGTCGTGGGCCCAGGAGCGCGGCCTCACCCTCTACCCCCACCAGGAGGAGGCGCTGATCGAGGTGGTCTCCGGGGCGAACGTGATCGTCTCCACCCCGACCGGCTCCGGCAAGAGCATGATCGCCGCGGGTGCGCACTTCGCGGCGCTGGCCCGGGACGAGGTCACCTTCTACACGGCGCCGATCAAGGCGCTGGTGTCGGAGAAGTTCTTCGAGCTGTGCAAGATCTTCGGCACCGAGAACGTGGGCATGCTCACCGGCGACGCCTCCGTGAACGCCGACGCGCCCGTGATCTGCTGCACGGCCGAGGTGCTGGCGTCGATCGCGCTGCGCGACGGCAAGGACGCCGACGTCGGCCAGGTCGTGATGGACGAGTTCCACTTCTACGCCGAGGGCGACCGTGGCTGGGCCTGGCAGATCCCGCTGCTGGAGCTGCCGCAGGCGCAGTTCATCCTGATGTCGGCGACCCTGGGTGACGTGTCCTTCTTCGAGAAGGACCTCACCCGCCGCACCGGCCGCCCCACCGCAGTCGTCCGCTCGGCAACCCGCCCGGTGCCCCTCTCCTACGAGTACCAGTACACCCCGCTCACCGAGACGCTCACCGACCTGCTGGAGACCAAGCAGGCACCCGTCTACATCGTCCACTTCACCCAGGCGCAGGCCGTGGAGCGGGCGCAGGCGCTGATGAGCATCAACATGTGCTCGCGGGAGGAGAAGGAACAGATCGCCGAGCTGATCGGCAACTTCCGCTTCACCACCAAGTTCGGCCGCAACCTCTCCCGTTACGTCCGGCACGGCATCGGCGTGCACCACGCCGGCATGCTGCCGAAGTACCGGCGTCTGGTGGAGAAGCTCGCCCAGGCCGGCCTGCTGAAGGTCATCTGCGGCACCGACACCCTCGGCGTGGGCGTCAACGTGCCCATCCGCACCGTGCTCTTCACCGCTCTCACCAAGTACGACGGCAACCGGGTGCGCACGCTGCGGGCCCGTGAGTTCCACCAGATCGCGGGCCGGGCCGGCCGGGCCGGTTTCGACACCGCCGGGCTGGTGGTGGCGCAGGCGCCGGAGCACGTCATCGAGAACGAGAAGGCGCTGGCGAAGGCGGGAGACGACCCGAAGAAGCGGCGCAAGGTGGTGCGCAAGAAGGCACCGGAGGGCTTCGTCGGCTGGACGGAGAACACCTTCCAGAAGCTGATCGAGTCCGATCCGGAGCCGCTGACCTCGCGGTTCCGGGTGACGCACACGATGCTGCTCTCGGTGATCGCCCGGCCGGGCAACGCCTTCGAGGCGATGCGCCGCCTGCTGGAGGACAACCACGAGCCGCGCAAGCAGCAGCTGCGGCACATCCGCCGCGCGATCGCGATCTACCGCTCGCTGCTCGACGGCGGCATCGTGGAGAAGCTCGACAAGCCGGACGCCGAGGGCCGGATCGTCCGGCTCACGGTCGACCTTCAGCAGGACTTCGCGCTCAACCAGCCGCTGTCCACGTTCGCGCTCGCCACGTTCGAACTCCTCGACCCCGACTCGCCGTCCTACGCCCTCGACATGGTGTCCGTGGTCGAGTCGACCCTGGACGACCCCCGGCAGATCCTCGTCGCGCAGCAGAACAAGGCGCGCGGTGAGGCCGTGGCGGCGATGAAGGCGGACGGGGTCGAGTACGAGGAGCGCATGGAGCGCCTCCAGGACATCACCTACCCGAAGCCGCTGGAGGAGCTGCTCTTCCACGCGTACAACACCTACCGCAAGAGCCACCCGTGGGTCGGCGACCACCCGCTGTCGCCGAAGTCGGTCATCCGGGACATGTACGAACGGGCGCTGTCCTTCACGGAGTTGGTCTCCTTCTACGAGCTGGCCCGCACCGAGGGCATCGTGCTGCGCTACCTCGCCAGCGCCTACAAGACCCTGGACCACACCATCCCGGACGACCTGAAGTCCGAGGACCTCCAGGATCTGATCGAGTGGCTGGGCGAGATGGTCCGCCAGGTCGACTCCAGCCTGCTGGACGAGTGGGAGCAGCTCGCGAACCCGGAGGAGATGACGGCCGAGGAGGCGCAGGAGAAGGCCGACGAGGTCAAGCCGGTCACCGCCAACGCCCGTGCCTTCCGCGTCCTGGTGCGCAACGCCATGTTCCGCCGTGTGGAGCTGGCCGCGCTCGACCAGGTCGAGGAACTCGGCCAGCTGGACGCCGAGTCCGGCTGGGACGCCGAGGCGTGGGGCGAGGCGATGGACGCGTATTGGGAGGAGTACGACGACCTCGGCACCGGCCCCGACGCCCGTGGTCCCAAGCTGCTGGTCATCAAGGAGGAGCCGGAGAACGCCCTGTGGCGCGTCCGCCAGATCTTCGACGACCCCAACGGCGACCACGACTGGGGCATCAGCGCGGAGATCGACCTCACGGCCTCGGACGCCGAGGGACGTGCGGTCGTCCGCGTCACCGCTGTCGGACAGCTCTGACCACAGGAGACACCCACCGATGACGAACCCGGCCGAGAGACTGGTCGACCTGCTCGACCTGGAGCAGATCGAGGTCAACATCTTCCGTGGCCGCAGCCCGCAGGAGTCCTTGCAGCGGGTCTTCGGCGGCCAGGTGGCGGGCCAGGCGCTGGTCGCCGCCGGCCGCACCACGGACGGCGACCGCCCCGTGCACTCGCTGCACGCGTATTTCCTGCGTCCGGGCCGGCCGGGTGTGCCCATCGTGTACCAGGTGGAGCGGGTCCGCGACGGGCGGTCGTTCACCACCCGGCGGGTCACGGCCGTGCAGCAGGGCCGCACGATCTTCAATCTGACCGCCTCCTTTCACGAGCCTGAGGAAGGACCGTTCGAGCACCAGCTGCCGCCGGCCCGCGAGGTGCCGGACCCGGAGTCGCTGCCGACGGTGACCGAGGAGATCCGGAAGCATCTGGGCGCGCTGCCCGAGCAGCTGGAGCGGATGGCGCGCCGCCAGCCCTTCGACATCCGGTATGTCGACCGGCTGCGCTGGAACCCCGAGGAGATCCAGGGCGCCGATCCACGCAGCGCCGTGTGGATGCGCGCGGTCGGACCGCTCGGCGACGATCCGCTGGTCCACACGTGCGCGCTCACGTACGCCAGTGACATGACTCTTCTGGACGCGGTCCGCATTCCGATCGAACCGCTGTGGGGTCCGCGGAACTTCGACATGGCCTCGCTGGACCACGCCATGTGGTTCCATCGGCCGTTCCGCGCGGACGAGTGGTTCCTGTACGACCAGGAGTCCCCGATCGCCACCGGCGGGCGCGGTCTGGCCCGCGGCCGCATCTACGACCTGCACGGGCGACTGCTGGTGTCGGTCGTCCAGGAGGGTCTGTTCCGGTCCCTGTAGCGGGGCCGGAGCCGCGCGTGCGGGTGGGCCGGGGGACGTGGGGCCGGGGCGTCGGCCGCTTTGTTCAGACCTGTGCGGGCCGTGGGTTTCTGCGGCGGAGCCAGCAGCGCAGCCCGCGTGCCGGTCGGTGTGTACCCGCTCGGGGCGCATGGTTCCGGGGCGGGCACGACCTGGCCGGTGCGGGCTGCCGAGCCGGCAGGGCCGGGCGGGCCTCCGTGCGCATCCTGGGCACCGGCCGGCGCGCGGCCGGACGCCGGGCCGGCGAGAGGCTGCGGGCCTCCTCGACGGCCCGGGCCAGTTCGCTGCGCAGCCACTCGATCTCGTCCGCGTCCTGTGCGGTCATGATGGTCTCGGCCAGGTGGGCGGAGGGCGATCCGGGCTGGCCCGCTCCCGGCACCACAAGCCGGTAGCGGTTCAGCCGGGCCCGTTCGTACGGGTCCCTGACCACGTCGGCGACCTCGACGGCAGCGAGGAACGCGGCCACGGCTCCGGCCCGGGCCCACGGGTCCTCGGCCTGACGCAGCAGGAAGCCGAAGTGACGCCCGCGCCAGTTGCGGGCGCGCAGATCCACTCCGTCCGCCAGCCGGCTGCGCAACACGTCGGGCGTGCGCCCCTTGAGCAGGTGTGCGTTCTCCGGGGCCGCCGCGAAGGTGCGCAGGTCCGCCGCCAGATAGAGCCAGACCACGGCGCGGTAGCGGTTCAGATAGAAGCGCACGGGCACGAACAGGCCCAGGCGGGCGAGCCGGGTGAACCGGCCGGCCGGGATACCCATGAGCGCGGCCCCCTCGGTGGTCCCGACGACGCGCACGCTCTCGCGCAGGGCTTCGGGGAAGCCGTCCTGGGCACGGAGGCGGTCCAGTTCCGCGCGCTCCACCCGCCCGGGTCCCCCTCCGCCTTCGTCGGGCACGGTCCTGATCCGGCCGAGGTGCACGGCGAGGTCGAACTCGCTGCGCTTGAGGCCCAGCTCCCTCGCGGCTCGGCTCGGCGTGCAGCTGTTGGTGGGGTGCGCGGTGAAGGTGGTCGCCGACATGGTCGTACTCCCCCGGGGAGTCGGGTGGCTCACGCCCGGTGCGTTCGCCGTGCACACACCGTAGCCGTTTCGGAGCAGCCCGTGGCGGGCCTGTGGATAACTCCCCGATGGTCTGAAAAACCGCAGGTCAGGGCTCCTGGTTAGGCGTGCGCTCGGGTTGCCTTGCGTCGACGGCGAGGTGTTCGCCGACGCGGTTGACGAGGAGAGTCATCTCGTAGGCGATCTGCCCGATGTCGGCCTCGGCCGCGCTGAGCACGCACAGCGAGCTGCCGGTGCCGGCAGCGGTGACGAACAGCACGGCGTCGTCGTACTCGATCATGGTCTGGCGCACCCGGCCCGCGCCGAAGTGGCGTCCCGAACCCTTGGCCAGGCTGTGCAGCCCCGATGCCACGGCGGCCAGATGCTCGGCGTCCTCGCGGCGCAGACCCGTGCTCGCTCCGGTGACCAGTCCGTCGTTGGACAGGACCAGTGCGTGCCGCACATGCTCCACCCGCTCGGTCAGATCGTCCAGGAGCCAGCCGAGTCCCTGGTTGTGCGCCATGTCCTACTCCCCGTGTGCTGTCTCCGCCTGGCTGGAGGAGCCTCCCGGCCAGCCTTCCCCACCGACCGGGGCAGGGGCAAGGAGGACAAGCGGCTGACCCGGAAGATGACCGACGCACACTGAGCGACGCCCGCCTCCGAGGCAGCCCGGGCGAGGCCGCGGCCGGCCGTTCGCGCCGATGAGAGACCCTTCGTACGGTTCCGTTCCCCCGCGCTCGCCGGGCCGAACCGGTCTTCGAGACCGGCGACGCCGTGGCGAAAGGGCGCAATCTCGCCTGTGCCCGGATGGATCGCCCGGTGCGGGACGTTCCTTGCCTCATACGGAAATGCCCTTGCGCTAGCCGACGGAGTCCAGCAGCCGGGCGGTGTGCCTGCGTCCGGCGTACTCGACGAGGCGGATCAGCACTTCCTTGCCGGAGTTCCGGTCACGGGCGTCGCACAGCACCACCGGGGTGCCGGGGTCGAGGTCGAGGGCTCGGGCGACGTCGTGGGCGTCGTGGGTCCGGGCCCCGGCGAAGCAGTTGACGGCCACCACGAACGGGATGCGCCGGTGCTCGAAGTAGTCGACGGCGGGGAAGCAGTCCTCCAGGCGCCGGGTGTCCGCGAGGACCACGGCGCCGAGCGCGCCCTGGGACAACTCGTCCCACAGGAACCAGAAGCGGTCCTGGCCCGGGGTGCCGAAGAGGTACAGGGACAGGCCGGAGCGGATGGTGATGCGCCCGAAGTCCATCGCGACGGTGGTGGTGACCTTCCGGTCCACGCCGTCGGTGTCGTCCACGAGTTGGCCGGCTTCGCTGAGCAGTTCCTCGGTGCGCAGCGGCCGGATCTCGCTGACGGCCCCGACGAGGGTCGTCTTGCCGACGCCGAATCCGCCCGCGACCAGTATCTTCAGCGCCAGGGCGGAGGTGTCGTCGACGGTGCCGGAATGCTCGGAGACCATGTTCACTTCTCTCGGAAGGGCCGACCGGGGCCGACGTACGTTCATCTACAGCGCCCGCAGTCCCGCGATGACCTCGCGCAGGATCCGCTCGTCGGGCAATTGCGCGGGCGGCACGGGACGGCTGATGGTCACCCGGCCCAGTTCCAGCAGGTCCCCGAGGAGCACCCGCACCACCCCCACGGGCAGGTCCGCGTCGGCGGCGAGTTCGGCGACGGACTGGGTCTCGGTGCGGCACAGCCCGAGCAGCGCGCGGTGTTCCGGTCCGAGCGCGGTGTCGTCGTCGGCCGCCGGGGCGGCGGGGTGGAGGGTGACCAGCGCGATCAGGTCGAACCGCACGCCGGTGGGGCCCGGTTTGGTGCGTCCGCCCGTCATGGCGTAGGGGCGGACCAGGGGCCCGGCCTCGCCGTCGTACCACTGGCTGCCCGGCTCGCGGGGACCACCGGTCGGGGTCTGGGTCATCGGTGCCGCCTCTCCGGCTCATCCGGCGGCGGGCGGCTGCGCGGTGACCCGCGGCGGGGTGTAGAGGTGTTCGCCGACGCGTTTGACCAGTCGCGCCATCTCGTAGGCGACGAGGCCGATGTCGGCGGTGACGGCGGTGAGGAGGGCGAGGCAGGAGCCGTCTCCGGCGGCTGCCACGAAGAGGAAGGCGTCGTCCATCTCGACCATCGTCTGGCGTACCCCGCCGGCTCCGAAGTGCCGTCCCGCGCCCTTGGCGAGGCTGTTGAAGCCGGACGCCACGGCGGCGAGGTGCTCGGCGTCCTCGCGCGCGAGTCCGCTGGAGGCGCCGACGGCCAGTCCGTCGTTGGACAGCACCACGGCGTGCCGCACCTCGCGCACGCGCATCACCAGGTCGTCCAGCAGCCAGTCCAGTTCGCCGGACCGCCGGCCTGTCCTCGGGTTCGGGTCCTGGATCATGCCGGGTCTCCTTCGCTGCTGTCACTGCGCGTTTCGGGTTCCGGGGCGGCACCGCGGCCCGGCTGCCGGCCCCCGCCGCGCACCCAGCCGGCGCGGTAGGCCGCCATGCGGTCCCGTACCAGTTCGGGGGTGCGCCGGTCGTCGCCGTGGCGGGTGGAGGACGGGTCCGCCTCTGCCGCGTGCTGCTGGCGCAGCTGGGGGGCGAGGCTGGCCTGGCGCACCCGGCGCGGGAGGTCGTCGGAGGGCTCGGACTCGTCCGGCGGGCGGTGCAGCTTCAGGGGGGTCACTCCGGGAGGCGGGGGCTCGTACGAACCTGGGCCGGGGGCGGTGCCGTACGCATCCGGCTCGGGGGCGGCGGCGCGGTGCGGGCGGGGTGGGTGGGCGCTGTTGCGCGGCTCCGGGGTGGTGACGGCCAGGGCGGGCCGGCCGGAGCCCGCGGTGACGGGTTCCGGTGGCGGGGCCGCGCCGGACACGCGCGCGTACCCGCGATCCCGCTCGGTGACGGCCTGTTCGTCCTGGCGGGGCGGGCGGTCGGCCGGGCCGGTGTGCAGCAGGGCGGTCGGCAGCAGGACGACGGCGGTGGTGCCGCCGTAGGGCGACGTCCGCAGGTGCACCTTGATGCTGTGCCGGGAGGCGAGCCGGCTGACCACGAAGAGCCCGAGCCGGTCGCTGTCGAACAGGTCGAGGGCATCGGACTGTTCGATGCGCCGGTTGGCTTCGCCGAGGGTGTCGCCGCCCATGCCGAGTCCGCGGTCCTCGATCTCGAGGGCGTAGCCGTTGCCGACGGGTTCCCCGGTGACGCGTACGCGCGTGTGGGGCGGCGAGAACTGGGCCGCGTTCTCCACGAGTTCGGCGAGCAGATGGGTGAGGTCGGCGACCGCCGCTCCGACGATGTGCGCCTCGGGGAACTGCCGTACCTCCACGCGCGCGTAGTCCTCGATTTCCGATACGGCGGCGCGTACGACGTTCGTCAACGGGACGGGCAGCCGCCAGGCCCGGCCGGGCGCCGCCCCGGAGAGGATGATCAGGCTCTCGGCGTGCCGCCGCATCCGGGTGGTGAGATGGTCCAGACGGAACAGGTCGCTCAGCTCGTCGGGGTCGTCGGAGCGCCGTTCCATGCGGTCCAGCAGGCTGAGCTGGCGGTGCACGAGCACCTGGCTGCGGCGGGCCAGGTTGACGAAGACTCCGGAGATGCCGCTGGCGAGTTCGGCGCGCTCCACGGCGGCGTGCAGCGCGGCGCGGTGCACGGTGGTCAGGGCTTCCGCGACCTGGCCGGTCTCGTCCTCGGCGGGTGGTCCGGCGGGTGCCTCCGCGTGGATGTCGATCTCCTCTCCCGCGCGCAGTTTCCGGATGGCCTGAGGCAGTTTGCGGCGGGCGATCTCCAGGGCGTCGTTGCGCAGGCTGACGAGTTCGACCACGAGTGCCCGGCCGATCCGCACGGAGATGACGAGCGAGGCGGCGACGGCGGCCAGGCCGAGGAGGACGGCGGCGCCCGCCGGGCTCAGCAGCCCGCGGGCGAACGGGTCGGCGCGTCCGGCGACGACACGCCCGGTGTCCCGCGCGAGGGTCCGCATACCGTCCTGCACGCGCGCGTGGGCGGCGCTCCAGAGTCCCTGGCCGGCCGCGTCGGGCTCGGCGGCCGCACCACCGTTGACGATCTTGTCCTCGGCGCGGCCGAGGTCGGCGTAGGAACGGCTGCCGGCGAGGGTGCGCCAAGCGGCGCGCTGGGCGGTGGGGAGGTCGGGGACGGCGGTGTCGGTGAGGGTGCGGCGCGCGGCGACGGCGGCGCTGAACAGCCGGAGCCGCTCGCCCCGGAGCGCGCCCGCGGTCCGCGCGGTGCCGAGCAGGGCGTCCTCCTGGGCGAGCGCCTCGGCGGCGCGGGAGAACTCGAGCAGGACACGCGCGTCGGAGCCGGTGTCGGAGCGCTGGACGGCGGTGAGGGTGCCGTCCACGGCGAGGGCCGCCGCGATGCTGTTCGTGTACTGCTCGTACGTCGTGTTCCAGCCGGTCCGGTGGTCGAGTACGGCCCTGCGCAGCGTACGGAGACGCTCGGCGCCCTGGACGAAGGCGGAGAGGCGGTCGGAGACGTCGGAGGGCAGTTCCTGGCTGTCGGCGACGGTGCTGCCGTCACCGAGCCGCAGCGCGGCCACGGCCCGGTCGGTGCGGGCGGCCAGCCCTTCGAGGTCGCTGCCGTCGGTGCCGGGAGAGGCGGTGGCGTAGCGCACGGCGGCGGTGCGTTCGGCCTGGAGGGCGCTGACGGCGGTGGCCACCGGGGTGCGCAGTTCGGCGTCGACACGCTGGGATTCGCGGAGCCGGGCGACGTCCTGGGCGGTGCTGACGGTGGCGTACGCCCACAGGGCGAGCAGGGAGACGACGGGCACCATCAGGAGGCTGACCACCTTGGCGCGCACGGTCCGTGGCCGCAGGGGGCGGCGCACTCCGCGGGCGCGTGCCGGGCGCGGTCCCCTGCCCAGGGAGCCGTCGGCGGGCGGGCCGGCGTGCGCGCGGCGGCCGCGGGGCGGGTGCGGGGACGGCTCCGGGGTGCCGTCGTTCGGGGTGGTACGGGGTGGGCGCATGGCCTCCTCGCTCGGGGTGTGGGCGGAGCGCGCGGGACTGCCTCAGGGGGCGAGGGACTCGACGGGCCGTTGGGCGGAGGCGGAGGCCTCGCGCTCGTCGGCGCTCGGCGAGAGGGCGACGAAGGCCGAGGTGATGAACAGGTAGGAACCGAGGCCGACGGCGAGGGGGAAGATGAACTGCATCGCCGTTGCCCCGGGCAGTGCGGTGCCGGAGGGGTGCACCCGCACGCTCACCGCGAACATCCCCGTGTAGTGCATGCTGCTGACGGCCGCTCCCATGACGAGGGAGGCGACGGTGACCGCGCGGGGGGACTTGATGTTGAGTCCCGCCCACAGGGCCGCGGTCGCCGCCACGACGGCGATCAGCACCGACAGCCCGACGAGCACGGGGTCGTAGCTGACGTCGCCGTGCAGCCGGACCGCGGCCATGCCGAGGTAGTGCATGCTGGCGACGCCCAGCCCCGTGGTGAGACCGCCGAGGAGGAGTGACCGGGTGCGGTCGCGACTGCGGCCGACGGCGAAGACGCCGGCGCAGACGACGACCATGGCGACGAGGAGGCTGAGCATGGTCAGCGGCACGTCGTAACGGATGTCGGTGCCGCTGACGCGGAAGCCGAGCATGGCCACGAAGTGCATGGTCCAGATGCCCGTACCGATCGCGGAGGCGGCGGTGACCTGCCAGTTGCGGCGCGCGCGGCCGGTGGTGGCGAGCGCGCGGACGGTGCAGCGCAGTCCGAGAGCGGCGCCGGTGCAGGCCATCAGGTATGACAGCACGGGGGTCAGCCAGCCGAAGGCGGCGTGGTCCAGGTGTCCCATGGCCCAGGGACGCTAGGGGTGCACGGGGGCACAAAGGGGGCGCATTTCGAAAGGTGTTGGAATATGACACTGAGATGCGCTGGAACGATCGCGTCCAGCTCGAACATGCGCGCAGGGGCATCCCTCGTGTTGGTGAGGGATCATGCGGAGCATGAGCGACGACCACACACATGTCCGGGAGTTCTTCACCGCGCGGGCGGCCGACTGGGACAGCAGGTTCCCCGACGACGGCCCCGCCTACGCGGCCGCCGTCGCGGATCTCGGGCTGCGCCGGGGTGACCGGGTATTGGACGCGGGCTGTGGCACAGGGCGCGCACTGCCTCCGCTGCGCGCCGCCGTGGGGCCTTCCGGGGTGGTGCTCGGCGCCGATCTGACGCCGGCGATGCTCGAGGCCGCCGTACGGTCGGGGCGGGACCGGGACGGCCGGCTGCTGCTCGCCGACGTCGCCGCGCTGCCGCTGCCCTCCGGGTGCCTGGACGCCGTGTTCGCGGCGGGGCTGATCGCGCATCTGTCGCAGCCGGAGGACAACCTGCGGGAACTGGCGAGGGTGGTGCGGCCTGGCGGCACGCTCGCGCTGTTCCACCCCGTCGGCCGGGCCGCGCTGGCGGCGCGCCACGGCCGCCGGGTCACCCCCGACGACCTTCGGGCAGAACCCAACCTCCGGCCGCTCCTGGCTCGTTCGGGCTGGCGTATGACCTCGTACGCCGACGAGGACACCCGCTTCCTCGCGGTCGCCGTCCGCGAGGGCTGACCCGGGGTCAGCCGGCCCCGCCGACGACCGCCGCGAAGGCGTCGGGGTTGTCGAACATGACGTTGTGCCCGGCGCCCGGCACGGTCACCACCCGCACCCCGGCGGCCTCCAGGTCCGCCCTGCCCGCGAGGTCGCCGCTGTGCTCGCCCTGCATGTAGACGCGGTCCACGGGCAGCCCCTCCAGGATCGTCCGCATCACCGGATCGGAGCCCTGGCGCAGGCCGACGGCGCTGCGGTGCAGGGCGCGCGGATCGGCGAGCCGCATGGTGGCCGCCCACAGCGGCCCGACGCGGTCCAGCACGCGCGCGTACTCCCGCTCGGCGAACTCGTCCTCCGTATAGGCGGCGATTCCGCTGCTGCCGGCGGTCGGCGGCGGGAAGGGGTCCAGGTTGGCCTCCGTGAGCACCAGCCGGGACACCAGGTCGGGGCGCCGGTGCGCGAGCACGATGGCGACGGCGCCGCCCATGCTGTGCGCGATCAGCTCGGCGCCGGCGACCCGGGCGGTGTCCAGGGCCGCCGCGACCGCGTCGGCGTGCTCCGCCAGCGTGTACCCGAAGTGCTGGGGCCGGTCGCTCACTCCGTGCCCGGGCAGGTCGACGAAGAGGCTGCGCCGGCCAGCCAGTTCGGGACGGGCCGCGATGTGCGCATGATAGACGGAGGACATCGATCCGAGCCCGTGGAGGTACACCCGGGCGGGTTCCGCACCGGGCGCCTCCGTCCAGCGGACGCAGCTTCCCTCGCTGTCGAATACGGCCTGCCGCATGGCACCCCTCCCTGCCGACTGTGCTGTCCCGCGACAATACATCGGTACCGATGTATTGCGTCAAGATGGTATCGGGGAGGCGATGTACACCGTCATGCCGCAGAATGTCGTCATGCTGGAACTCGCCATCCTCGGATTCCTGTACGACGCCCCGCTGCACGGATACGTCCTGCGCCGGCATATCGCGGCGCTCACCGGCCATGTGCGGCCCGTCGCCGAGAGCACCCTGTACCCGGCGATCAAACGGCTGGAGAAGGCCGGTCTGCTGGCGCGGGCGACCGAGCCCGGCGCCGTGGCCGCGCCCCGCCATGTGCTGCGGCTGACCGAGGAGGGCGGACGTGAGCTGCGGCGGCGGCTCGCCGAGCCCGCGCAGCGTGAGATCACCGACGAGAACCACTGGTTCACGCTGCTCGCGTTCCTGCGGCATCTGGAGGACCACGCGGCCCAGGCCGCCGTGCTGCGCCGCCGGCTGGCCTTCCTGGAGGAGCCGGCGAGCTTCTTCTACGACGGCGACCGGCCGCTGCGCGCCGAGGAGCTGGACGACCCGTTCCGGCGCGGCGTTCTCACCATCGCGCGGGCCACCAGCCGGGCCGAACTCGGCTGGCTGCGCGACACGATCGCGTCACTCGAGGATGCCGGCCGCTGAGGAGTCCAGGTGGGCCAGCCGTGCAGGCCGGGGACGGGACGGGTGCCGCATACGTCGCCGAGCGGCAGAGGAGCGGCCGAGAATGACGTCTCCAGGGGCCGGAGCCGTGACCTCTCCGGGGCGAGTGGCGGTCTGGGGAAGTCCTGTGGAGACCGTGGCCGTTTCGCCCTGTCCAGGTGGAAACCGGCAGGTCCGGGTGGTGTGCGGAGTCGTGACAACCGCCTTCCGCCCGCATTAGGGTGCGCGCCGATGGAAGAACCACTGGGGAGGCAGAGATGGCCGGGACGGACGAGAAGGCCGTCGCCGCCGCAGACGACGCGCTGTATGTACTCACAGCGGTACTGCTGACGCCGGCGCAGTTCCCGAGCGTGCTGGGCGACGACTACCCGGAGGCCTGTGCGGCTCTGGGCCTGCCACCCCGGGCCGACGGATACGGCCTGGTGCTGGGCCAGGACGGCGACGGCGCGCGGTGGACGGTCGTCATCGACGACGTCTCGCTGGTCGCGGTGGCGATCGCGTCCTGGGACTGCGGCATGGAGTACGAGCTGTCCCCGGACGAGCGCGCGGTCGTCACCGCACTGCCGGGCTGGCCGCTGGCGGTGGCCGTCGCCGCCCCGGGCGTACCCGCGCCGCACGACCCTGCGGTGGAGGCGGGCGACCAGGCGCCGCTGAGTCCGCCGGACACCAGCTCGTGGGGCCCTGCGCAGCGGCGCCTCGGCGCCGATGAGATCGCTCTTCAGTGGGCGATGTGGCGGGAGCAGATCAGCGACGACAAGTTCCTCCCTGCCGGCGAGCCGCAGGGGGCGTCTGCCGAGCCCCGCGCGGAGGGCGGAGCGAGCGTGCCGCAGGGCGGCCATCAGGGCGTCAGGCGAGTGCTCGCGGAGGCGCGCGCCTATCTCGACACGCCGCCGCCGCTCGGCCGGGTGCGTTCCTCCTTCGCCACCGGGGACGCCCGTACGCTGCGCGCCGACGGCCCCGGCTGGTCGATGGTGGCGCGCACCGACGACATCGCGTTCGTGCTGCTGGACGAGGAACCCGGTGAGGTGTTGCCGGTGGGCCGGGGTCCCGAACTGCCGGGCCTGCTGGAGGCGCTCGACAAGCTGGCCGTACGGCCCCTGTGAGCCGGGCTCGCCGTCCGGCCCACCGCACGCTCGGGCCGCCGGCCGCTCAGCGGCCGAGTTCCTTGCGGGTGACACGGCGGAGCCTGCGCCGCTGGGAGGGGTCCAGCGCCAGATAGGCGGCGACCGGAACTCCGACCACGACGAGGAACACCACCCACCAGGGCAGCCAGGCCAACAGGATCAGCCCGATCGCCACACCTCCCACGGCGATCATCAGCTTCTTGGACATGAGCGTCGCCTCCTTCACGGCCGCTGCCGCTTCTGCACTGAGAACGGCCGCCCGCTTCCCGCTGTTCCGGCCCCGGCCCGGAGACATCCCGGAGACCGCCCCCTAAGGGTCGCCCGCCGCGACGGCGTCAGCATGTCCCGTTCACCCTCCGCGTGCTGTACCCTCGGCGACCCCAACCCCAGTAGTCAAATTTGAGGAGTGCGACAGAGCGTGCAGGGCAAACAATGCGCACCACCCTCCCAACTGTCCGAACTGGCCCGCTGCGGCGTCGTGTTCCTGCCGTCCGATCCCGCTCGGGCCGGCCGGTTCGCCTTCTGGCGTCCTGATGGCGCGCCTCCGCCCAGCGCCGCCGACGGCTGCCCCGATGATCTGGACGTCGTCACGCCTGCGGCGGACGGCGGCGTCGAGCGGGTCCGGCGCCCGGTTCTCGTGCTGTCGACGGGCGCGGCTCTGCCGCTGCTCACGCGCGTGCGTGGACTCCCTGAAGTGCACCGGGCCGGTGCCTTCTGGGGGTCGGCATACGCCCTGGCCCTGCACTTCCTGGCCCGTGGGCTGCTGCTGCCGGGGCTCTCACCGGGCGAGCACGACGCCTGGCGGATCGGGCCGCTGTCCGCGCGGGACACGGAGCTGATCCGTGAATGCGCCGCCGCCATGCCTCCGGAGGCGCACGCCGTGCCGCTCGCGCCGTCGGGGCCACCCCTGCTGCCCGCACCGGAGCGGCTGCTGCGCGCCTTCCTGGACGCGGTCGCCGACACCCTGCCCCGCTCCCCCGCCGCGCCCCTGGTGACCGGCGGCCCTCCGTACGCCGTGGCCGAGCCGCAGCGGCTGCCCGCACTGCGGGCGTGGGCCGACGACATCGCCGCCGCCCATGACGCGGGCGTGCAGCTGTCGCTGCGGGTGGAGATGCCCGGACTCGGCGAGGCGCCGCTGGAAGAGGCTGCCGTCCGCTTCCGTGCCGTGCTCCAGGTGCATGGGCCGAGCGGCGCGGCGGACGTCATGGATGCCGCGGGCCTGTGGACCGGGGCGGCGGACGTGCGGGGTGCGTTCGGCCCCCGCGCGCGTGCGGACGCGTTGCTGGCGCTGCGCCGCGCGGCCCGTGTATGGCCGCCGCTGAGGCCCCTGCTCTCGGCCGCCGTGCCCGACGCCGTGGACCTCGCCGACGAAGAGATCACCGAACTCCTGGGCGAGGGCGGCCGAGCGCTGGCCGCGGCCGGAGTCGAGGTGCACTGGCCGAAGGAGGCCGAGCGCGGTCTCACCGCGCACGCGACGGTCGGCCCGCCGGACGACGGAACGGAGACGAGTAGTGCACCGGCGGGCCCGGCCTCGTTCCTCCCAGGAGCCGGCGCGGTCGCGTTCCGCTGGCGGTTCGCGCTGGGCGGGCGGGAGCTGTCCGGCGAGGAGCTGGACCGGCTCGCGGAGGCCAAGCGCCCGCTGGTCCGGCTGCATGACGGTTGGGTTCTGGTCGACCCGCGCGAGGCGCAGCGCGCCCGAAGCCGCAAGGAGCGGACCCTCGCTCCCGTGGAGGCCCTGGCCGCCGCGCTGACGGGCTCGGCACAGGTCGACGGCCGGCTGGTCGACGTACGGCCCACGGGATGGCTCGCCCGGCTCCGGGAAAGACTCGCCGGGGGTGAGCCCGCGCCTGCCACCGGACCGCCGCCCGGTCTGGCCGCCACCCTGCGGGACTACCAGCTGCGCGGCCTCGACTGGCTGGCCCGCACCACGTCTCTCGGCCTGGGCTGCTGCCTGGCCGACGACATGGGCCTCGGCAAGACCGTCACGCTGATCGCGCTGCATCTGCACCGGCAGCGGGAGGCCTCGACCACCGGTCCGACGCTGGTGGTCTGTCCGGCGTCGTTGCTCGGCAACTGGCAGCGCGAGATCGAGCGGTTCGCTCCCGGTGTGCCGGTGCGCAGGTTCCATGGCGCCGGGCGTGATCTCGGTGCCGTCGCGCGCGGGGAGTTCGTGCTGACCACCTACGGCACGATGCGCCTGGACGCCGCCGGGCTGGCCGCTGTGCCGTGGGGGCTGGTCGTGGCCGACGAGGCCCAGCATGTGAAGAACCCGTACTCGGCGACCGCGCGGGCGCTGCGGTCCATCGACGCACGCGCACGCGTGGCGCTCACCGGCACTCCGGTGGAGAACAACCTCACCGAACTCTGGGCGATCCTCGACTGGACGACACCGGGCCTGCTCGGCCGCCTCGGCACCTTCCGCGCGCGGTACGCGCAGCCGGTCGAGACCGGCCGGGACCCTGCCGCCGCCGAGCGGCTGGCGCGGCTTGTGCGGCCGTTCCTGCTGCGGCGCCGCAAGTCGGACCCCGGCATCGCACCCGAGCTGCCGCCGAAGACGGAGACCGACCGTCCCGTCGCGCTCACCCCGGAACAGGCAGGGCTGTACGAGGCGTTGGTCCGCGAGACGATGGAACGGATCGCGGCCGCCGACGGCATGGCGCGCCGGGGTCTGATCGTGCAGCTGCTGACCGGTCTGAAGCAGATCTGCAATCACCCCGCGCAGTTCCTCAAGGAGGACGGGCCACGGCTTGCCGGGCGCTCGGGGAAGCTGGAGCTGCTGGACGAACTCCTCGACACCGTCCTCGCCGAGGGCTCGGGTGTGCTGGTGTTCACGCAGTACGTCCGCATGGCGCGTCTGCTCGAACGGCATCTGGCGGCGCGCGGGGTGCCGTCGCTGCTGCTGCACGGGGGCACTCCGGTGGCGGCCCGAGAGGAGCTGGTCCGGCGTTTCCAGGACGGCGAGGCACCGGTGTTCCTGCTGTCGCTGAAGGCGGCCGGCACCGGTCTGAACCTCACCCGCGCGGAGCATGTCGTGCACTACGACCGGTGGTGGAATCCGGCCGTCGAGGCGCAGGCCACCGACCGCGCGTACCGGATCGGGCAGGACCGGCCGGTGCAGGTGCACCGGCTGATCGCCGAGGGGACTCTGGAGGACCGCATCGCGGAACTGCTGGGCCGCAAGCGGGAGCTGGCCGACGCGGTGCTCGGCTCCGGCGAGGCCGCACTGACGGAGCTGACGGACGCGGACCTGGCCGCACTGGTGGAACTGCGCGGGGAGGCGCGATGAGCCGTTACGACGACGAGCGGGACCGTGACGCGGGGCGCACGTTGGCGGCGCTGCCGCCGGTGCGGGGCCGTGGGTTCGCCCGGAGCTGGTGGGGGCGGGCCTGGCTGCGGGCGCTGGAGGACGCCGCTTTGGACGCCACGGCGGTCAAGGCGGGGCGCCGGCTCGCGCGCGCGGGTGCAGTGGGCGCGGTGACCGTACGGCCGGGCCGGGTCACGGCTGTCGTACGCGATCCGGGCGGGGCGGCCCATCGGGCCGACGTCCTGGTGCCGGAGCTGTCCGACGGGGCGTGGGGCCGGCTGCTGGACCTGGCCGTGGAACAGGCCGGGCATCTGGCCGCCTTGCTGGACCGGGAGTTGCCGCCGCACCTGGTCGAGGACGCGGCCTCGCGCGGGGTCGATCTGCTGCCGGGCCTGGGCGAGCTGGACCCCGAGTGCGACTGCGGCGCATGGGACCACTGCGGGCACACCGCCGCGCTGTGTCACCAGGTGGCGAGGCTGCTGGACGAGGATCCGTTTCTGCTCCTGCTGCTGCGCGGGCGGCAGAGGGGGGCCTTCCTGTCCGAGCTGCACGTGCGGAGCACCACGCCCCGGGCGGAGCCCGCCGGCGCCGGGCCCGCGGACGTGGGCGCGGGCCTGGAAGCGGCGCATGTCTGGGCGGCGGCGGACGCCCTGCCCCCGCTGCCCGCTCTGCCCGGACTCCCCGACGAACCCGGCACACCGCCGTCCCTGGACACCGGGACGGCACCGGCACCCGGGGTCGATAGCGCCGCGCTGGAGCATCTGGCGGGCCGTACCGCCGTGGAGGCGTACCGGATGCTGGCGCGGTTCCGGTCCGGGGATGCACCCGCGGAGGGGCTCACGACGGCGCAGGACGCGGTACGGCTGGCCTGTGGACCGGTGCCCGGCGCGGTGGCCCGGCGGCTCGCCGAGGGGTCGGGGCGGGGCGGCGCGGAACTGGCCGCGGCGGTCCGGGCCTGGTGCGTCGGAGGTCCGGCGGCCCTGGCCGTGCTCGACGAGGAGTGGCAGGTGGCGGGCGCGGCGCTGGCACGCGCGCGGGCGGCGCTGGAGTCGGCCTGGGGGGAGGACGAGCGGCCGGTGTTCCGGCACAGCGGCAACCGGTGGACCCTCCCGGACGGCACGGTCCAGCTGCGGCTCGGACGGGACGGCCGCTGGTGGCCGTACCGCGACGAGGACGGCCACTGGGTCCCAGCGGACGGCGCGGACCGCGATCCGGCCACGGCACTGGCCGCGGCGCGATGCGCCGCGGAAGGCGCGGACTGACACTCCGTCAAAGCGACGAACGGTGGACTCCGGCCGTTCACCGCGCGGTCGTGCGGCGTTCCGTCGGTGACCCAAGGGTGGCCGCCGTCGACGAAGTCGTTCCCAGGAGGCCCGATGTCCCCGTATGCCGCCGGCCGTGCCCGTGTCCACCGTTCCGTCGCCACGGGTCTGCCCCTGGCCCTGGCCGCCGTCCTCGTGGCCGCGGGCACGGCGACGGCTGCGCCCGGCGAGGACGCGCGTGTCGTCCGCACGGCGACGCTCGGTGAGATCCCGCTCGGTGCGTTCAGCATGCGCTGCTGCCCGGCAGTGTGAGCGACGACCACGGGATCGAGCTGGGGAGCCTCGGCAGCGACATCTATCCGGCGGGGCGCACGGGCGAGTTCTGGACGGTGACCGACCGCGGCCCCAACGGCCAGATCAAGGTGAACGGCAAGAAGCGCCGGACGTTTCCGGTGCCCGGCTTCGACCCGGCCATCGTGAAGATCCGCGTCTCGGGCGACGCGATCCAGGTCATCGACGCGATCCCGCTGACCACGTCCGCCGGACGGGCCGTCACCGGGCTGCCGAACCAGGCAGGCCGCGACGAGACGCCGTACACCTACGACGCGAGCACCGCGCTGTCCTACGACCCGAACGGTCTGGACACCGAGGGGATCGTGCGCGCCGAGGACGGGACGTTCTGGCTCGTGGACGAGTACGGCCCGTCGCTGGTGCATGTCTCCGCGCGCGGGCAGGTGCTGACCCGCTACGTGCCCAAGGGGCTCGGTCTGACCGGCGCCGGCTACCCGGTGGTGGAGGCGCTTCCGTCGGTGCTGCTGCACCGCAAGACCAACCGGGGCTTCGAGGGGCTGGCGCAGCTTCCCGACGGTGATCTGGTGATGGCGTTGCAGAGCCCGCTGTCGCTGCCGGACACGGACGCCGGGGACGCCTCGCGCACCACCCGCCTGCTGCGCTTCTCGCCACGGGAAGAGGCTGTCACCGCCGAGTACGCCTACCGGTTCGACCCGGTGGACGTGGTGGACCCGAGCGAGGACGACACCTCCGAACTGAAGATCTCGTCGGTGGTCGCCGTGGGCGGTGACCGGCTGCTCGTCGAGGAGCGCACGGACAAGGCGGCCCGGCTCCAGCTGGTGCGGCTGGGACGCGCGGCGGACATCCTCGGCGGCCGCTGGGACGACGACACGACGGCTCCGTCGCTGGAGCAGCTGGACGATCCGGCGGCCGCGGGCGTGCCGGTGCTCGCCAAGCGGCTGGTGGTCGACCTCGGCAAGGTCGACGGGGTACCGGGGAAGATCGAGGGCATCGCGCGCGTGCGGCACGACACGCTCGTCCTCGTCAACGACAACGACTTCGGGATGACCGACGGGGCAGGCGCGTTCGACGCCCAGGGCCGGCTGGTCGACAGCGGCGTCAGGACGACCGCGGTGTACGTGCGGCTGCCCGAGGGGCTGTGACGCGGGCCTCCCGGCGGTCAGGGGAGGGGCACGTGCCCGTGCCGCCTCCCCGGCTCTTCGCGTCTGCCCGCGCGCGTGGGCGACGGCCTACGCGCGTGAGTGCTCAGCCGCGGGCCGCCAGCAGGTGGTCCATGGCCAGCTGGTCGAGCCGTTCGAAGGCCATGCCGCGCGCGGCCGCGCTCTCCACGTCGAAGTCCTCGAAGGCCGTGCGGTCGGCGAGCAGCGCCTGGAGGCCGTCGGCCGCGGTCGGCTGGGCGAGCTGGTCCAGACGCGCGGCGCGCAGCGCCTCCTGCACCTCCGGGTCGGCGCGGAAGGCGGCGGCACGCTCCTTCAGGACGAGGTAGTTGCGCATGCAGCCGGCCGCCGAGGCCCACACGCCGTCGAGGTCCTCGGTGCGCGGCGGCTTGAAGTCGAAGTGCCGGGGGCCGGTGTAGCCGGCGCTCTCCAGCAGGTCGACCAGCCAGAAGGCGGCGCGCAGGTCGCCGGCGCCGAAGCGCAGGTCCTGGTCGTACTTGATGCCGGACTGGCCGTTGAGGTCGATGTGGAAGAGCTTGCCCGCCCACAGGGCCTGGGCGATGCCGTGCGGGAAGTTCAGACCGGCCATCTGCTCGTGTCCGACCTCAGGGTTCACGCCGTACAGCTCGGGGCGCTCCAGGCGCTCGATGAAGGCCAGCGCGTGGCCGACCGTGGGCAGCAGGATGTCGCCGCGCGGCTCGTTCGGCTTGGGCTCGATGGCGAAGCGCAGGTCGTAGCCCTGGGCGGTGATGTACTCGCCGAGCAGGTCGAAGGCCTCCTTCATGCGGTCCAGAGCGGTGCGCACGTCCTTGGCGGCGCCGGACTCGGCGCCCTCCCGGCCGCCCCAGGCGACATACGTCTTCGCGCCCAGCTCGACCGCCAGGTCGATGTTGCGGATCGTCTTGCGCAGCGCGTAACGGCGCACGTCACGGTCGTTGGCGGTGAACGCGCCGTCCTTGAAGACGGGGTGCGTGAAGAGGTTGGTGGTGGCCATCGGCACGGTCAGGCCGGTGGCGTCCAGCGCCTGGCGGAAGCGCTTGATGTGCGACTCGCGTTCGGTGTCCGAGGAGCCGAAGGGGATCAGGTCGTCGTCGTGGAAGGTCACTCCGTAGGCGCCCAGCTCGGCCAGGCGCTGCACCGTCTCGACCGGGTCGAGGGCACGGCGGGTGGCGTCGCCGAACGGGTCCCTTCCCTGCCAGCCGACGGTCCACAGGCCGAAGGTGAACCTGTCCTCGGGGGTGGGCTGGTAGTTCATGCCGCGGCTCCTTGCTGCGTACGACTATTTCGTCATGGCCGTTTACAAATTAGTATGCGGACGCACCTGTGGGAAGAGAACAGCCAGTACGCATCCCGCTGAGCCGCGGAAGAGGGAGAGCCCGATGTCAGCAGCCGAGGGTCCGCTCGTCGTCGGCGTGGACACATCCACGCAGTCCACGAAGGCGCTCGTCGTCGACGCGGCCACCGGGCAGGTGGTGGCGAGCGGCCAGGCGCCGCACACCGTGTCCTCAGGAGTGGGCCGGGAGAGTGATCCTCGCCAGTGGTGGGACGCCCTGTGCGCGGCGCTGCGTCAGTGCGGCGACGCGGCGCACGAGGCGGCCGCGGTGTCGATCGGCGGCCAGCAGCACGGCCTGGTGACCCTGGACGAGCGGGGCGAGCCGGTGCGTCCGGCGCTGCTGTGGAACGACGTCCGCTCGGCGCCCCAGGCGCGCCGGCTGGTGGAGGAGCTGGGCGGGCCCAAGGCCTGGGCGGAGCGCACCGGGAGCGTGCCCGGGGCGTCGTTCACGGCCACGAAGTGGGCCTGGCTGGCCGAGCACGAGCCGGAGGCCGTGCGGGCGACGAGAGCGGTGCGGCTGCCCCACGACTACCTCACCGAGCGCCTGACCGGGCAGGGCACCACCGACCGCGGCGATGCCTCGGGGACCGGCTGGTGGGCGTCGGGGACGGAGGGCTACGACGAGGAGATCCTCGCTCATATCGGTCTCGACCCGGCACTGCTGCCCCGGGTGCTGGGGCCGGGCGAGGTGGCCGGTACCGTGCGCGACAGCCATGACCTGCCGTTCTCCAAGGGCACGCTGGTGGCCCCGGGCACCGGCGACAACGCGGCGGCGGCCCTGGGGCTCGGCCTGCGGCCCGGCGCCCCGGTGCTGAGCCTCGGCACGTCCGGCACGGTGTACGCGGTCTCCCGGCACCGCCCGGCCGACCCGACCGGCACGGTGGCGGGGTTCGCGGACGCGCGCGGCGACTGGCTGCCGCTGGCCTGCACCCTGAACTGCACGCTGGCCGTGGACCGGGTCGCCACGCTGCTCGGCCTGGACCGCGAGGCCGTCGAGCCCGGGGGCACGGTGACCCTGCTGCCGTATCTGGACGGCGAGCGCACTCCGAACCTGCCGAGTGCCTCCGGCCTGCTGCACGGACTGCGTCACGACACGACCCCGGGCCAGTTGCTGCAAGCCGCGTACGACGGCGCGGTGCACGCGCTGCTCGGCGCGCTCGACCTGGTCCTCGACGAGGACGCGGACCGCAGTACCCCGCTGCTGCTGATCGGCGGCGGCGCCCGGGGCACCGCCTGGCAGCAGACGGTACGGCGCCTGTCGGGACGGCCCGTCCAGGTGCCCCAGGCCCAGGAACTGGTCGCCCTGGGCGCCGCGGCGCAGGCGGCCGGGCTGCTGACCGGCGAGGACCCCGCGGCGGTGGCCCGCCGCTGGAACACGGCCGCGGGCCCGGTGCTGGAGGCCGTGGAACCGGACCGGGAGACGCTGGCCAGGATCAGCGGGGTACTCTCCGACGCGGCCCCGCTGCTGGAGCGGGGGACACACACCCAGCCGCCCGCGCAGAGTCCGGCGGCACAGGACAAGGATTGACGGAGGCATGACCGCACCGCTGCACGAGGCCCGCCCGGGTGCCGGCCGTGCCCTGCCGGACACCCAGCAGGGCATGCGCCGGCGCAATCTGGCCCGGGTGATGCACGCCGTGAGCGCCGAGGGGCCGCTGTCGCGGGCCGCGGTCGCCTCGCACATCGGGCTGACGCGGGCGGCGGTGTCGACCCTGGTGGACGAACTGATCCGCTGGGGACTGCTGGAGGAACTGGGCCCGGAGCGGCCCGGGCGGGTGGGCCGGCCGGGGTCGGCGCTCGCGGTGAGCGGCCGCGGGCCCGCCGGGATCGGCGCCGAGATCGGCGTCGATCACCTCGCGGTGTGCGCGGTTGACCTGCGGGGCACGGTCCGCGCGCAAGCGATACGGCACGGTGCCAACCGGGGGCGGGCGCCCGGGCCGGTGATCGAGGAGCTGACCGGGCTGATCCGCCGGGTCGTCGCCGAGGCGGAGGAGGCGGAACTCTGGCCCGCCGGTCTCGCGGTGGCCGTGCCCGGCCTGGTGGCGCGGGACGGGCGGACGGTCGTACGCGCCCCCAACCTGGACTGGCTCGACACGGACGTCGGCGCTCTGCTGCCCGCAGGCCTGCCGTTGACCGTGGACAACGAGGCCAACTTCGGTGCGCTGGCCGAGCTGTGGCTCGGGGAGGCCACCCCGGGCGACTTCCTGCACGTGTCGGCCGAGATCGGCATCGGCGCCGCGGTCGTCGTGGACGGCGGACTGCTGCGTGGCACCCGGGGTTTCGCAGGCGAGCTGGGCCATGTGCCCGTCCGGCCGGACGGTCCCCCGTGCCCGTGCGGCGGCCGGGGCTGTCTGGAGCAGTACGCGGGCGAGGAAGCGGTGCTGCGCGCGGCGGGACTCGAGCCGCGGGAGGACCTGGTGGGCCTGCTCGCCGAACGGGCGGAGCAGGGCGACGAGGGGGTACGGGCGGCGCTGCGGGATGCCGGTACGGCGCTCGGCATCGCCCTGACCGGGGCGGTGAACCTGCTGGATCCCGAGACCGTGGTGCTGGGCGGCGCCCTGGCCGGACTCTCGCCCTGGCTGCTGCCGTCGCTGGAGGCGGAACTGACGGGCCGTACGGCGGGCCCTGCCTGCCCGGTGTCGGTGTCCCGGCTGGGTCCGCAGGGGCCGCTGCTCGGCGCGGCGCACTCGGTCGTCCGGGCCGTGCTGGACGATCCGGCGACGGTGGCGGAACGGTCCTGACGCCTGGCACGCTGGGGCTCGTCGGAGAGGGGGCCTGATGACGGACTGGGTGCCGCGGGCGGAATGGGTCAAGACCCAGCCACAGGCTCTGCTCGCCTCGTGCGTGCTGATGCTGGACGGGCAGTCTCGCGTCCTGCTGCTGCGCTACGGTCCGAGCCATCCGAGCGCGGGCCGGTGGTGGCTGCCCGGCGGCATGCTGGACCACGGTGAGGATCCCTGGACCGCGGCGCGCCGCGAGATGCGCGAGGAGACCGGTGTCGAGCTGAGGCCGGTGCCGCAGCTGCTCGGGATCGACCACCGGGTGGACGTGCTCGGCACCGGTCCGGTCCTCGACTCCTTCTTCCACGGCGGCACGCTGGCCGAGGGCACCCGCATCCGGCTGAGCGCGGAACACGACCGGCACGGCCTGTTCACACCGTCCGAGCTGGCGGAACTGCCACTTGTGACACGGCGGTCCACGTTGCTGGCCCTGTATGCGGCCGCGCTGAGCGGGGGCGTGGTGTACCTGAGCGAGGGTGTGCCGGTGTGACCGTGCCGACGCGGCGGCCCCGGAGGGAGGCGGGGCAGCCCGGCCGGCCGAGGCCTTGGCGGGCGGCGGGGCGGGCCTGACAGGCCGCTGGACGGTGCCCCCTGCTCCCGGCGTGGACCGCTGAACTCACCCGAACGGGTGGCCGAGTTGTCCACAAGGAGGGGCCTGTCCACGGAACCGCGGCGGACCCTTCTGCCCGCTCCGCCCGCGCCGTACCGTGATGGCACGAGGCGGAACTGCCGGGCCGTCAGATCCGTCGGCCGCCTCTCGGATCAGGGAACGCGCACGCGCCGGACGGCAGCGGCCTCACAGGCATCGGGGGACACATGTACGGGGAGACGACCAGGGCCCTGTTCCGAGCCCAGAACCGCACGGGCGCATGGCGATCCGAGAGTCGCACGGGCGCATGGCGAATACCGCTGCCGGACCCCGTGCGGTGGCCGGTGCACCAGCACGGGATCAGTGAGCCGGACGCGTACCGATGCGCAACCCCGGCGGGCCCGTCACCGTTGGCCAGCGCGTGCGACGGGAACGACCCGTGCCTGGCCACGCTCCGCGAGGAGCGGCCGACCGCGCCGGACACGTACCCCGGTGTGCCCGCGCGAGCGCGCCGGAACGCACCGGGCCGGCACCGCTGACGTCCCCGCCGTACCCGTCCTCGCTCCCCCACCCCTCCCCCCGAACCTGCCCCACTCCCCCACCCCGCATCACCCCCACACTCCCGAAAGGGGCCCGACGATGGACATGGACCCGGTGAAGCCGCGCATGAGCAGACGGTGGCTGCTGAAGGGGGCGGCGCTGGCCGCCGTGCCGTACGCGCTGCTGCCCGAAGCGCGTGCCGGTGCGTCCGAGCCGGTCGACTATCCGCCGGCCCAGTGGGCCGGGGCGAGCAGTTCCAACTACACCTCGTCCGACCGCCCGGACAGCTACCTCATCGACCGCGTGATCATCCATGTGACACAGGAGACGTACGCGAACACGCTGGCCATCTTCGCGAACCCGGCGAAGAAGGTCTCCGCGCACTACCTGGTCCGCTCGGCCGACGGCCATGTCGCCCAGTGTGTGCACGAGACGGACATCGCCTGGCACGCGGGCAACTGGGACTACAACACCCGCAGCATCGGCATCGAACACGAGGGCTGGGTGGACCAGCCCGCCTACTTCACCGACGCGCTCTACGAGCAGTCGGCCAGGCTCACGGCGGCCGTCTGCGCCAAGTACGGCATTCCCACGGACAGGGAGCACATCATCGGCCACTACCAGGTGCCGGGCACCGACCACACCGATCCCGGGCCGAACTGGGACTGGGTCCGCTACATCCGACTGGTCAACCTCACCTAGGAGCATCCGCCGACTGTCACGCCCCACAGGAGGGAGGCGATACAAGGAGGGTTGGTGAACCGGTGTCGCGCTGGTTGTCCGCGCGAACACCGTGCGTGACCATGGAGGCAGCCGTTTCAGCGTCGGGGAGGCCGAGTTGACCGATCCGTGGGTGGCCCTGGAAGCCGGAGCCGACCCCGCCGCACGGGTCCGGGAACTGCGCCGGGCGCACGAGACGTTCACCAGAGTGGGCCGGGTGCCGCGGCCGGTGCGCTCGGTGGTGGCGGAGTCGTGGCGGCGCAGCGCACGGGCCGGTGTCGGACCGGACGGCAGTGCCTGTGTGGAGCTTGCTGAGGGCGAACTCGGCGCCTACCGGGCGGAGCACCCGCTGGCCCGGGTGATGCCGCTGTTCCGGGAGCTGCTGGGCACGTTCGCCGCCGACGGCGAGCATCTGCTGGCGGTGTGCGACGCACACGGCAGGCTGCTGTGGGTCGAGGGCCATCCGGTGACCCGGCGCCGGGCGGACGGGATGAACTTCGTGCCCGGTGCGCGCTGGTCGGAGACCGCGGTGGGCACCAACGCGCCGGGGACGGCCGTGGCGGTGGACCGGCCGGTGCAGGTGTTCGCGGCGGAGCACTTCATCCGGCAGGTGCAGCCGTGGACGTGCGCGGCGGCGCCGGTGCACGATCCGCGCACCGGCCGGGTGCTGGGCGCGGTCGACATCACCGGCGGGGACGGGCTGGCGCATCCGCACAGCCTGGGCTTCGTGCGGGCGGTGGCGCGGGCCGCCGAGACACAGCTGGCCCTGCTCGCTCCGCCGCGACGCGCCGCCGACGTCCCGCTGCTCAGCGTGCTGGGCCGGGACGAGGCCGAACTCACCCTGGAGGGAGGGCGGATCAGACTCAGCCGCCGGCACAGCGAGATCCTGGTCCTGCTGTCCCGGCATCCGGAGGGCCTGAGCGGTGACGAGCTGCTGTGTGCGCTCTATGCGGACGAGTCGGTGACCCCGGTGACGCTGCGCGCCGAACTGGCCCGGCTGCGCCGCCTGCTGGGGCCGGGGCTGCTCGCCTCACGGCCGTACCGGCTGACGGTCGCGGTGGAGTCCGACGCGAGCGTGGTGGAGCGACGGCTGGAGGCGGGTGCGCTCACCGCGGCGGCGGAGGCGTACACCGGCCCGTTGCTGCCCGGTTCGCAGGCTCCGGCGATCGTACGGCTGCGGGACCGGCTCGCCGACGGGCTGCGGAC
Source organism: Streptomyces sp. NPDC001606 (assembly GCF_053596835.1). Classification (NCBI taxonomy): domain Bacteria; kingdom Bacillati; phylum Actinomycetota; class Actinomycetes; order Kitasatosporales; family Streptomycetaceae; genus Streptomyces; species Streptomyces sp. NPDC001606. Next base: position 380,133 of record NZ_JBSFHC010000006.1, read on the forward strand.
GGCGCTGATCGCGCGGCGCGACCCGGACCTGCTGGCGGACTGGGCGCACGCGCCATGGGGAGAGGAGGATCTGGAGGTGTGGCGGGCGCTGGCCGCGGTGCGGCCCACCGCGCCGGTGCGGGCCCGGCTCGCCGCGCTGGAGAGCGAACTGACCGCACCGGCCGGCCGGGCACCGGCGCGGACCTGCGGTGCAACGTACCTGCAACGTCCGTCCGCCTAGCCTCGCGCCGGGAGCTGCCCAACGGCGGGCAGCGCTGGACCGGGAGGCAGACCAGCATGACTCGTTACGCGGCGCCGGGCACCGAGGGCGCGATCGTCTCCTACCAGGCGCGCTACGACCACTTCATCGGCGGTGCGTATGTGCCGCCGGTGCGCGGGCGGTACTTCGAGAATCCGTCGCCGGTCAACGGGCAGCCGTTCACCGAGATCGCGCGGGGCAGCGCCGAGGACGTCGAGCGGGCGCTGGACGCGGCGCACGAGGCCGCGCCGGGGTGGGCCCGTACGTCGGTGACGGAGCGCAGTGACATCCTGCTGAAGATCGCCGACCGTATGGAGGCCAACCTCGAAGCCCTCGCGGTCGCCGAGAGCTGGGAGAACGGCAAGCCGGTGCGGGAGACCCTGGCGGCGGACATCCCGCTGGCGATCGACCACTTCCGGTACTTCGCCGGGGCGGTCCGCGCTCAGGAGGGGTCGCTGAGCGAGATCGACGACGACACGGTGGCGTACCACTTCCACGAACCGCTGGGGGTCGTCGCGCAGATCATCCCCTGGAACTTCCCGATCCTGATGGCGGCGTGGAAGCTGGCGCCGGCGCTCGCGGCGGGCAACGCGGTGGTCCTGAAGCCCGCCGAGCAGACACCGGCCTCCATCCACTACTGGCTGAGTCTGGTCGCCGACCTGCTGCCGCCGGGCGTGCTGAACATCGTCAACGGCTTCGGTGTCGAGGCGGGCAAGCCGCTGGCGTCGAGTCCGCGGGTGGCGAAGATCGCGTTCACCGGGGAGACCACCACCGGGCGGCTGATCATGCAGTACGCCTCGGAGAACATCAAGCCGGTCACCCTGGAACTCGGCGGCAAGTCGCCGAACATCTTCTTCGACGACGTGTGGGCGCACGACGACGACTTCCGCGACAAGGCGCTCGAGGGCTTCACGATGTTCGCGCTCAACCAGGGCGAGGTGTGCACCTGCCCGTCCCGGGCGCTGGTGCAGCGGGGCCAGTACGCGGAGTTCCTGGAGGCGGCCGTGGCGCGAACGCGGCGGATCAGGCCGGGGCACCCGCTCGACACCGACACGATGATCGGCGCACAGGCCTCCAACGACCAGCTGGAGAAGATCCTCTCCTACCTGGACATCGGCCGGCAGGAGGGTGCGAAGGTGCTCACCGGCGGCGAGCGCGTGGAACTCGACGGGGAGCTGAAGGGTGGCTACTACGTCCAGCCGACGATCTTCGAGGGCGACAACCGTATGCGGATCTTCCAGGAGGAGATCTTCGGCCCGGTCGTCTCGGTGACCTCCTTCGACGACTTCGACGACGCCATCAAGATCGCCAACGACACGCTGTACGGCCTCGGAGCGGGGGTGTGGACCCGGGACATCAACACGGCCTACCGCGCGGGCCGCGCCATCCAGGCGGGCCGCGTGTGGACCAACTGCTACCACGCCTATCCGGCGCACGCGGCGTTCGGCGGGTACAAGCAGTCGGGGATCGGGCGTGAGACGCACAAGATGATGCTGGAGCACTACCAGCAGACCAAGAATCTTCTGTGTTCCTACAGCCCGAAGAAACTCGGCTTCTTCTAGAGCCCGGAGGCACTCCGCACCGAGCGTGCTCACCGAACTCGGGACAGCTCACGCTCCCCCGTGTTCACTTCTCTGAACAGCCGCACATAGCGGGCCGTCAGCGCCGGCCACGCGTACCGTTGGACGGCAGTCTGACGGCCTGTCGCACCGAGGCGGTCTGCCAGGTGGCCGTCGCCCAGGAGGGACACCAGGGCGTCGGCGAGGGCGGCTGGGTCGCCCGGCGGGACGAGAAGACCGTTGGTGCCGGGGTCGATCACATGGGGGATGCCGCCGACATCCGAGCCGACCACCGGAGTGCCGCAGGCCATGGCCTCGATCAGGACCATGCCGAAGGACTCGGCCTCGCTCCTGGACGGAAGGACGACGACGGCGGCCTGTTGCAGGGCCCCCACCAGGTCGTCCCCTGTGAACTGGCCGGGGGTGTGCACGCGGTCGGCGATACCGAGCCGTTCCGCGTGAGCGCGGTGGTCGGGGACGGCGTCACCGCTGCCCACCAGGGTGAGGGTGACGTCGTCGGGGAGTTGTGCGGCGGCGTCGAGGAGGACGTCGACGCCCTTCCAGGAGGAGGTGCGGTCCATGCGGCCCAGGTACACCACTGTGCGGGGGCGCCGGGACGGCGGCAGGGGGCCGGGGGTGAAACGGTCGGTGTCCACGCCGGGGGTGATCTGCAAGGCGCCGGGGTGGCGGGCGGCCAAGGAGACCGGGGAGACGGCGACCAGCGCCCGAGCCCGGGCGAACACTCGCGGCAGCACATGACGTTCGTAGCAGCGGATGACCCGATCGGCTGCGGCCTCGCCCTTCAGCATCGAGCCGGCGTGATAGGTGACCACGGCGGGCCTTTGACCGCGCAGAGCGACCGCCAGGTCGGGGAGGCCGGGAACCGGCGCGTGGGTGTTGATCACGTCGACCTGCATCCGCCGCAGCCAGCCACGTAGTTGGAACGGCCACAGGGGGCTGAGCGGGGTGTTGGACAGGCGGGCCCAGGTGCCGAGCCGGACGACAGGCACGCCGTCCTCCACGGTGACGCCGGTGCGCCGGTCTGCGGGGTTGGTGGTGATCACCACGGACCGCAGCGCAGGGTCCCCGGCGATCGCGGTGGCGACCCGCTCGGCGTAGTTCTGCACGCCGCCGATCTCGGGCGGGTAGTAGGGGGCGACGACCGCGACCGTGCGGGGCCTGCGGCCCTCGAGCACTCGGGCGAAAACATCGGCGGTGCGGGTCGCCTGCCGCCCCCAGCCCAGCGTGCTGCGGACGTGGGCCAGCCCCGCCGCGGCGAGCCGGTCGGCGAGGGCGTCATCGGTGAGCACCCGAGTCAGTGCGGAGCGCAGTCCGGTGCGGTCCCCCGGCGCGACGAGCAGACCGTTGTCCTCATGCCGGACGAGGCTCGGGATGCCGCCGACGCGGGTGGTGACGACGGGGCGCCGGGCGGCCATCGCTTCCACCAGGACGCTGGGGAAACTGTCGTAGGACGTGGGCAGGGCCAGGACCCGGGCACGCCGATAGGCCGCGGCCAGGTCCGCCCCGTGCAACCGCCCGCTGAAGGTGACCGTGCCGCCGAGTCCGAGCCGGTCGGCGGTGCGCCGGTAGCTGCCCGCCGCCGTGCCGTCGCCGACGACCTCCAGCCGTACGGGACTCCCCCGCTTCTTCAACTCGGCGACGGCGGCGAGAAGTTCGGAGAGGCCCTTGTAGGCGGTGTGCTGCTCCAGTGAGCCGACGAAGAGCACCCGGGGCTCGGCCGGTACTGGACCTGGCGTGAACAGGTCCAGATCCGCGCCGGGCTGGATCGTTGTCGCGCGGCCCGCGAAGAGGCGGGCGAGGTCGGCCACCACGTAGTCGGACGAGCAGATGACCTCGCGGGCCCGTCGCACGGTCCCGGCCAGCACCGTCCGTTCGTACGCGACCAGCACGGCGTCGGTCGTGGGCCTGCCCTTGCGCATGCGCCCGGTGTGGTAGGTCAGAACGAACGGCCGGCCGGTGTCCCCGGCGGCCCGGGCCGCGGCGTCCGCGAACAGCGGCACCGGTGCGTGCCCGTTGACCAGGTCCACACCCTCCCGTTCGATGATCCGCCGCAGCTGCCGCCGCCAGCCCGCGCCGACGGGCGTGCGCGACAGAAGCACGGGGGCCTCCAGCCGGTACACGACGCAGCCGCCGGGCCCGTCCTCGGATCGGCCCGGCCGACCGCCCATCGGCCCGCCCGTCGTCGTCGCGATGACGACCCGGTACCCGTGATGGGCGCCCAGTTCGCGGGCGAGGTGCCAGACGTACTGCTCCACCCCGCCGAGGGACGGCGGCAGGTACGGCGTCGCCAGCAGCACCGTCGGTGTGGTGGGCACGTGCGTGGTCACCGGGCCACCGCCGTGCGCAGCACGCCGACGAAGTCCCCGGCCTGCGCGGTGTAGGCGGGCAGGACAGCCCGCAGTCGCTTGCTGTAGTCGTCGCCGGACAGCAGGAGCCGGTCGAGCAGGTCGGCGACGACCGCGCCCTGTGCGTCGGACATGCGCACCACCCACTCCTCCAGTCCGAGGTCCGCCATGATGCCGCGCGTCTTGTGGTCGTACTCGACAGCGGCGCACGGCACGCCCGACGTCAATCCGAAGATGACGGAGTGGAAGCGGGTGCCAAGGATGAAGTCGGCGGTGCCGTACAGGGCGTGCACGTCGTGGTGGTCGATTCCGGCGTCGTCCAGGACGTGCAGGGCCGGGTGCGGGCTCACGTGTGCGGCGATACGAGCGTTGACCGGCCTGTCGTCGTCGGCCTGGAAGGCGCAGGTGACCTGCGGGACGAGTACGACGTGACCGCCGTCGTCGAGAACCCGCCGCACGGCGCCCGCCATGGCCGCCTCGTACGCCTCTTGCTGACGACCCGGCAGGTGTCGGCGCGCCGTGACCAGGACGAGCCGCGCATCCCCGGGCACGCCCAGCTCGGCCCGCCAAGGCCGCCGGGACCGACTGTGGAAGGCGAAGGCACTGTCCACGCCGCGCCGGACGGTCGGCTCGGTGACCCCGGCCTCGGCCAGCCGGGCCACGCTGATGTCCTCTCGGGCCACGGCCGCCACGGCCCGGCCCACCACCCGCCGGACCATCCACCGCTGCCGTCGGCGCGGGAACGGCCCGAACGACTGCGGCCCGAGCACCGTGGGGACCCCCGCGCGCTGGGCAAGCCACAGCGGCAGCAGGAGGAAGGCGATGTTGAGGTCGGAGGGGAGGTCGGGGCGGGCGTTGAGGTGACCTCCGCCCACGGACAGCACGAGATCGGCGCTCATGACCGCCCGGATCTCGTTTCGCAACTCCTGTGGCAGCAGCACGGCAAGACCGGAGGCCAGCCGCCCGCCACCCGGTAGCGCGGCGACCGCACCCAGGCCCAGGACCGCTACCTTGCGTGCGACCCTCGCCGCACGTCCCGCGGTCTCCTCACCGACGTAGCGGCGCACCGAGCCGATGTTGCGCACGCCCTCGAACTCCGGCCATGCGGCCGGGTCCTCGAACGCCGCCACGAGCACATGGGCACCGGGAAAAGCCTCCTGCACCTGCTGGACGGCCACGCTGAGCAGAGCCGCGTCGCCACGATTCCCCCGGTCGAAAGCGTCCACTATGACGACCTTCATTCCCCGACCACCTCTTCGTAATGCCGTTCCAGCCCGTCGAGGAACACCTCGACGGTATAGCGATGCGCCCGTGCCGCCGACGCCGCGCCCATGCGGGCGAGCGTCTCGCGGTCGCCGAGCAGGCGGTCCAGTACGGCCGCGAGCGCGGCCACGTCCCCGGCGGGGAACAATGCCCCGTTGTCGTCCCCGACCAGTTCGGGAAGGCCGCCGACCCGAGAGGCGACCAGGGGGCGTCCGGTGCGCAGGGCCTCCAGGGCGACGGTGGGGAAGTTCTCCGGCCACACCGACGGCACCGCCACAACGGACGCCCCCACCAGATGCCGGGCCACGGCGTCGGCCGCCTGCCAGCCCGTGAAGGTGACGCGGGGACCGGCGAGTGCCTCCAATCGCGCTCGCTCAGGGCCGTCGCCGACGACGGTCAGCCGACCGCGGCCGAGCCGCGCGAACGCCTCCAGCAGCACGTCGACGCCCTTGACGCGCTCCAGCCGCCCCACATACAGCACATGGTCAAGCTCGCGCAGCGGCTGTGCGACGACCGTGCCGGGGACCCCGTTGGGCAGCACGTGCACAGGGACGCGGGGGCCGACGTCGGGGCGAACGGCTGCGGCGAAGTACGCGCTGGGGGCCAGGACCCGGTCCAGGCGGCGCAGTCGTGGCAGGTACGCCGGACGCTGCACGTACCGCAGGTAGGCGTAGCGGGCGGTGTCGGCGGGCGAGAGCCGGCCGTCGGGGGCGCTGGGCAGGTTCCACCGCAGCAGGTCGCGGGTCCAGTCCTCCGGGCCGTGCACGGTGAGCACGCGCCGGGTGCGGGCGGTGGCGTCCAGGACGGCGGGGCCGAACTCGCCGATGGTGTGCAGATGGACACAGTCGGGCGCGAAGTCGCGTACGACAGCGCTCACCTGGCGGTGGGCGCGCGGGTAGAACAGCTTGCGGGCGAAACGACGTGGCGCGGTGCCGGTAATGGCCGGCACGAGGTGGTCCGCGAACACCTCACGGCCCTCGGCGAGCAGGTCGGTGGCGACGACGTGGACGCGGTGGCCGCGCGCGCCGAGGCCGTCGGCGATGAGGCGGACGCTCTTCTCGGCGCCCCCCGCCTCGTGGCCGATGTTGACGATCTGAAGGATCTTCATGCGGTGCTCCGTTCCTTCCCGGTGCGCCGGTGCCGTCCGGTGTGCGGTGCGCGCATGCGGGTCAGCAGAGCGACGCCCGCCGCGGCTCCGGAGGCGAGGTTGCCGACGCCCCAGGCGACTCCGGCCCACGGCAGGCCCTCGTGCAGCCGGGTCAGGGCGACCGCGAGGACGACGGCGACGAGGACCACGTTGGACACGACCATGGCGACGAGTTGCCGGGTCAGTTTCAGCAGGAAGCTGACCCAGGTGTTGAAGGCGACGGCGAGGGAGCCGAGCGTGAAGACCGTAAGCGTGGTGGTGCCGTGGGCCTCGTACGCGGATCCGAAGACGTGCAGGACGGGCCGGGCCAGGACGGCCACCAGTGCCACGGCGGGGACGGTGGCCAGGGCGATGGCCTTGCCCGAGCGGACGGCGATCGGGCCCAGGGCGACGCCGTGCTGGGAGCCCTCGGCGAACAGAGCCTCGCCGATGGCGTAGGAGGCCGAGTTGACCAGGTTGGCGATCTGGAAGGCGACGAAGTAGGTGGCGGCGGGGACCGGCCCGAGGGTCTGGAGGACGACGATCGGCAGCACGATCTGCGGGATCAGGTTGAGGCTGCCGGACAGGTAGTTGCCGAGCGAGTAGCCGAGGGTGGCGCGGAAGGTGCGCCAGGAGAACCTCGGCCGGACCTTCAGGCGCAGGCCGCGGCGGATGGCGAGAACACTGGCCGCGGCGGCGACCGTGGATGCCACGGAGCTGGCCGCGAAGATCCCGAAGGGGCCCGCGGAGACGAACAGCACCGGCAGGGCGAGCTTGACCAGACTCATCAGCACGCCGTTGACGGCCAGGTTGACGCGGGACGCGCGAAAGGCGACGAAGACGGAGTCGGTGAGCAGGTTGACGGCCGCGCCGGCGGCGAGCGCGACGAAGCCTGCCGCATACCAGAACGAGGCGTGCAGGAAGCCGAGTTCGGGCGCCACCCACGGCACCAGCAGCACGAAACCGCCGGAGATGACGCAGGAGCATACGACGACGGTGCTGAGCGCGGTGCTGACCTCTTCCGCACGCCGGTCGCTGGTCGGCAGGTGCCGGACCAGGGTCGAGCTGAGCCCGAACAGGCTGAAGTACGACAACAGGGACAGGCTCGACAGCAGCGACGAGGCGCGGCCCACGTCGGCGGCCGGGTAGAGACGGGCGACCAGGATCCAGAAGACGAATCCGGCACCCGCGCCCAGCGCGGTCGTGGCCATGAGGAAGAGGGAGTTGGCGATCAGCGGGTCGCGCACCATGGCCCGGGCGCGGGCGAGGCGGGCCACGACCGGCTGGGGCGGGGCAGGGCGGGCGGTCAGACTCATACGGGCTCTCCTGCCGGGCGATCAAGCCGGGCCTGCGCCCGGGCGAGCAGCAGGGTCACCGCCGTCACGGCAAACGTCCACGACGCGGTCTGCCCCTCCCGGGGCACGTCGGCGAAGTGGGTGAACGGGCGAGCGAGAGTCTCGCGGTGGGTGAGGGAGTTGACGCACAGGTACGCCCACATGAGCAGGCCGTAGACCGTGCCGGTGCGCAGGAGTGCCGCCCGAAGGCCCCGCTGGGGGCCGGTCCGCAGCCACCAGCGTCCGGTGGTCGTGTGCAGCAGCGTCGCCGACAGCGCGGACAGCGCGAAGCAGACGGCGCCGAACGTGTCGCGCCGCACCGGCACCAGGGAGCTGATGGGCACGGTCAGATCGGACGGCCGTACGGCGGCGATGGCGGCGACGTACAGCCAGCCCAGCAGCCCGTGGACGAGCGCGGTCTCCAGCGTCGCCCGGATCACCCGCCTCACGCCGCTGCCTCGCGGGTCGGCGATCCGTCGGCGCCCAGGTAGTGGGCGCGGAGCTTGACGGTGTGCTCCGGCCAGGCGAAGCCCTCCGTGGCACAGGTACGGGAGTAGCGGCCCATGGCAGCCCGCAGCTCCTCGTCCCCGGTCAGCTCCGACAGGGCGGAACGCAGCGCGGGCACCTCCCGGGGCAGCAGCCGGACCCGGGTGCGGTCCAGGCCGTAAGGAGCGTATCCGGGGTCGTCGGTGGTGACGACGGGCAGGCCGGAGGCCATCGCCTCCTGGACGGTGAGGGGGAATCCCTCGGCGGCAGACGGCAGAGCGAAGACATCCGCCGCGCGATACAGCTCGGCCAGCTGTTCCGGCGGCAGGGCGCCGAGGTGGTGTACGCCGGGCCGGTCGCTGGTGGAGACGCTGCCGTCGCCGGCGAATACCAGGTCGTAGGCGGGGTCGGCGGCGGCCAACAACAGGTCGTAGCCCTTCTTGGGCACCAGCCGGCCGACGAACAGCACCAGGACACGGTCCTGGGGCAGGCCGAAGCGCAGTCGGGCGGCCCGGCGTTCCTGGTCCGAGGCGGGCGGCCGGAACGTGTCGGTGTCGACTCCGTTGGCGAGGAGACGAACGGTCGAGGGGCGTGCGCCGTGGTCGGTGACGAATTCGGCGACTCGGTCGTTGACGACCAGCACACGCCGCGCCCGCCGCAGCAGGCCCCGTCCGGCCAGCCGGTACACGCCGCGCTGGACGGCGCGCACGACGCGGGAAGGGTGTTCGACCACCGCGACATGCTGGGTGAGCACATGAGGAGTGCGGGTCAGCCCCGCCGCCAGGCCCGCCGCCCACGATGTCACGTACAGGCAGTCGTGCACGTGGACGACGTCGGCCCAGCCGGCCCAGCGCACGGCGGTCGGCCACACTCGCGGCGACAGCAGAGGGAACGGCACGCCGGCCCGCGTCTCCAGGAGGTTCCAGGCGGCGATGCGCACCACCCGCACTCCGTCGTCGTCCTCGGTGACGGTCCTGGCACCGCTGGTCAGCACCGTCACCTCGACGCCGGCCCGGCGCAGGTGACCGGCCTCGTTGCGGACGACGTTCTCGATGCCGCCGATGTGCGGCGGATAGTAGTGGCTGACGAGCAGCACGCGCTTCATCGGTAGATCTCCGCTCCCCCGTTGCTGTACAGCTTGTTCTTGGTGACGTCCAGCAGCCCGATCGGGTAGCGGTATGTCACCAGGTCCCCGCGGTAGAACGTGGTGGCCTGGTCCTTGGTCACCGTGGTCGTGCCGAGGAAGACATACGTGCGCGAGCCCACCAGCACCGGGAAGATGTCGTTCTGCGCGCGGCCCCGGATCAGCGACTGGAGACGGCTGAAGGTGTAGCGGTCGGTCTGCACCTCGGACTGGACGTCGGCCCGCTGTGTCTCGGTGGCGCGGGACTGCACCCAGCGGATGGCGGTGCGCTCCTCGGGGTGGACGTAGTAGATGTCGTAGTACTGCCCGGAGTCGGCCAGGTGCAGTTGCGCCGGGTAGCCGCCCAGCACCTTGGGTACGACCCCGGTCAGGTCCAGCAGCAGGCCGAGAGCCAGCACACAGGCAGCCGGAACCGCCCATCGACGCGCCCAGCGGAACAGCCACAGCGAGGCGCCGGCGACGAAGGGCGCGAAGAAGAACAGCCCCTGCTGGAAGGCGCGCAGCACCCCATAGTCGACGGAGAGCTGGGGCAGCGCTGTCAGCAGGGCGATGACGCCGAGCATGCCCAGGGACAGCGTGACCTGGTCACGGCTCGGCCGGAAGCCGGGCCGGGGACGCAGGCGTCCGGTGCGCCGGGGCCACAGGACCAGGGCGAGACCGACCAGCAGCAGTACCTGGAGCAGGGCGGCGGCACAGGCGCGCAGCAGACCGTTGGCCGCCGCCACGTCGACGCCGGCGGCCCGCAGGGCACGTCCGACAGCGGTCAGGGGAAGCCTCGCCTGCTCGGAGACGACGGGGACGGCATACCGGTCGATGGTCTTCAGGGGCAGGTAGACGCCCTGCTCCCGACCGCTCTCGGTCTGCCGCACGACGTCGGCCCGGTAGTCGACGAGCCGCTGCTCGGCACTGACCGACGCGCCACTGAACAGGCTGTAGGACACGTCCGAGGACGCGGTGTCGGTCCGCTGTCCGGTCAGCTCCCGTGCGGTCAGCGAGAGGGTGCTGTGCAGCTGCCCGGTCGTATGCGTGACCGGCCCTGACCACACCAACGCCGCCGCGGCGGTGGCGGCCACCATCCACCACGTCAGGAATCCGCGCCCGGCCGGCCGGCGACGGCGCAGTCGGGCGAGGAGCCGCCAGGCCAGATCGGCGGCGAGCGCCAGGGCCAGGACGGCGACGAGGACGTAGGTGGTGGAGTAGTGCGACAGCACGATGCCGACCACCAGCACCGTGAAGAGGGCACGACGTCGCGCGAACGGCCGGGCGGTGTCGGTGACCACGCCCGTCGCGCACCCCATGAGGAAGAACGCGACTTCCTGCCGGCCCAGGAAGGTCATGTCCGTGAAGAAGGTCGGGAACATCATCAGGTACACCGCGGACAGCAGCGCGACGATCTGCGGCGCCGTGTTCCGCACGGACCGGTACACCAGTACGGGTGTCAGCGCGAACAGCAGCGGCAGCAGCACCTTGAAGACGTAGGTGCCCTCTATACCGGTCAGCCTGGTGAGCGCGGCCGGCAGCAAGGTGATGCTCAGGCAGGCGTTGTACGGGTCGCGGAAGGTGCCGATGTTCCAGCGCCCGGCGTCGGCAGCCAGCCGGAAGACCTCGTACTCGCGCTGGATGTCGTGCCCGGTGATGTACCAGCCGCGCAGACTGGTCAGCAGCAGGATTCCGGCGGCCGCGCACCACAGGCCCAGCTCCAGAACGCCGACCGTGTACCGGCCTCGCCGCGCGATGAGCAGCGCCAGCAGCGCGGTGACCACGACCAGCGCGGTGACGGCGACGCCGCCACCCAGGCCGTTGTTGAGGCGGACAGGGCCGGCAACGCACAGCGCCAGGACGAGCGCGCCCAGGCCGCCGACAGGGGCCAGCCCCACCGGTCGGGAGACCGGCGGGCGGTCGGCGCGCAGGGGCGCCCCGGGCAGCAGTGAGCGCCATCCGACGGAGGCGCGCCATGCCGACACCCCTGCGAGCGTCACCACGTACAGCGCCGCCGCCAGGGCCAGCGGCACCCGTTCCAAGGGCCGGTCCTCGCCGAGAACGGGCAGCAGCGTGTTGAGCGCCAGCAGGAGCGCAAGGGCTCCGACGACGCTCAGACCCAGGCCGACGAGCACGCGTCCGTCCAGGGTCGACAGCGCCCGCTCGGTGAGTGCGGTGAACAGCAGGGTGGGTGCTCCCAGCAGCAGCCACAGCCCCGCAGGGACCAGCAACCCGGCAGGGGTGCCCGGCACGCATTCCATCAGGGCCGCCACCAAGGCGGTCGTGACGGACCAGGAGCGGATGTTCACGACAGCACCTCGGTGTAGATGTCCTCGACCTGGCGGACGACCGCGTCCCACCGGTGGCGTCGGGCGGCCTCTGCGCTGCGCCGCCCGAGGTCCGCCCGGAGCCCGAGGTCGGCGGCGATCGCGTCGATGGCCTCGGCGAGCCGGGCCGGGTGGGGCTCTGCCAGCAGGCCGACGCCGTCGAGGAGTTCGATGTTGCCGGGAACGCGTGTGGCGATCACCGGCAGGGCGGCGGCCATGGCCTCCAGGGCGACGAGCGGCATCCCCTCCTTGTCGGAGGGCAGCACGAATGCCTCGGCATCGGCATAGGCACGCACCAGGTCGGCGCCCAGGGCCGGTCCGTCGAAGCGGACGTTCTTCAGACCCAACCGGTCCGCATGGGCCATGAGTTCGTCACGGTCCTCGCCGTCGCCCACGATGCGCAGCCGCACCGGCCGCGTCACCAGGGCCATGGACTCCAGCAGCCGGTCGACGCGCTTCTGGGAGCTGAGCCGGCCGACGTAGAGCAGATCGAGGGTGCCTTCGGCGGGCTCGCGTACGGGCATGAAGTACTGGGCGCCGACCCCGTTGGGAACGACGAATATGCGCTCGGCGGGCACCCGGTAGGTGGCCGTGACGAAGTCGGCCTGGGCCGAGGTGAGCACCAGCACGGCGGCGGCGGCGCGCAGCACCCGCCCGAAGACGTGCCGCTTGTAGGCGGGCAGCAACCAGCCCAGCCGGCCGGAGGCGTCGACGTCCAGGTGGAAGTGGAGCACGAACCGCTGTCCGCGCAGCCGGGCCAGCAGCGCGACCATCTCCGGCAGCAGTGCGTGCGCGGAGTGCAGGTGCAGCACCGAACGGCGCGGGCTGCGCAGCAGAGTCCGGGCCATGCCGGGAGCGATCGGCGTGTGGGCGACCTCGAGCGACCGGTGGCGCACCACGCCGACCCCAGCCTCCCGGCTCAGGCGCGGGGCGCCTTCGGAGCCGATGGTGGTAGTGACCACGCGCACGTCGTGCCGCTCGGCGAGGCCCGCGGCGAGGCTCTCCACGACCCGTTCAAGTCCACCCAGGTGAGGCGGGTAGTAGGGGGTGATCTGTAGCACCGTGCTCATGCGACACCTGCCCCGGTCAGCGCTCCGTTGGTGACATAGCGAACGTCCGACCGGCCGCTGATGTGGTCCAGCACCCGCTCGAGACGGGCCCAGTCGCCTCGCGCCTCGACCTCCCAGCTGTGCCCCCACAGATGGTAGACACCGCCTCGCTCCAGGCACAGTTCGAACCAGTGGATCGCCAACTCGTCCCAGTGCAGGTACAACTGGGCCGCGCGGCCTGGTCTGCCGCCCGCGAGACGCAGGGCGAGCGGGACGTCGACCCGGTGGGCGTAGGCATTGACCGTCGTGGTCATCTCCAGCAGCGGACCCGTGGCCAGGGAACTGCGCCGCACGGTGCGGGCGAGGTGGAACCCGGCATCGGCGACGTGCCGTACGTGCACCGGACGGTACTCGCCGCGCGGGTAGCAGAAGCTGACGACGGTGCCCCCGAGTATGTCCTCCAACTCGGCCTTCCCTGCGCTGATCTCCTCGCGAGCCGCTGCCTCCTCGATCAGCGGCAGCCTCAGATGGCTGAGGGTGTGCCCGCCGATCTCGACGCCGTCGCGCGCGGCCAACTCCCGTATGCCCGCGGCGGGGAGCCGGTCGGCGGGAGCGAATTCGATATTGCGGGGTGCGATGTAGAACGTTCCCGGTACTCCGTACCGGGCCAGCAGGTCCGCCAGGCGCGGGTCGAGCCGGTGTCCGTCGTCCCAGCTCGTGGTGACCGTCATCTGGCGCTGCGTCACGAGGTGCCCTCCGGTGTGTCGTCCAGGGTGTAGTGAAGCGTCTGAGGCTGCCCCAGGAGGGCGACGTGCACCACCGTGCGCGCCGCCGCGCCGTGCCCCGCGCGGGGGTACGGCAGCCGGACCGTCGTCCGCAGCGGCACCTCGGCGCGCGAGGTGAGGCCGACTGTGCGGGAGAGCTCGGTACGGCCGGACGCCGTGGCCAGCCAGACGCGCAGCTGGTACGTCCGCGGGGCGGCTCCGTGGGCGACCACGGTGACCTGCACCACGGCCGTGCCGTGCACGACCTCCGGGGTGCCGTCGAAGTACAGCTCCGTGTAGGTGCTGGGCAGGCGGGTGAACGAGGCGCGCAGCTCATGTCGCACCCACGGCACGGTGCACGCGACCGTCACCAGCACGAGCAGGGCAGCTATGGCGGCGACGGCGCGGTTCCGGCGCCCTCGCACGGCACGCGTCCGCCGACGGCGGCGGTGCCCCGCGAGGGGCACCGCCGACCGCCGGACGGGCGCGTCGAGCAGTCGGCTCATGCGATGGTCCCGAATTCCTCTACGCCGGAGGGCTGCGGGGGCACGGAGACGGTCGGCACGGCAAGGGATCTGCGGAAGCGGTGGTGGAACAACTGGCGCAGGTTGGCCATGCCGTCCGGCAGTGCGTTGAGCTTCACCTCGCCGCCCCGCTTCCGGTATTCGATCGGCACCTCCAGGGTGCGGTAACCGGCCAGCGTGGCGGCGTTCTTTATCTCCTGCGAGAAGGCCATACCGGTGGACCGCACGTCGATGCCCTGCCACACGTGACGCCGGAAGACCCACATGCCCGACTGCGAATCGCGCAGCCCGTTGCGGAACAGCATGCGGCTCACCCCGCTGAGGGCGCGGTTGGCGAGGGAGTGCGAGCGCTTCATCGCCGCGGCGTTCTCCCGGCCCAGCCGGTTGGTGGTCATGAACTCGACGTCGTGCTCCTCCAGTGTCGCCAGCAGCTCCGGCAGTGCGTCGAACGGGTACGTGCGGTCCGCGTCTCCGGTGGCGATGACGTCGCCGTCCGCCGCGTGGAACCCCGCGTGGTACGCGTTCCCATAGCCCCGCGCCGGCTGATGCACCACCCGGGCGCCCAGCTCGCGTGCGACGTCGCCGGTGCCGTCGGTCGACGCGTTGTCGACCACGACGACCTCGGTGCTCCAGCCGGCTGCGGCGAGTTCGGCGACCGGGACGGTCTCCATCACCGCAGGCAGATTGGCCGCCTCGTTGAGTGCGGGTATGACAATGGACAACGCCTTCATGAAAGCCCCCCTAGGCATAGAAGAACGGAGTCTGCGGGCAGCCTGAATAAGCCCGTCGCCGCAGGACGGAATGCCGTTTCCGGGCAAGCCGAAAATGGCGTCGTCGAGCGTGCGGACTCTGCCGCGCAGATATGGGTGCTCCCCAGCACCCGGAATGTCAGAAAGAATTCAGTGAAGCCGACCGCATCGCCTGAATCGATGCGGACGCCGTCTCAGCCGAGCCGCGCTGAACGCGGGCCGGATGCCAGCGACTTGATGCCCCCCTCTCGGCGCTCCGGCATCCCCTCATCGCCGAAACGGAAGGCGACCATATCAATGTGCAGGGGGGAGGGAAGATATGTGACCAAGATGTGAATACGGCGCCCGGCGGCCGGTTACGTCGTGCCGCAGGCACCCGCGCCCGTCGAACACCCCACGGCCGCAACCGGAACGAACACACCCCGCCAGTCGGCACGCGTCACGTTGTCGCAGGTCGGGTTCCATTTCTCAAGGTGCCATCAGAACCCGCCACCACTCGTGGTCCATACCAGTTCAGAGTGAGGCAGGCTGTGGCACCCCCGACGGCGGACGCGTCGGATCGGCTCCGCAGATTACTTGAATTTTGCATAGCTCTGGCCAGGGATTACGCCCAGCGCAACCGGTGATGTCACGTCAGCTTGATGGGAACGTCAGCTTCCAACCGCCGCGCGAGCCACGCTTCTTACGGTTGCGGTAGCGGTAGCGCAGACCTTGTCCGGCCGGGTGCGCGGCCGGCCCAGGCCGACTCCAGCGATAGCTCTGGCACCACGGACTGATCGTCCGGGAAGCCGGTGTCAGGCGCCGCGGCGCACCCGGGCCGACTTGCGGGCCTCCGCGAGCTTGCGGGCCTCGGTGCTCTTCCGGGACGACCTGCTGCCGGAGCCGCCCTTCGTGTCCTTGGTGCTGCCCAGGCCTCGGAAGGGGGCGTTGTGGTTCTTGGGGCGCGGTACGGCCGGGCCGCCGTCGAGAGGAATTCCGGAGGGGGCCTTGGCGCCGGTGATCCGGCTCAGTTCCGCCTCGCCGGACCGCACTTTCGTGACCTTGGGGGCGACGTCGGCGTCCGCCATGACCTGGCTCGTCTCCCGGCGCTGTCCCGACAGGACGAGTGTCACGACGGTGCCGGAGCGGCCTGCCCGGGCCGTGCGGCCCGCGCGGTGCAGGTACTCCTTCGGGTCGGTGGCCGGGTCGACGTTGACCACGAGGTCGAGGTCGTCGACGTGCAGGCCGCGTGCGGCGACGTTCGTCGCTACCAGCGCGGTGACCTGCCCGTTCTTGAACTGGGCCAGGGTCCGGGTGCGCTGCGGCTGGGACTTCCCGCTGTGCAGGGCGGCGGCGGCCACGCCGCTGGCCCGCAGATGCCGCGTGAGCTGGTCGACGCCGTGCTTGGTGTCCAGGAACAGCAGGACGCGGCCGTCCCGGGCGGCGATCTCCGTGGCCACGGCGTACCGGTCCGGGCCGTGCACGACGAAGACGTGGTGCACGATCGCGGCGACCGCGCTGGACGAAGGGTCCACGGAGTGGACGGCGGGGTCGCGCAGGTAGCGCTGCACCAGCTGGTCGACGTCGCGGTCGAGGGTGGCGGAGAACAGCATCCGCTGCCCGTCGGGACGCACCTGGTCCAGGATCTCGGTGACCTGCGGCAGGAATCCCATGTCACACATCTGGTCGGCCTCGTCCAGGACCGTGATGCGCACCCGCCCCAGTCGGCAGCCCTTGCTCCCGACGAGGTCGTGCAGCCGGCCGGGCGTGGCGACGACGATCTCGGCGCCCTCCCGCAGCGCGGCGGCCTGCCGTCCGATGGACACACCGCCCACCACGGTCGCAAGCCGCAGCCGCAGCGCCTCGGCGTACGGGGTGAGCGCCCCCCCGACCTGCTGCGCCAGTTCCCGGGTGGGCACCAGAACGAGCGCCAGCGGCTCCTTCGGCTGCGCCCGCCGCCCGGCCGTGCGGGCGAGCATTCCCAGGCCGAAGGCAAGCGTCTTGCCGGATCCTGTGCGGCCCCGGCCCAGGACATCGCGTCCCGCGAGCGCGTTCGGCAGCGCCGCCGCCTGGATGGGGAAGGGCACGGTCACACCGTGTTCGTCGAGCGCCCGCAGAATCTCGGCCGGCAATCCCAGCTCCGCGAAGGACACCGCCGTACGCGCTGCCGACGTGGCGTTCGTCGCCTCGGACACATCGTTCTGGGGCCGGGCATCGGCGCGTGCTGATTCGCTCACAGAGAGCCTTCCTCCGAAGGGACCGTACCGGGGAAGGCGCGGCAGGGACGCGGCCACCAGCCAGAGCGACTCCCGAACGGAGCACCGGCACAGCGACGCCGCAAACGGGCAACGCTAGCACGGGTCACGCCGCCCGGGCCTCCCGGCCACCGGGATCCGAAACCGGGAGCGGGACCGGCTTCGCCCCCCTGCGGCGATCAGCCTAGGGGGCCCCGCCGCCAGGCTACAGGGGGTGCCCCGCTCCCCTCCTCGCGCCTCGGGGTCCGGAGCTCCCAACTGGCCTGCCCGGCAAGAGCATTGCTGTCGGATGCCAAGGCCACCCTGCTCCTGCGGATCGCCCGCGGCCACTCCGCCTTGCCTTGCCCCTCGCCGTAGTCACCTGTCAAAATGGTGATGTGAATCTTGACCATGTCTTCGTGTGCGGGCACCCGGCGCTCGACTTCGCGGCGACGCTGCGCGCCCGGCGGTCGGCCCGGTTCGAGATGTTCGCGACGCCGGACCGGCTCGCCGCCTGGTACCTGGAGTCCGGGCTCGTGGACGCGATCACGCCCGCCGGGGAGGACGACGTCCGGGAGGCGGTCGCGGTGCGCGAGGCGGTCTACCGGCTCGTCACCGACCGCCGCCTCGGCGAGGACTTCGACCGGCAGGCGCTCGCGGTGCTCAACGCCGCCGCGCGCCAGGCCCCGGCGACGCCGCAGCTCACCATGGCGGGCCGGCACACCGACGCGACCCCCGGGCAGGCACTGGCCACCGTGGCCCGGCAGGCCGTCGAACTGCTCAGCGGGCCGGACGTCCCGCTGCTCAAGGAGTGCGGCAACCCCGAGTGCACGCGGGTCTACATCGATCGCTCCCGGGGCATGCGCCGGCAGTGGTGCGGCATGGAGTCCTGCGGCAACAAGATCAAGGCGGCGGCCTACCGGGCGCGGAAGCGGACGACGTCCGTCGCCGCCGGAAGCTGATCCGGCGGCGTGGGGCGCGCCCGTCCGGCGGGCGTGGTGTCCGGACACCTCGGGGGGGCGTCTACAGCCCCAGGTCGAGGGCGAGGCAGGAGTAGTACGTCCATGAGCCCTCGGGGGCGTACGAGGCGTCGGCGCCGGTCTGAGCGGTCTTCACCTCTTCGACCATGTCCTCGAAGCGGACGCGGTCGGGGAGCGCGCCGTACCGTGCGCGCCGGGTTGCCGCCGCGGCGGCGTCCGTCGCGAGTTCCTTGCTCATGTCCCGTACTCCGTTCCTCGTTCGGCGGCCGTCAGACGGTGACGGTCTTGTACTCGGTGTAGGTGCCGAGGCCCACCGCGCCGTACTCACGGCCGATCCCACTGGCCTTGAAGCCGCCGAACGGGCCGTCGAAGGCGACGGTAGCGCCGTTGACCGTGACGGTGCCGGTGCGGATGCGCCGGGCGACCTCCAGGGCGTGCTGTTCGTCGGAGGACCAGACCCCGCCGGACAGGCCGTACGGGGAGTCGTTGGCGATGCGTACGGCCTCGTCCTCGTCGTCGTAGGCGATGACGACCAGGACCGGGCCGAAGATCTCCTCCTGTGCGATACGCATCGAGTTGTCGACGTCGGCGAAGACGGTGGGGGTGACGTAGTTGCCCCTTTCCAGGCCCTCGGGGATCCGGGGGCCGCCCGTGACCAGTCGGGCGCCCTCCTCGATGCCGAGCTGGATGTAGGCGAGCACCCGCTGCTGCTGGTCGGGGCGGACCATCGGGCCGATGAAGGTGCCGGGGTCGCTCGGATCACCCACCTTCAAGGACTCGACCAGCTCCTTCAGGGCCGTGACGACCTCCTGGTACCGGCCGCGCGGCGCGAGGATCCTGGTCTGCGCGATGCACGACTCGCCGTTGTTGAGCAGGGAGCCGTACTTCAGGCCCGCGACGGCCTCGCCGATGTCGGCGTCCGGCAGGATGACGGCGGCGGACTTGCCGCCCAGCTCCAGGCTGACCCGCTTGAGCTGCTCGCCCGCGATGGAGGCGATACGGCGGCCGGCCCGCGTCGAGCCGGTGAAGGCGATCTTGTCGACATCCGGGTGCGACACCAGGTACTCGCTGGTCGACCGGTCCGCGGGCAGGACGCTGACGACCCCCTCCGGCAGGCCCGTGCGCTCCAGCAGCTCGGCCAGGAAGCCCATGCTCAGCGAGTTCTCCGGGGACACCTTCAGCACCACCGAGTTGCCGGCGGCCAGAGCCGGGATGATCTTCGAAGTGGCGGAGGAGAACGGCGAGTTCCACGGGATCACGGCCGCCACGACGCCGATCGCCTCCCGGCGCACCACACTGCGAACCGGTGACGCCGGATCCGAGGGCTCCAGGGTCTCCTCCCAGGCGAAGTCCTCCGCCGCCTTGAGGTAGGCGTTCGCCTGCCGGGTCAGGCCGGGCTGCCCGGCACGGGTGAACCAGAGCGCCGAGCCGTTCTCCCGCGAGACCAGACGCGCGGCCTTCTCCGCGTTCTCCTCGCGCAGCGCGTTGAACCGGCGCAGGATGCCGATCCGCTGTGCCGGCGGGGTGGTGCGCCACAGGCCCGTGTCGAACGAGGCCCGTGCCGCCGCCACCGCCAGGTCCACGTCGGCCGGCTGCGCCTGGGCGGCCCGGCCGATCAGCGACTGGTCGTGGGGTGAGGTGAGGGCGAGGAGCGCCGGGTCGCTCGGCTCCGTCCAGGAGCCCCCGATGAACAGCCGGTCGTACACCATCACGCGTTGGTCTCCTTCGGTCGGTCGGCGCACCGTCACAGGCGGTCGGCGTCGACGACGGCCTGGGCGAAGGCGGTCGGTGCCTCCTGCGGCAGGTTGTGGCCGATGTCCGCGAGGGTGCGGTGCTCGTAGGGGCCCGTGAAGTGGTCGCGGTACGAGGAGCCGGCACCGGCGGGGGTGAAGGGGTCGAGGGCCGCGTCGAGGGTGATGGTGGGGACGTGGACGGGCGGCCGGGTGGCGAGCTGCGCCTCGTAGCGGCTGTAGCGGCGGTCCCCTTCGACCAGGCCGATGCGCCAGCGGTAGTTGAACAGGACGATGGCCGCGTAGTCGGGGTTCTCGAAGGCCTGGGCGGTGCGCCGGAAGGTGGCGTCGTCGAAGCCCCAGCCGGGCGAGACGAGGGTCCACACATAGCGGCACAGGGCGATGCGTTCGTCGACGTTCTCCAGCGCCTTCTTGCCGCGTTCGGTGGCGAAGTACCACTGGTACCACCAGTTGTGCTCGACGGCCGCGGCGGCGGGCACCTGCTGCGCCCGGCGGTCGGTGATGAGGTAACCGCCGGTCGAGACAAGGGCCTTGACGCGTTCCGGCCACAGCGCCGCGATGATGTCGGCGGTACGCGAGCCCCAGTCGAACCCGGCGAGCACCGCCTTGTCGATCTCGAGGGCGTCCATCAGCGCGACGATGTCGAGCGCGATGGCGGACTGCTCGGCGGTGCGGGGGGTGTGGCGGGACAGGAAACGCGTGCTGCCGTGGCCGCGCAGGTAGGGAACGATGACGCGGTACCCGAGGCCGGCGAGGAGCGGGGCGACGTCGACGTAGCTGTGGATGTCGTAGGGCCAGCCGTGCAGGCACAGGACGACCGGACCGTGGGCGGGCCCCGCCTCGGCGTAACCGATGTCGAGGACACCCGCCTTGACGTGCTTCAGCGTCTGGAACGCGGTGTGGGTGCCGGAGGTGACGGCAGGCACGGTGCGGGCGGCTGCTCCGGCCGGTGCGTGTGAAGCCGCTGCGGACGCACTGGATTGCAGGCCGGTCAGCGAGACCGCGGCCGCACCGGTGCCCCAGCCGACGGTCTTGGTGAACGTACGCCTGTTGATCATGACAAGCCCCTCCGTCACGTGATTCCGATGACCGGCCCGCGGCCGGGTGGCCCGGCCCTGCGTGAAGGCGGGGACACCCGGCCTGGCACACCACGACCTTCGCACCCGAGTACGTCACCTGTCAAACCGGTGACGACCTCATCTGTACTGAGGCGCAAGGGAGTTGCCCAAGGAGCGACGAAGGCACTGCCTCGCCGACGGCACCACGCGCCCGCACAGCCCGCACCGCCGAACGCTTCATAAAACGTGATCCGAGTCATGATCAGATTCTTGATGGCCACGCCATCCTGGTCGGCATGAATATCCATCGACCCTCTCCATTGGAGCCCGACCGGGCGACGATGGTCGATATGGCGAACATGGTGACGCAACAGGTCGCCACGTTCCTCTCGACGGCGCACCTCCGGCCGGCGCACGACAGGACCGTTCCCGATGCCGGGGAAAAACTGACGGACTCCTTCCTGGCACGTCCCCCGGAGAACAGCACGCCCCTGGAAGCGCTCTTGGACCGGCTCGGCACGGCCGCAGAAAGCGCCATCGAAACCGCCGGACCGCGATTGATGGCGGCGTTGCCCGGTGGCGGAATATATTCGTCCGCTCTTGCCGAGTTCTTCACCAGGGCGCTGAACCGCTACGGCACCCTGGCCGCGGCGGCACCCGCCCTGACCGCCCTCGAGGAGAGTGTCCTGCGCTGGATGGCGCAGGACGTGTGCGGGCTTCCGCAGGGCAGCTCCGGCGTCCTCACCACCGGCGGCTCCATGGCCAACCTCTCCGCCCTCGTGACCGCTCGTCATGACCGGCTGGGAGAGGACATCGGGCGGGGCACCCTCTACGTCAGCGAGCAGGCGCACTACTCCGTGGCGAAGGCCGCGCGGATCGCCGGCATCCGGCAGCAGAACGTTCGCGTGATACCGGTCACCGGGAACCTGACGATGGACCTCCGTGCGGCCGCGGAACGCATACGCACCGATCGCGAGGCAGGACTGCGGCCCTTCCTGCTGGTCGCGACAGCGGGAACCACGGACACCGGGGCCATCGATCCACTGGCGGACGCCGGCGCCCTGGCCGAGCGCGAGGGTCTCTGGTTCCACGTGGACGCGGCCTACGGGGGCTTCTTCCGGCTCACCGCACGCGGCCGCGAGCGCACGGCGGGCCTCGAATCGGCGGACTCCGTGACCCTGGATCCCCACAAGGCCCTGTTCCTGCCGTTCGGCACCGGCGCGCTCGTCGTGCGGGAGCCGGCTCTTCTGCACGCCGCGCACGAAGGCTCGGCCACCGCCCTCCAGGACGTCGGCGAGTCCGACGTCCTGCCCGACTACGCCCAGCGGGGCATCGAACTGAGCCGGGAGAACCGGGGGGTGAGGGTGTGGCTCCCGCTGCACCTCCACGGACTCTCCGCCTTCCGTGACGCACTCGACGAGAAGCTCGACCTCGCGGACCACATCCACGGCACGCTGAGCACCGTCCCCCGTCTCGACGTCCCCTGGCGGCCCGAGTTGACCACCGTCGCCTTCGCGGTACGGCCCGAGGGTCCGGGGGCGACGGCACAGCGCACCGCCGACGCCGCGACCCGGCGGCTTCTGGAGAGGATCAACTCCGAGGGCGGTGCGGTGGTGCACGGCACGACCGTCGCGGAGCGGCAGCTGATCCGCCTCTGCGTGCTCGCACATCGCACGCACAAAGAACATGTGGACGACGTACTCCGTGTGATCACCGCCGCGGCCACCGACCTGTGAGCACACAGAAAGCTGGGCAACTCATGGCAACTCGGTATGCGATATTCGATGCGGCCGATCAGTCCTTCGGGGAATTCGTCTGTCACCGCTGGAGAACCGCGGCACGTGCGCTTTCCCTTCCCCTCGGCGGCGCCGGGGAGACGGAGTCAATTCTCCGCGAGGTCCTGGGCGACTGGTTCCGGACACCCGTCGGACGCGAATGTGCGATTCCCTCCTATGTCGCAGCGGACGGATTCCCGGCAGAGATCTCGGTCAACTGGTCGGGTGCCCAGCCGGAACTCCGCATCCTCTTCGACGCCGGTTTCTGCTCGTCCCGGCCCAGCGAAGCGGCCATGGAGGTCTCGCGGAAACTGGCGAGCCGGCCGGGGGGCAGTCTCGACCGCTACCTGAGCGTCGAGGACCTCTTCCTCGGTGACGCCGGCCACGAGCCGGCACCCCTCTGGCACGCGATCGCCTGGCGCCCCGGCGAGGGGCTGACCTTCAAGGCGTACTTCGGCCTCTACCGATGGGACCATCCGAGGCGCGAGGCCGTGACCGGACGGGCCATGGAACGGCTGCACATGGACTCCGCGTGGAAGAACACCACGCGGTCGCACGGATCGGTCCCCGGCGACAGGGAGCTGGAGTTCTTCGCCCTGGACCTGGCCGACAGGCCCTCGGCACGGGCCAAGATCTACTACCGCAATCACATCGTGGATCTGGACACGGTCAACGCCCTGGCCGCGACGGCGCGGACCCACGATCCGCTGCACGCCTCCAAGGTGTTCCGCATACTCTCCGGCCCGGACCGGAAGGACGCCGGGGAGGCGGCGTTGACGTGCCTGGCCTTCCGGGGCGGCGTGGACCGGGCGGACGAGGCGAGCACCTATCTGCGGATGCCGGACCTGTGCGGAGACGAACGGGACGTGGTCAGCCGGGTCCAGGCGGTGCTGGCCGAGGAGGGCGTGCCCGTCGGGCCCTATCGGGCCCTTGTCTATTCCCTCGCTCCGAGCGCACTCGATTCGTTCATCGGGCTTCAGGAACTCGTCAGCTACCGGACAGGGCGGCGGCGCGGCGATGTGACGACGTATCTGCGCTTCCCGGTCTACCCGGGCCCCTGCCCCGAGGCGGCACCTTCCGACCGGGCGGGGTGACCGCTTCCCCGAACCGGTGATCCCGCAGGCGAACACGGCGCCACGTGTGCCGTGTTCGCCGTTTGTGCTGCCTGCTTGCACGCCCGGACGGCGCCACCCCCTTGACCGGTGACGCAGCCGCTCGCCACAATGACGTCACCGGTTCAACCGGTGACGCCTGAAAGGGTGTTCCGGATCCGAGGCCGGTCGAAGACTTCGCCCCCGACAAGGAGCAGGAACCATGGCAGCCACCTACACCGCCCATGTGGACGTCGACGGAGAGGGCCGCAACGGCGGTCACGTCCGCTCCCGCGACGGCCATCTGGAGACCCGGCTCGCCGTTCCCCAGGAGTTCGGCGGCACGGGCGACGCGACCAACCCGGAGCAGTTGCTGGCCGCCGGCTGGGCCGCCTGCTTCCTCGGCGCCCTGCGCCGCGCCGCCGCCACCCGCAGGATCCGGCTCACCAGCACCGCGATCACCGCCGAGATCACCCTCACCCACGGCGACGACGGCGAGTTCTCCCTCTCGGCGGTCCTCAGCCCGGTCCTCGGCGGCGTGGACCAGGCGACCGCAGAGGAACTCGCCGACGCCGCCCACCGGATCTGTCCGTACTCCAAGGCCACGCGGGACAACATCCCCGTCACCATCAGCGCCTCCGGCATCGCGGCCTGACCGCACCCTCCTGAGCGCGGGTTCCGTGCCACTCCCCCTTCGGCACGGGCCCCCACCCACCCGGAACCAGAACGGACGAGGACATGGCGCCGACGGCCCAGCCCCGCGATCTCCCCGCCGCCCCGGCCCGGCACAGCGGCCACCCGTCCGCCGGTCACGCGGCCGGCGGGCCGGCACCCGTCCCAGCCGACCGTGACTGCCCGACCGGCACGCAGCTCTGGGTCTGGTCGGAGACCGCGGCACGGTGCGGACACGGCCCGGCGGCCGGGCACTTCGCCTGACGCGCCGGTGTCGCGCGGCGGGGCGGCCCCCGTCGGCGTGCCGGCCGACCATGCCTTCCCTCCCCCGCCGTCCGGTCCGCCCGGGCGCCCCGCACGTACCCTGCCTCCGGCACCCATCGATCACGGAAGTCCTCGCCTCAGCGGGCGAGTTGTCACACCGGACACCCGCGCCAGCCAGGAAGGAGACCACACCGCGCAGCCCCAGCAGTTCTCCGCCTCGCGGTTCCTGGAAGACGTCCGCGCCACGGCGCAGAGCATTGCAGCGCCCTACTCGGAAGCCGCCACCCGCGCGGGGATGGACGCCTACGGACCGGCGTTCGCCGAGGGCGCCGTCCTGTGGCGAGCCACCGACCGCCCCGGCGACGGGCTCAACTACCGCTTCTACGCACGCCGTCGCATCGACAGCAGTCGTGCGACTTCGACGCCGAGCACGGACTCACCAAGACATGGCTCTATCTGGGCGGCACCCGGCCCCTGGACGACTCCGCGACGACACCGATGGGCGGCGCCGAGGACGACACGGTCCTCCCGCTCGTCGTACAGACCTACCGGGCACTGTCGCAGGCGGCGCTGCCCGGCAACACCCGGGCCGGTGGACCGGCGGAGACCATCGGTGACGTGGACACACTGCTCGACCGTATGCGCGCGGAGATCGGCGAGGCCCACGCGGTGGTGATCATGCCGACCGCGGTCACGGCGTGGAGCGAGACGCCCTGTCCGTGAGGTGCCGGCTGATCAGGGTGTGTGCGAGCCGGGCCGTCTCCATCAGATCCGCTCGGGATGCGCCGAGGTTGGCTCGTACGGACAGACCGTGCCAGAGGGTCTGGACGAGGTCGGTCAGTACGGCCGGGTCGGTTCCGGCGGCGAGTTCGCCTTCCTGGAGCGCTCGTTCGAAGCGCCGCAGGAGCGCCTGCTCGTTCGCGCGGTGGAGTTCGGTGACGTAGGCGTTGATGTCGAGCGTGCTCGTGCTGTCGGTCATCACGGCGCTGGTGACGAGGCACCCGGGGTGTGTGTCGCCGGGCTGCGTGAACTCGTCGACCGAGCCGGTCAGGACGCGGTCGACGACGGCCTTGATGTCCGGCTCGGCCACGGCCTGCCGGTAGATCTCGCTGTACCGCTCGGCATAGGTCCGCACCGATTCCTCGAACAGGCCGGCCTTGCTGCCGAAGGCGGCGTAGAGGCTGGAGGTGGAGAGCCCGAGGGCCGCGGTCAGCGCGCGGGTCGAGGTGCCGGAGTAGCCCCGGCGCCAGAACAGGCGGGCGGCCTCGAGGATCACGCGGTCTCGGTCGAAGGCTCGGGGTCGTCCACGGGTGCGTTCGGTCACCCTTGCATCCTAGAGCGTTCGCTCCATAATAGGTTTATGGAGCGAACGATCCAGAAGAAGTTACCGGTCGGCGGGGGCAGTTGGGTCACCGTCGACGTGTACGGCGAGCCGGATGCGCCGGGACTCGTCCTCGTCCCGGGCGCGATGAGCGATGCGCACACCTGGCGCCATGTCGCCGGTGCCGTCGGCGCCTGGCCCTCGGTGGTGGTGGTGAACCGCAGGGGCCGCGCTCCCTCGGGGCCGTTGACCGACGCGTACACGCTGCGCACGGAGGTCGAGGACCTCGACGTGGTCCTGGACGAGTTCGACCGCACGAGCGCGCTCTTCGGCTGGAGTTACGGCGGTCTGATCGCCCTGCTCTGCGCCGACGAGCGTCCGATGCGCCATGTGATCGCCTACGAGCCGGTGATGCGGCCGTTCGGCCGCGATGCGCTGCCTGACCTGCGGGCCGCACAGGAGGCAGCGGACTGGGACCGCTGCGTCGAGATCGTCAATCGGCAGATCTCCGGCCTGTCCGCCGCGCATGTCGAGCAACTCCGGGCCGATCCCCACGGTTGGGCCGCCCTGCGCCGCCTGAGCGAACCGCTGCACGCCGAACTCGCCGCCATCAACACCGCCCCGCCTCCGGACGCACTGGCGCGGCGGGCGGAGCGCGTCGACCTGATCATCGGCCGGCACAGTCGCGGAACGGCGCCCTACGGCACCTCCTTCGACGACGTCCGGCAGCGCGTGCCGGACGCCGGGGTGCACGAACTTGCCGGCCAGGGCCACCTGGGCCACATCCAGGCTCCGGCCCTCCTCGGCCGGCTCCTCGACGACCTCGCCACGGCCGGCTGAGCGAAGCGGGGTCAGGTGGGGATGCGTACGGTCTCCGCCCAGCTCGGCGGCTGGGGTGGGGCCTGGCCCAGCAGGGCCGCGATGACGCGGCAGGGCGGGTGCTCGTCGGGCCAGGGGGTGTATCCGTCGGTGAGGACGACGACGATGCCGGGGCGGTCCGGCATCCCGAGCGCCGCTTCGATACCGACGCGCAGATCCGTGCCGCCACCGCCGCCCAGGGTGATCTGCTCGGTGGCCACCACCCGGGACACGGCGTGCACATCGGCGTCGCACGCGAGCACGGTCACCCGGTTGCCCCGTATCCCCACCTCGCGCAGCACACCCGTCACCTCCGCCAGCGCGGCGGCCAGTTCGGCCTCGCCCATGGAGCCGGAGGTGTCGATGACCACGGCCACCCGCGGCAGCGGACGGCGCAGGCTCGGCAGGACCACGCCGCGCAGCGCAGGCGTACGGCGCGAGGGGCGGCGGTAGGTGTAGTCGACGGCTCCGCCCGCCCATGCGACGGCCTCCCGGACCGCGCCGGACAGCGCCTGCCGCCAGTCCACCGTGGGTTCCAGGATCTCCTCGGCCCAGCGCTGCCAGCCCGCGGGCAGGGTGCCGCGGGTGCGCTGATGGGCGCGCATCGCCTCGGCGGTCTGCCGGCGCAGGGCCTGCGCCTCGACCTCGCCGAGCCGTGCGGGGGCGGCGGAACCGGGCAGTTCCCAGGGGGCGGGGCGGCCGTGCGCGCCCGATCCGCAGTCCGGCGTCCTCCCTTGCGGCGGCAGCCGGTCCAGGTAGGCCTCGAACAGCTCGCCCTCGGGCAGGCCGAAGAGGCGGGGTTCCATGCGTCCGTCGGGCAGCCGCAGCCCGTCGGCGAGCAGGTCGTCGTTGATCTCGCAGTCCTGCGCGACATTGACCCGGTGCCGGTCGCGCTGGGCGGCGGCGGGGAGCCGGTCCGCCCGGCCGTGGTGGTCGCGCAGCAGGTGCGCCGCCTCGTGCACCCAGACGCCCGCCAGCTCGGGCACCGGTGTCGCGTCGACGAAGGCGGGCGACACATAGCAGCGCCAGTGCCGGTCCACACCCATCGTCGGGACCTCGGCGCTCGGGACGACGGTGAGGGCGTACAGGGCCGAGGCCAGATACGGCCGGTCGCTCGCCGCCCGGTACCGCGCGGCGAGGAGCTTGGTCATGTCCAGCGCGCGGCGAGCGTCCTGCGCGCGGCGGGCCTCCTGCGCGGCAGCCGGGGCACAGCCCCCATCCCCCGCAGCACCCGGCGTACTGTCGGCGCCCTCGCGGTCCTCCGTCATCCTTCTTCGCCTCACCGGCCGGTGCCGGGCAGCGCGCCGGACAGCTGGAGGAGGTTCAGGAAGGCGTCGATGCCGGGCGGTACGGGCCAGTCGAGGTGGCGCATGGCCGCCAGGTCGGTGGCGGCGCGGGCGGCCACGTCGGGTACGCCCGCGTCCACGGCCTTCGCCAGCACCGCCCAGCCGGCCTCCCAGCGGGGCCGGGTGAGGTCGCCCTGGATGGCGGCGACCACCGCGATGAGGAAGGCCAGTTGCCGGTCGCCGCGGTCGGGCAGGGCGAAGGCGTCCGGATCGGCGAGGACCCGGTCGGGGTCGGGCAGATCGAGGTGTTCGAGATAGGACAGCAGCTCGATGCCGGCCCCGTCCCCGACGGCGCCGGTGAGCGCGGCGGCCAGTGCCTCCCGGCCGGCGCCGGCCGCGTACCCGGTGGCGAGCAGCTTGAGCGCCATCTCCCAGGTGCGCGGGGAGGGCCAGGCGCGGCCACGGCTCTCGGCGTCCCCGGGGATGTGGTGGACCAGGCCGGGCCGGGCCGTGAGAAAGCCGGAGATGGCGCCGCGCGCCCGGGCGACCGCACCGGGCACCCGGGCGGCGTCGACGACGGGCACGGCCACCTCGGGCCAGGTGCCGGCCAGGCCGCGGGCGACCGTCCGGGGGTCGTGGGTCCACTGGAGGTGGACGAACCGGTTGGCGAGCGGCGGGCTGAGATGCCAGCCGTCCGCGGCGCTGGACGGCGGGTTGGCGGCGGCGACGATCCGTACCGCCTCCGGCAGCACCAGGCTGCCGACCCGGCGTTCGAGCACCACCCGCAGCAGTGCCGCCTGCACGGCCGGCGGGGCGGAGGACAGTTCGTCGAAGAAGAGCAGGCCCTGTCCGGCCCGGGCGAGGCGGACCGCCCAGTCCGGCGGGGCCATCGGCACGCCGGTCACGGCCGGGTCGTCGCCCACGATGGGCAGTCCGGCGAAGTCGGACGGCTCGTGCACGCTGGCGATGACCGTCTCCAGCGGCAGGCCGAGTCCGGCCGCGAGCTGGTCCAGGGCGGCCGACTTGCCGATGCCCGGCTCTCCCCACAGCAAGACGGGCTGATTGGCCGTCACGGCGAGGGCGAGCGCCTCCAGCTGCGGATTCGCGGCGGGCTCGGTCCGTCGTACCCGAAGTCTGCGGTTGAGGTCGTCCGCGGCCGCCAGCGGGCCCGGGGACCCGACGGCGGTGGCGGTGCGGTCGGTGGTCACAGGGACAGCCCTTCCTCGTCGTCGGGGTCGTCCCCGTCGGACTCCTCCTGGTCCTCCCACCACTCGTCCCACCAGTCGCCGCCGAGGCCGGGGTGTTCGGACTCCACGCGTTCCCGCAGGAAGGCCAGGTCGCGGCGCTTGTAGCGGCGGACGAGATGGGCGAGGGACAGCTCGTCCTGGTCGATCACGTCGAGCCGCGCCCCGGCGGCGACGAGCGCCTCCACCAGCGCCTTCGAGCCGAGGTCGTTGACCGCCGTGAACAGCGGTGTGCGCTCGCGCCGGTCGCGGGCCTCGAGGTCGACTCCGGCCGCCAGCAGCCGTGGCAGCAGCTCCTCGTGGTCGAGGAGGTTCAGGACGTGCAGCAGGGTGCGCCCGTTGGCGTCCCGGACCCGGGGGTCGACACCCGCGTCCAGCAGTTCCAGCACGCCGGGGGTGTCACCGTGCTGGGCCCGCTGGAACAGCTCCTGGCGTTGCGCCCGCAGCGCCTTCGGCAGGCGGCCCGCTCCGGAGGTCCAGGTCTGCTCGACCGCGAAGCATCCGGCGACGGCGCCGCCGAAGGCGCGCAGGGCTCGTTCGCGCTGCTGTTCCTCGTCGGTGTGCGGCATCCGGAGCAGGCCGCCGGGCCGGAAGGCCACCTCGTGCCACTCGCCGCGGCAGCGGACCCGTACGGGTGCGGGGGCCGTCGGCCCGGGCGGGCCGGCCTCGCCCGGCGCCACCTTCAGGGCCGGGAACAGCGCCTCGCGGACGAGGGGATGCAGGTGCTCCGGCGCGACGCCGCCGAGGCACAGCAGGTCGAGGTCGGGGAGTCTGCGCCACAGGGCCTCGGCGAGGATGGGCAGGTCCTTGACGTGGTCCCGGTCGACGATGCGCACGCGCAGCCCGCCGGCGTCCGCGGGCTCCAGCAGGGCGTACTCCCGCCAGTTGGCGGCGATCAGGAAGGCGTCGGCGACCCCCGCGGCCGCCTGCCGGTGCACCTCCGGCGCGAGTCGGGTGTGGTTGATCGCGAGCCCGGCCAGGATGCGCTCCGGGTCCGCCTGGAACCGGCGCCGGCTGGGCGGCGGTGTCAGGTCCAGCTCGATGCCGGCGGCCGCGAAGGCGGCCGCCGTCTCACCCCGGTGCTGGAGCAGAGCGGCCCATTCGGTGCGCGCCGCCGGGTCGGTGTCGCCGGGGTCGGCTGCCGGCAGGTCACCGGGGCCGAGCGGGGTGGCGTCGGCGTGGAAGAACGGCGGCCGGTGCGGGCCGCCGCCGCACCGTTCCCTCAGTTCGGCGGCGTGCCGTGCGTCCCACAGGTGCCGTGCGTGGCGCCAGTCCTCGGTGCGCCGCCCGAAGACGCCGGCGGCCTGCTCGGTCGCGACCCTGCCGAACCGCAGCGCGATCCGCTGCGGCCCCTCGGTCATCGGTGGCGTGGTGACGTAGAGGTACGGCGTGCTCCGGGCGCCCTCGTCCGGCGCCTTCGGGAGGTAGCGCGCGAGGACGACCGTGACGCATGTGTCGAGTGTGCTCCGTCCGCCGAGCAGCCGGGGCAGGTGCCAGCGCAGCAGGTCGGGGGCGAGGTGGCAAAGGTCGTCCTCGAGCGCCGCGGCGACCTCGGCACCGCAGCGGGCGGCGACGGCGCGGAGGTCGACGGCGACGTCGACCCGGGCCGCCGCGCAGGCGGCCCGCCAGTCACCGGCCAGCCGGGCGGCGGTCGCGTGTTCGATCATCCAGCGGGGCACCGCGTACCGGCGGACCCGGCTCCGGCTCGCCGCCTCCCCGGCGGGGAGCGAGGGGAACTCGCCAGGGGCGCTCACCGGTAGACACTTCCTATCGCGCGCAGGTCGGGATGCGCCCCGCCGACCGGCCGCAGCCGCCGGGTGAGGGACCGCTTGACCTTGCGGGGCAGGCCGGGCCCCAGACCGACGTACTCCAGGGGCGAGTTGTCGTCCACCGCCGCCAGCAGGGTCTTCGCGCCCCGGCCGGTCAGGCCGGTGTGGCGCAGCTCCAGCCGGCGCAGCGGGCTGCCCGGCAGGGCGGCGGCCAGGGCGTGGGCGCCGTCGTCGCCGGTGGTGTTGGCGGGGGCGCCGAGGCTGCGCTCCGACAGCGGCCGGCCGAGGTCGAGTGCCTCGATGCCGTCCAGCGAGCCGGCGAGGGCGCGGGCGCCGGCGGGGCCGATCCCGTTGCCGCCCAGGCCGAGGCGGACCGGGCGGGCGGGGTCGGCCGCGGCGGCGAGGATCGCGGCGCCCTCGTCGCCGAGGTGGTTGGCGGGCAGGTACAGCTCGCGCACCCCCGCGTCCCGGATGAGTGCCGCCAGCAGCGGGGCGGCGGCCGCGGTCAGGCCGTTGCCGCCGAGGAAGAGGCGTTCCACCGGGCTCGGCCGGCCGGTGAGGGCGTCGCACAGGGCCCGCAGACCGTCGAGGGTCAGGCCGGTGTTGACCAGGTCGAGGGTGCGCAGGGCGGTGTTGCGGCGGAGCATCGCGGCGAGCGTGCGGGCGCCGTCCTCGCCCAGCGGGTTGCGCTTGAGCCACAGGGCGCGGACGGTGCCGTCCGTCGTCAGCGCGTCGGCGAGCGCGCCGACGCCCGGGCGGCCGATGCGGTTGCAGCCGAGGTAGAGGGTGTGCAGACCGTGGCCTTCGGTCAGCGCGCCGGCGACCGTGCGGGCGCCGTCGTCCCCGATGGCGTTGGTGCCGAGCAGGAGGTGCACGGCGTGCGGGGAGGCGGTGGCGACGGGCATCAGCCGGGCGGCGCCGCCGGGTCCGAGGCCCTGCTTGCACAGGTCGACCCGGCCGTCCGCGCGGACCGTGCCGAGCGGGAAGGTCTCGTCGGTCTCGACCGCCGGCGCGGCCCGCAGCCGGTCGAGCAGCGGCTCCAGGGCGGCGGGGTCGCTGACCGGGATGTCCGGGTGCTCGATCGCGGGGCAGCGTACGGGTGTCGGCTGCGTCATCACCACTCCACCGGTCCATCGCCGGTGCCCGGCTCGCCGAGGGCGGCATCGCCCTCCGCCCGCCCAGGACGAACCGACGCCAATCGACTTTCCTCCACGACAAGGGCGGCAAGGCTGGTCGGATTCGAACCGACGTCCTCCAGCTCGATGCGTGGGCGCGACGACCTCTGCGCTACAGCCTTGCCGCGGTGATCATAGCGACTTTCGGCCGCGCGTTCGACGGCGGATGGCTCAGGGCGCCCCTGACGATCGCTCAGGGGCGCCCCTGAGGGTGAACAGGCCGGTGACGGCCGCCGCGGGTGGGCGCGGGTGCGTCAGGGGGACCCGGGCGGGAAGATGCTGCGGTCCCGTGCGGTGCCCTGCTGGCCGCCGTTGAAGATGACGTGCCGGGCCGGGGAAGCGCCGGACAGGGCCCAGATGCCGACTCCGCACGCGATGACGACCATGACCAGCACGATCGCCACGGTGAGCGCGCGGCGCCGCAGGTCCCGGCGGCGCCACTGCCGGCGCGCCCGGTGGTAGGCGTCGGGTGACTCCTGGACGGTGTCCGCGAGCCCGGCGAGAGCCGACCGCAACCGTTCCTCCGTACCTCCGTTCACGCCTCGGCTCCCTTCAGGATGCTGCTGAGTTTCGCCATGCCTCTGGATGCGTGGGATTTCACGGCGCCCTGGGAGATGCCCATGGTCCGGGCGATCTCCGCTTCGCTCAGATCCAGCCAGTATCGCAGCACGAGCACCTGGTGCTGCCGGGCCGGCAGGGCGCGCAACGCGCTGACCACGTGCCGGTGTTCGTCGCGGAGTAACGCGTGCTGCTCGGCCGAGTCCTCGGTGAACTCCACGTTCTGCTGGGCGTGCCGGCGCACCACGCGCAGATGGCGGAAACGCATCCGGGTCAGGTTGAGGATCACCCCGCGCAGATAGCCGACGGCGGCCTCCTTGTCCCGTATCCGTCCCCAGCGGCGCTGGAGTTGGTAGAAGGCCTCGGCCACCACGTCCTCCGCGTCGGGCCCGGCGCCGAGCAGGACGGCCAGGCGGAGCAGACCGGCGTGGTGGGTCTCGAACAGGGCGGCGACGGCGGTGTCCCGGTCGGTGTCCGGGGCGGTGTCCGGCGCGACCGCGGCGGTGTGCTCGGCCACTACCGTCGTCTCCTCCGCTTCCCCGCGGTGACCGGCACGGGTGAGTGGTGGGGTGGGGTTCATCCGGTACTCCTCCTGTTCACTGCGGCTCGATGGGTCAGTCGATGCGGAAGGCGAAGCGGGAGCCGCGCCGCGCCACGGGGTCGCCGGGTGCGAGCGCGGCGGGGCCGCGGACCACGCCCAGGCGGTCCAGGACCGGGGTGAGGAGCACGGCCACGGCCAGGTTGAGGGCGAGTGCGACCAGGGCGGTGTAGAGCGAGATCCGTCCGGTTCCGGAGCCGAGGGTCACCACGGAGTCGAAGCCGTGCACGACGGTCAGCAGGGTGCCGCTCGCCATGCCGGCCGCCCAGCCGGCCAGCAGGGCCCGGTGGTGGAACCAGCGGGTGTAGGGCGCGCATCCGACGGCGGGGACCGTCTGGATGATCCAGACGCCGCCCAGCAGATGCAGGTTGACCGCGTCCTGCGGTTGCAGCAGCAGCGCGAAGACGAGGGCGCCCAGGACGACGGCGGTGGCGGCGAAGCGGGCGATGCGCACCTCGTGCTTGGGGGTCGCCGTCGGGTTGAAGTACTCGGTGTAGACGTTGCGGGTGACCAGCATGGCCAGGGAGACGGCCATGACGGCGCCGGGCAGCAGGGCGGCGACGGCGAGGCCGCCGAGGAGGAGTCCGGCCAGCCAGGGTTCGGCCAGCCGGCGCAGCAGCTCCGGCGCGGCGAGTTCGGCGTGGCCGGGCGGGGTGGTCACGCCGAGGGCGAGCGCGGCGAAGCCCAGGTAGGCGAAGAGGCCGAGGGCGAAGGTCCACATGGGCAGGGCGAGGACCGCCCGCCGGACGGTGTCCGCTCCGCGGGCGGCCAGGGCGACGGTGAGCACCTGGGGGTACATCAGCTGGGCGAGCACGCTGCCGACGGCGAGCGTGACATAGGCGGTACGGGTTCCCACGGGCGGCACCAGGCTCATCCCGTGGCCGGCCAGGCGCCGTCCGGCCTCCTCGAAGACCCGTCCGGCGCCCGCGCCGCCGTGCACCACCAGCGCCAGCGAGACGACCAGCAGCACGGTCATGAGGGCCGCCTTGAACCCGGCGACGCGCACGCACACCCGCAGGCCGCGTGGCAGCAGGGCGGCGGTCACCAGGGCGAACAGGAGCACGATCCCCAGCATCACACGGGGGTCGGCCAGGTCGACGCCCATCGCCCGCAACGCGGCTGCCAGGCCGACGACTTGGAGCGCCAGATACGGCATGGTGGCCAGCAGCCCGGACAGCACCACCGCCAGGGACAGGGCGTGCGAGCCGTACCGGGCGAGGGCGAAGTCCGCGGGGGTGACCAGGTCGTACCGGCGTGCCATGGCGTGCAGGCGCGGCAGCACGAAGAGGGCGGCGGGGGTGAGCAGCAGGGTGTAGGTGAGGGCGTAGAGCCCGAACCCGCCGGTGGCGTACGTCAGTCCGGGCACCGCGACGACCGTGTACGCCGTGTACACCGTGCCGCCGAGGAGTACCGCCGTGGCGCCGAGGCCCAGGCCGCGCCGGGCCAGGGCCCAGCCGGCCGGGTCGGGCAGCTCCTCGTGGTCCCGGCGGCGGGAGAGCGCCCGTGCCGCGATCGCGACGCCCGTCACCACCAAGGCGAAGAAGGGGAACGGACTGCCACTCAGAGACGCCATGGCGGCTGACGCTAGGGGTTCCCTGCACCCGGCGCAAGCGGCTCCGGAATTGGATTTCCGCATAGCGGACATCGAGCGGCATCCTCAGGGGAGGACCACCACGTGGGCGGCCGAGGAGAGTCCGGCCCCGAAGCCCACCAGCAGCGCGGTGTCCCCGGGCCGTACCGCCTCCCGGGAACGCAGCGCCTCCAGGGCCAGCGGGATCGAGGCGGCCGAGGTGTTGCCCATCTCCTCCACATCCTTCGCCACCACGGTGCCCGGGCCGAGGCCCAGGGCCCGCGCGGCGGAGTCCACGATGCGCGCGTCCGCCTGCTGCGGCACGAACGCGGCCAGGTCCGCCGGCTCGACGCCCGCCGCCCGCAGGGCCTTTCGCCCGGCGTCGGGCACGATCCGGGTCGCCCAGCGGAAGACCTCGGGACCCGCCATCCGCATCACCGGCCAGCTCCCCGTCTCCCGGCCCTCGAGCCAGCTGCGCTCATGGGCCCGGTCCCCCGAGCCGTCGGCCGCCCACACCGTCGGTCCGATACGGGGCTCGGCGGCCGGGCCGACCACGACCGCGCCCGCCCCTCCCCGAAGAGGAACGCCGTGGACCGGTCCGCCGGGTCGATCAGATCGCTCGTCGTCGGGCGCGTGGGGGAGGTCCGCCGCGGACCGCGCGGGGAGTCCGTGCTCACGCCCCCACCATGTGGGTGCCGCCGTCGACGTGGACGATCTCGCCGGTGGTCTGCGGGAACCAGTCCGACAGCAGGGCGACCACCCCGCGGGCGGCCGGCTCGGGATCCTCCAGGTCCCAGCCGAGCGTCGCGCGCGAGGTGCTCGCCTCGGCCAGTTCCGTGAAGCCGGGGATGGACTTGGCGGCCATGGAGCGGATCGGGCCCGCCGAGACGAGGTTGCAGCGGATGCCCCGGCCGCCCAGATAGCGGGCCAGATAGCGGTTGACGGCCTCCAGCGCCGCCTTGCTGACGCCCATCCAGTCGTAGTGCGGCCACGCCTGACGGGCGTCGAAGTCCATGCCGACGACCGCTCCTCCGCGGCGCTCCAGCAGCGGCAGCACCGCGACGGTCAGGGCCTTGAGCGAGTACGCCGACACCTCCAGCGAGGTGGCGACCGAACTCCAGCCGGTGTTCAGGAAGTTGCCGCCCAGCGCGTCCTGCGGGGCGAAGGCGATGGAGTGCACCACGCCGTCCAGCGCCGGTTCCTCGCCGAGGTGCTCGGCGACCCGGTCGGCGAGGGTGTCCAGGTGCTCCTGGTTCTGCACGTCCAGGTCGACGACGGGCGCGGGCTCGGGCAGCCGCTTGGCGGTCAGCTCGACGAGGCTGCGCCGCCCGAAGGCGGTCAGGACGACCCGCGCGCCCTCCCGCTGGGCGAGCCGGGCCGCGTGGAAGGCGATCGACTTCTCGCTGAGCACCCCCGTGACCAGGATGTTCTTGCCGTGGAGTATTCCGCTCATGTCCTTAACGGTCCTTGCTCGGTACGCCGTCGACGGCTGCGACGGCCAGGGATACGGGGGTCTGGCGGGACGCGGGCGCGGTGTCCCGCACGAGGCCCGCCAGGAAGCTGCCGATGATGCGCGGGCCGTGCCGGGTGAGCACGGACTCCGCGTGGAACTGCATCGAGGCGAAGCGTTCCGCGCGCAGCGCGTGCACCTCGCCGGTGCTCGGGTCCCGGCTGACCTCCACCCGGGCGCCGTACGGCCCGTCGATGACATCGCGGGTGCTGCGGGCCGCGAAGGTGTTGTAGAAGCCGACGTGTTCCCGGCGGCCGAAGAGGTCGATCTCCCGCTGCACGCCCTGGTTGGGCACCGCCCTGCGGATCAACTCGAGGCCGAGCGCCCGGCCGAGCACCTGGTGGCTGAGGCAGACGGCGAGGAACGGCCGTCCGGTGCCGAGGAGTTCCCGGACGGCGCCGTCCAGGTGGGCGATCTTCGGATCGGCCGTGGCGCGTGGATCGCCGGGGCCGGGTCCCATGACGACGAGGTCGTGCTCGTCGAAGGCGTACGGCTGGTCGAAGCGCCGTACGGTCACCTCCAGGCCCAGCGACCGCAGCTGCTTCTCGATCATCGAGGTGAACGTGTCCTCGGCGTCGACCACCAGCACCCGCCGGCCGCCGAGCAGGGCGCCCTCGGCGGCCGGCTCCGCGCGGCCGGCCAGCCAGAACCCGCCGAGCGGGTCGTTGCGCCGGAGCAGCGCCGAGCGGACCTGCGGGTGGTCCCGGAAGCCCGTCGGTGCGGCGTCCCGCAGCGCGGCGACCAGACCGGCCGCCTTGGCCCGGGTCTCGGCCACCTCGGAGGCCGGATCGGAGTGGCGTACGAGGGTGGCGCCGACGCCGATGGCGAGCCGCCCGGTGCGGTCGATGTCGGCGGTCCGGATGAGGATCGCGGAGTCCAGGGTGCGGGCGCCCCGCGCGTCCCGGCCGATCAGCGCGGCGACGCCGCTGTAGTAGCCGCGGCCGCCGGGCTCGTACCGGGCGATCACCCGGCAGGCGCTCTCCAGCGGACTGCCGGTGACGGTGGGGGCGAACAGCGTCTCGCGCAGGATCTCCTGGGGGGCGCGGGTCGTACGCCCCTCGATGAAGTACTCGGTGTGCGCGAGCCGGGACATCTCCTTGAGGTAGGGGCCGACGACGCGCACCTGGTCCGGGCAGACCCGGCTCATCATCTTGAGTTCCTCGTCGACGACCATGTACAGCTCGTCGGCCTCCTTGCGGTCGGCGAGGAAGTCCAGGACGCCGGAGAGGGTGGGTCCGCCCGCCGGATAGCGGTAGGTGCCGCTGATGGGGTTCATCACGGCGGTGCCGTCGCGCAGGCTCACATGCCGCTCCGGCGAGGCGCCGACGAAGGTGCGCTCACCGGTGTGGATCAGGAAGGTCCAGTACGCGGCCGACTCGCGCTCGAGCAGCCGCCGGAACAGGGTCAGCGCGTCGGCCACGCCGTAGTCGGCGATCTCGGCGACGAACGACCGCTTGATGACGAAGTTGGCGCCCTGGCCGGTGCCGATCTCGTCCGCGACGACCCGGCTCACGATGTCGGCGTACTCGTCGTCGGACACGTCGAAGTCCCCGCCGGACAGCCGGATCCCCCGGTCGGGGACGCGGGTGAGGACGTCGGCGAGCGGTACGGCCGCCTGCTCGCGCACCTCCAGCGCGATGAGCGGCGCCCCGTCGTCGGCGCAGGCGTAGCCCCGCTCGGCGACCTGCCGGAAGGGCACGACGGTGAGCAGTTCGTGGTGGGCTCCGGGCTGCCGGGGCGTCGTGGGCAGCGGCAGTGCGGCGAGCGTGCCGGGGGTGGACACCTCGCCGAGGAGCACGTCCACGACGCCGGGGCCGGCCGAGCCGGGACGGTGCAGCAGCGCGAAGGGTCCGGGCTCGGGCGACAGGACGCGGCCGAGCGGATCGGCCGGGGGCACACCGGTCATCCGAGGACCTCCTTGGTGGTGGTGACGACGGCGCAGGTGCGGGCCGCGTATTCCAGGGCCATGCGGTGGTCGGCGGCGCTGAAGTCCGCGACGGCGTCGGCCACGAGGAAGGTCTCGATGTCGTGGGTGTAGGCCTCCACGGCGCTCATCAGGACCCCCACGTGCGCGTACACACCGCAGACGATCAGCTGGTCGCGTCCGGCCCCGCGCATCCGCTGCAACAGGTCGGACTTGAAGAAGGCGCTGTAGCGCCACTTGGTGAACACCCAGTCGCCGCCGGCCGGGGCCAGCGGTTCGACGATCTCCCGGTCGGCCGGGCTGACCTGCATGCCCGGCCCCCAGAAGTCGTTGAGCAGTCCGCGCTCCTCGGGGGTCATCCCGCCGGGCTGCGCGGTGTAGGCGACGGGCATGCCGGCCCGGGCGCAGTGGTCGCGCAACGCGGCGGCGTTGCGGACCAGTTCGGCGCGGAGCGGGTCGGGCAGCGGGCGCAGGAAGTACCGCTGCATGTCGTGCACGAGGAGCACGGCGCGGGCGGGGTCGACCGTCCAGCGCGGGATACGGGCGGGCAGCTCGCCGCTGGTCGGCATCGGGTAGGGCGCGATGGGCGGGATGCCTGGCATGGCGGTCCTCTCGGAGGGCGGGCGGGGAGCGGGGCGCTAGGGCCTCTCTTTCGGATCTTGCCGGCGTCGCGGGCTCTGGCACGCACATCTGCGGCGTTGTCGTCCCTCGCCGACGCTCCGCGTCGACTC